>JADDQF010000011.1 GCA_016781505.1 bacterium
TGGCGATGAAGCGCCACCTCCTGCAGCTGGAAGGGGTGTTGGACGCTGCCGAAACCACTGTGCCGCGGCGCCATTTGTCCGCCGTGCCTGCGAGCGGGTCAGGAAGTTGATCGCCTACGCCAGCCCAACTAAAGGTCCAAGGTTCGGCTTGTAAGCACCCCATCACGAATCTTGGGAACAGGGCGTGGGTGGCCAGTACCGCGCTCATGCCCACGCAGGGCGGGCTGGCTTCTGCTGATTTTGAGCTTTGTGCCCGCCGCTGCTCGGCTTAGCTTGGTCGTTCGGTAACTTCCCCTGCTGAGCACTTCTTCGCAGCCCCATCGCTGATGGTATCTACATGCTCAGCTTGCACGTTGTACAAGAGTTTGGAACGCGCCGGTTGTATGTGTAATTGTGTGGCTTGTCTCGCCTCCAAGTCCAGCAGATGCCGCGCAGAGTGCCGCATAGCCGAGCGTTCGGCAGCAAGCCGATGGGCACGAGCTCATCATGCCCATCGAACGCTCTAGTACCTATAAGGTAGGGGACTTGACGCCTACATCTCTAGGTGTTCAGAGCCCTATATTGCTTGGTACACTGGGATCAACGAGAGTGCGCTGCATCTCCTTCATCCAAAGGGCGCTACAATGAACCATCCTAGCTTGCAGGTGTACACCTTGGTTTCGCGTTGGAGTCTGCTCAAGAATTATCAAGGCAAGATCATGGTGGTTGCCTTCTGGGGAACCCATGTACCGCTCCTTACATTACTCTTGTATTTCATCATGTCAGCTTCGTTGAGCGCATCGACAACGGTGCGGGTCTTGTTGATCGCGCTGAGCGCAACGCTGGTCGGTACAGGGATAACGTTAGAGCTTATCGTGATTAATGATAGACTGATGTAACGACCGTTGAGAAAGGAAATACCGATCCTCCGCTATCACGATATTGCCGGGAATGCGACGCGTATGCGCGCGCTCACCAGCCTTATGCCCGACGAGTTTTCGACACTGCTGCCAGCGTTCGAGGCGGCCTTCCTGGAGCGGATGCGTGCCTACACCCTTGATGGGTTCCCGCGCCTCAATCGCCGCTAGAGCCCGTATAAGAATTCGCCGTTGCCAACCAGCGAGGACAAACTCCTGTTTATCCTCGTCCATATTAAACAAAACCTGACCCAAGAAGTGCATGGCCAGCTCTTCGGCATGATCCAGTCTGATGCGAACAAATGGCTCCAGGTGGTACGACCGGTGTTGGCGGAGGCATTGCGCCGGTTGGATGTGCTGCCTGCGCGCCTCGCAGCCGCGATGGAGCCGCAGACGCAGACGTTGGACGAGACCCCCTTTTTTATCATGATGGTACGGAACGACCGATTCAACGACCCGTAGATCGGGATGAACAGGAGGAATACTCCAGCGGCAAGCAGAAATGTCACACAGTGAAGCATATCCTCCTGATCGATGCGCGCTGTTGCATCCAGTTTCTGAGGGCAACCTATGCCGGCAAGTGGCACGATACATCATTGGTCGACGCTGAGCCCTATCGGTTACCCGCTGGCAGTAGCTTGTACCAAGACAGGGGGTTCCAGGGATTGACCGTCGCCTGTGTCGCGATGGAGCAGCCGACGAAGAAACCCCGTGGTGGGAGCCTCACCGACGCGCAAAAAGCAGAGAACCACCGCATTGCCAGCGAGAAAATGCGGATTGAGCACACGATGTCAAGCGTGAAGCGCTGCCGGATTGTGAAGGATACGATGCGCTACTGGCAAGACCAGATCCGTGACCTGGTGATGGCGATCGCCTGTGGTCTGCACAACCTTCGACTGCGTCATCGTCCCTGGAATTACGGTGATCTCTAATCACGATAAGGTCTAGTGTGAGCGCCAACTTCGGTGCCTTCGACCTGGCTTTTCTGGTGCCGACGTTTTGGACCCGCGCGCAACGCTTGGAGCAGAGTCGTGAACAGCGCGTGCTCCACCAGTATCACCAAGCCCTGTGTCGATACGGGGTTACCGGGTATGCGTGGGATACGTTGCTGACCGACTATCAACTAATGGTGACCTTGATGATCTTTGACCCGGTTTGGGATCAAACAAGCGGTGCGTCACGCGCATACTGGTGGCCGAAGCTGCAGTGCTTAACGGCTGCCTACATTGACCTGAACTGCGCCGCCTTGCTCGCACCCTTGTAGCCGTAGCTGCCCTGCGTCCGGTGGTACGCCACGGCACTGTACGCGACGTGGCGCTGGTTTGCCGAGCGTCGTGGTAGCCGCGAGGAGTATGTGTGTCCTTGAATGATCGGGTGGGATGCCCAGGGGCGAGGCATTGCTTGCTTCGCCCCTGGGCCGTTGTGCTATTTGTCCGCTGAGCCCGGCTCCGTTAGCTTGCGGTGTTGCTCGGCATTGGCCGTTGAGGGCAGCACATTGGTTGCCGCGGCCTGCAGCTTGGTCATGAGCGAGGCGGCAACCACATGGTCCTTGCCGGCCATAAGGGCATCAAAGCCCTGCTTTGCTACCTGCTCGGCATCGTCCTTTTTGCTCGCGCCGGCACGGGTGTCGTCCATGTCCGCCCGGTGGAAGAAGTTGGTTTCGGTCGGTCCCGGTTGAAGCGCCGTGACGGTAATGCCCGTGTCCTTGAGCTCGTTGCGCAAGGCCTCCGAGAAGGATTGCACAAAGGCCCTCGAGGCTGCGTACACCGCCTCAAATGGGCCTGGCATCAGGGCCGCAATGGACGAGGTGAACAGGATGCGGCCACTGCCGCGGGCTACCATGTCTTTCACCACACGCTTGCTGAGATGGACGGGCGAGATCACGTTCAGGTTGATCAGGTTGAGCTCATCCCGCAGATCGGTTTCACGCGTGAAATCCCCGCCCACGCCTACGCCGGCGTTGAGCGCAATCGCGTCCACCGGCCGCCCGGTGGCCTTGATCCGGCTGTACAGCGTTTCCACGCCATCATAGGTAGCTAGGTCGGCTTGCACGGCTTCGACCTGCGCACCCAGCGCCATGAGCTCCTGCGCCGCGGTGTTGATGCCAGGATCTTCGGCCGCCACCACAAGATCAAAACCATTTTGGGCAAACTGTTTGGCGAGCTCGTACCCAATGCCGCTTGAAGCTCCCGTGACCACGGCTAAGGGCTTTGTTGTTGTTTGCATACCTTGTTGCTCCTTCCGTTCCACTTGGCAAGCTACCGGCAAGCAACGTGCCACGTTATGCCGTTTGTGCAGCCGTACTGCTGCCGAAGCTGCCGCTCGCAGCCGACCAAGCACCTCCGCCTTTTGGGCTAAACGGCGGGTCGTTTGGCCTAGCTGCCCACCTCAACTTCCGCCACTTATGGGCCAATCATGGCTACCTTAGTTTAAAGCCGTGTCGCATCACCCAAACAATGTTGGACCCATCCAACGTAGCACCACGAGGAACACGATGCATCATCTGCTTGCAGTCCACCAGCTTCGCCCACTTCTGCGCACCCTCACCTTGTTCTCGTGTCTCACCTGCGCTGTCGGCAGTGTGCTGGCCGCACCCGAGCCGGTTCCCACACCCACTGTCGATGCGCAAGCAGCCGCAACGTTCAAGGTTGTTTTGCCCCTGCTGATCCAGCAGAACGGCGCTGTTCCACCGCCACCGCCGCCAGCCGCTACCGGCGGCATTTTTCTGGATCGCGCCGTTAAAACTGCCAGCGCCAGCACGGCGATCGATGCCAACGACGGCTACCACGCCGCCTACATCCATTACGTTCCTTCGAACGAAAATCCACCCGCAGTGTACGGATTTTGCAGCGGCACAGCCTGCAACAACAAAGCCAACTGGCGCGAGGTTAGGCTGCTCGACAAGACCCGTGAAGTGCAGCTGGCGCTAACCCCTGCCGGACAGCCGCCCTTGCTGATCGTCACCGAATCTTCGGTGTACAACGGCGGCAAGGATTACCACTACGCGGCCTGCGATACCAACTGCACCGATCGCAACAGCTGGAGCGTCACGCGCGTCTACTCAAGCTGGGGCACCACGACCTCTGACGTGCTGAACGACAAAAACCCCCAGCGCTCATTTGCGCTGGATCCGCAGGGTCGGCCCCGCTTTATCTACCAGGATCGCAACTATTTGTATGCGGAGCCGGATCATTATGGTGCGTTCTATGCCTACTGCGACAGCGGCTGCACCAACGCGGCTAACTGGAACCAGACTGAGGTTGGACGCAACATCCAGTATGACGCCGAAATTTTCGACCTGCCGTCGCTGACCTTTACCAGCACGGGCCAGCCCCGCATTATCTCACGGGTGTTCGCGCTCAATCCCGACGGCACCAGTGCTCCTGAAGGCCTGTACTACTACGAGTGCAACGCTGGCTGTGGCGCGACCGATAATTGGAAGCGGGTTTTCCTGATTCCCACCGGCGGCGGCTCGTACCCCCACCCAAGCTGGGACATCGAGCTGGACGCGAATGATCGTATCCGCGCCGTCATCTTTACCGGCGATGGGCTGGAGCCGGATGCCGTCGAACAACGCGTGCTCTTCTTGTGGTGCGACGCGAACTGTTTGAACGGCGAGAGCTGGCAGTTCAACAACCTGGGCATGGCCAAACAGTCCGGCGAGTCGCCCGATCTCGAGCTTACGGCACAGGGGCTGCCGCGCATCGCCTACATCGATAATCATGGCGAGCTGGGATACTCCTGGTGCAACACCGGCTGTTACGGGGAAACGCCGCAGTGGCAGCACAAAGTGGTCGAGATGGAAGCCGCGCTAAAGCAAGAGTTTCCCCAGGCGATTCCGTTCAACTGCGATACAAGTGTGTGGCAAGGGCTTGCTCCCGTGCTCGATCTGGACCGTGCCGGCAATCCTCGGATCGCCTATGATTTCGCGGTGGAAGGGCACTGCCTGTACGATAATCCAAACGACAACTATGATCCGTACTGGCGCTTCATGCCCGTGTGGCGCGCTGCCCGCCTGGTCTATTTTGTGCAGCAGTAAACGCCTAGGACAACCACCCGCTGCTGCCATGGCACGCGCCATGGCCGCTTCTGTTGCTTGCAAAACCTCGCCTCGTCCCGTCCGCTGCGCAGCCTGATGAGCGAGAGACCCGGCACACGACTTGCAGGAACCAGGCGCTGCAACATGCTGCCGTCGTCACTGAGCGATCGCTGGGAGGACATTATGACTCATTCCTTTTCCGCCACGGGCACGGGCGCGCTAGCCAAAACACGTCCGGCCGAACGGCGGCGGGTGCTGGTCACGGGAGCCGCGGGCAATATCGGCTCGTACTTCGCGGAGCACGCGCACGCAGCCTACGATCTGCGGCTGATGGTGCAAGCGGAGGACGAGCAGGCCGCGCAGCTTCAATCGTTTGGCGAAGTTGTAACCGGCGACCTGGGCGATCTTGAACGGCTTAAGGAGCTTTGCGCCGGGATCGATACGGTGGTCCATCTGGCCGCCGATCCCGATCCGAGCGCGACCTGGTCCAGCCTGCTGTCCGCGAACATCACCGGTACCTACCATATGCTGGTTGCGGCCAAAGCCGCCGGCTGTCGCCGGGTCATCTACGCCTCGTCGATCCACGCGGTGTCCGGCTATCCCACCGATGTGCAGGTCAAAACCAGCGAGCCGGTTAATCCGGGCGACCTGTACGGGGTGACGAAATGCTTTGGCGAGGCCCTGGGCCGGTATATGGCCGAACAGGAAGGGCTATCGGTCATTGCGCTGCGCATCGGCGCGTTTCAGCCTCATGCGCAAGTCCGCGACGAGAGTGCGGCCAATCTGCTGGACGCCTGGGTCTCGCGGCGCGACCTGCAACAGCTGATCGAGCGCTGCATCGAGGTCGAGAACCTGCAGTTCGCTATTTTCCATGGCTTGAGCAACAACCGCTTCAAGCGCCTCGACATCTCGGACGCGCGGGTTTTGGTCGGCTATGATCCGCAAGACGATCTGACCGAAGAACAGCCGCGGCTGAAGGAAATGACCGAGCTGCTTGAACGCTCGCGTCACGCGCTTGACGGCGATCAGCAGTCCGGGATTCGCGAAGAGCTGTAGCCCGACCGGCAGCAGGTTGTGGTCAGAGTGCTCCATCGAGCATGGGAGGACGGTATGAAGATCACCAACGTCGAAGCGTTTCCTGTGTGGGGTGGCTTCCGTAACTTTTTGTTTGTGGTGGTGGACACCGACGAGGGTATCTCGGGGGTTGGAGAGGCAGGGATTACCGGCCGTGAGCTGGCGGTGATGGGTGCGCTGGAACACTTCAAGCCGCTGCTGATCGGCCAGGACCCGGCGCGCATCGAGCACCTGTGGCAGCTGCTGTTTCGTGGTGGCTTTTTTCCGGCCGAACGCATCGTGATGGCGGCCATCTCCGCCGTTGACATTGCCCTATGGGATATCAAGGGGCAAGCGCTGGGTGTGCCGATCTACGAGCTGCTGGGCGGGCGCGTACGCGACAAGGTTGTGTGCTATCCCCACAACGGCGGCGAGACCATGGAGCTCGCGCCGCTGGTTGAGTCGTGTTTGGCGAGCAAGGCGCAGGGTTGGAAATTTGTGCGCTGGGGCCTGCCGGCGAACGGCGATATTTTGGAGCCGCGGGAAGCGCTCGCGCTGACGCTCCGGCAATTTCAAGCGGTGCGCGAAGCGGTTGGCGCTGAGATCGAGATCTGCTTTGACGTACATACCCGGCTGGATCTGCCCGACGCGCTGCGGCTGTGCCATGCGGTCGAGCCATTCCAGCCCTTTTTCATTGAAGATCCGCTGCGCTCTGAAAATCCGGATTCGTTCAAGACCCTGCGTCCACGCACACGGGTGCCTTTGGCGGCGGGGGAGCAGTTTAGCTCGAAGTGGGAGTTTCGCCAGCTGATCGAAGAAGAATGGATGGACTATGCGCGGATCGATCTGTGCATTGTTGGCGGCTTCACCGAAGCAAAAAAGATCGCCGGCTGGTGCGAGACGCACTATATTAAGCTGGCGCTGCACAATCCGCTCGGCCCGGTGTCAACGGCCGCGTGTCTGCAGCTCAATCTGGCCTGTTCCAACTTTGCGGTTCAGGAACAGCCGGCCCGACCCGGAACAGTGCTGACCGATGTGGTGCCGGTGCAGGCCGAATGGGCGGATGGCTATTTGCTGCCGTCGACACGGCCAGGGCTGGGCATTGTGTTTGACCGTGACGCAGCCCGGCGCCATCCGTTTCGGATGACCGAGCCGCCCCACCTGCGGCGCCTCGACGGCTCGTTCACCAACTGGTGAGCAGCCAGGGCAGGAGCGTGGCCACGGTATTGCTGATTGAGTACAGGTCTCGTTCATGTGGATGCGTGGAGGTGCCGGTGCAGATGGGAGCAAGGGTATGAGAACACGTGAGGCACTGGTGAGCGGCGCGGCCGGGGCGGCTTTTTTGACCGGGCTGCATGAAACGGCGCGCCACGTCGTTCCTCATGCGCCACGCGTCGACGTGCTGGGCATGCGGGCGATTGCCATGGCGCTGCGCACGGTTGATCAAACGCCTCCGCCCCGCGATACGCTGTACTGGCTAGCCATGGTTGGGGATCTTGTTTCTAATTCGCTGTACTACAGCCTGGTTGGGTTTGGGCAACCGCAGCGTATCTGGCGGCGTGGCGTTGTGCTGGGTGCAGCCGCCGGACTAGGTGCCGTCGCACTGCCACGTCCGATAGGGCTTGGCCGCCAGCCCAACCAGCACACCCCCGTCACCCAGATCATGGCGTTTATGTGGTACTTGCTGGGCGGCATCGCTGCAGCAGCTACCGCGCATACCCTTGACTCGTCTGCGTTTGAATAATTGTGCCGTAGTGCGACAGGACACACAGCCTTATGCTCATCGCGCTGGTTTCGGATATTCATGCTAATTTGGTAGCGCTTGAAGCGGTCCTTGAACAGTTACCGCCGTACGACCAGCTCTGGTGCCTGGGGGACACGATTGGCTACGGCCCGCGACCAAACGAATGTCTGGAATACATGCGTAGTCTCGCGACGCACGTGCTGACGGGCAATCATGATCTGGGCTGCCTGGGCAAGATCTCGCTCGTCGATTTCAACACCGTCGCGCGGATTGCAAACGAATGGAACGGCCGGCAGCTCACGCCTGAGCTGCGCGCGTTTTTGGACGAGCGTCCAGCGTTGGTGGCGGTGGAGCCCGATGCCACACTGGCGCACGCCAGTCCGCGCGATCCCGTGTGGGAATATATTCTGGATGCCGGAACGGCACGGGCTAACCTGGCTCACTTTGCTTCCACGCTGTGCCTGGTTGGCCATACGCACGTGCCCATGCGCTTTGCGCTCCATGCCGACGGCAAGACCGAGTTCGGCCATATGCAGCGCGGCATGACGGTTGAGCTGCAGCCCGGCTCGCGCTACATCGTCAATCCTGGCAGCGTTGGCCAGCCACGGGACGAGAATCCGCAGGCCGCCTATGCCCTGTGGGACACTGAGGCGCGCACGATTCGCTTCGAGCGCATTGGCTACGATGTGGGCGCAACGCAAAAGCAAATCCTGGCCGCGGGACTCCCGCCGGCGCTGGCGGAGCGACTTGCGGTGGGCATGTAAACGACGGCCTGCAGCGCTGACGAGCGAACGCCCGCCATCTTGGGGAAAACGCCCCCGCGATACACCTCCTGATATAGACATCATCGGCCCGGAATCTGCTACAAGCGGCTGGGTGATTGAAGCCTGGAACGAACCCTGCTGTCTGGGTACAGGTTGCAAACTGGCTGGAGGTAGCTTACGTCTGACCAAAATGGGGGAAACGCTCCGGCCTGGAGCCCCCTGACCCAGCCTATTTTTCGGGCGCTCTGGATTGCGGCGCTCGCCTCCAATATCGGGACGCTGATGCACGGCGTCGCCGCTACCTGGCTGATGACCTCGTTGACCAACTCGCCGTTGCCCATCGCCCTGCTCACGACGATGGCCAGCTTGCCGGTCTTTCTGGTTGGCTTGCCGGCGGGAGCCTTGGCCGATCTGGTCGATCGGCGCAAGTTAATCTTGTTGACCCAGGTCTGGATGCTTGTCGTGGCCGGCCTGCTGAGCGGATCGGCCGCGCTGGGCTGGATGAATCCGTGGCTGCTGTTGGCGCTGACGTTTTTGCTGGGCGTGGGTGGCGCACTGAGCGGTCCTGCCTGGCAGGCGGTTGTGCCTGAGCTCGTGCCACGTTACCAGCTGTCGGCAGCTATTTCGTTGAACGGCGCAGGCTTTAATCTGGCCCGCGCGATAGGCCCAGCCCTGGGTGGGCTCCTCGTGGCTGCTGCCGGTCCGGCGGCTGTGTTTATCCTGAATGCGGCCTCGTTTGTGGGCGTGATCGCGGTAATTTACCGGTGGCAGCCTGCGCCGCAAGAGCATACGGCACCGCCGGAGCGCGTGGGCAGTGCGGTGGCCGCCGGCGTCCGTTTCGCGCGGCACTCGCCCCCACTCCGAGCCGTACTGGTGCGCACTGCGGCTTTTATTTTCGCGGCAAGCGCGCTCTGGGCGTTGTTGCCGGTTGTCGCAGAGCAGCAGCTTGGACTGAGCGCGACCGGCTATGGCGTGCTGCTCGGCAGTATTGGCTTTGGCGCAGTGGGCGGAGCAAGCATCCTGCCCCGTCTTCGCGAGCGCCTGTCCATCGACCAGGTGGTGTTGATCTTGACATTGATCTTCGCGGCGGGCATGGTCGCACTCGCGCTGCTGCGTAACCTGGTAATCATCAATCTCATGTTGGTGGCGGTAGGCGTGGGCTGGCTCACGATCGCGTCGAGCCTTAACGTTGCCGCGCAGACCACCGTGCCTCATTGGGTTCAGGCCCGGGCTTTGGGCGTGTACCTGCTGGTGTTTCAAGGCGGTTTAGCAGGTGGCAGCGCCCTGTGGGGTGTTGTAGCAGGCCAAGTTGGGGAAAGTACAACCCTGCTAGCCGCAGCGGCGGTGCTGGTGCTTGGACTGCTGACCATGCTGCGGTGGCGGCTGGTCACGGGCGAGGAGATGGATCTCAGCCCTTCCCAGCACTGGCCAGAGCCCGAATTGGCGCTCAAGCCAGATCCAGACGACGGGCCGGTGCTGGTGACGGTTGAGTATCGCGTACAAACGGAGCAGCAAGCCGCGTTTTGCCAGGCAATGACGGATGTGCAGACGATTCGGCTGCGCGACGGCGCAACCCAGTGGGGTCTGTTCCGGGATGCCGGTACACCAGATCGTTTCCTTGAAACCTTTCTTGTTTCGTCGTGGGCCGAGCATTTACGCCAGCACGAACGGGTCACTGTGGCGGATCAGGAAGTGGAGCTGCGGGCGCAAGCGTTGCAACAGCCCGGAACCGTTCCCATCGTCTCGCATTTGATTGCTTCCAATCCCCGTAGCGCCATCAAGCCGACGGATGCACTGGATGCGGAAGCAGTCGCAGGCAACGCCTGACGTGGAGTAAATCCATCAATGGATCGCATCTAATCCACGCACTGGCTGTGGTCTGCTACTATCAGCCTGTTGTGTGGCATTGATCTGAACCGTCGCCTGCCCTGCTCCGGCGTCCCGGTACGCTCAGGCCAAGTGACGTATGTAGGTCACGAGCTCTGCTTGGAAAGCGCCATGTGGCGCGGCTCTTGTACGCCCCAATGCAAAAGGTACAGGCTTAACGCGGCGAACGGCAGCGCCGCCAGCATCAACACCCGGTAGGAAGTGAATTGGGCAATCAGGCCGCCCAGCAGTGGAGCTATGGCCAGAAATGGCGCCGTGATCGTGCGCGCTAGCCCGATATATGTAGGTCGCTCCTCGTCCGTGCCGAATTCCATCACGATCCCAAGGTCGGCGACCGTCGATGCGGCGCTTGACATGCCAACAAGGATGAAGACAACGTAGGTTACCTCAACGACCGTCCCGACCACTGCCAGCAGGAGTGCCGCCATCCACAACACGGTGCCGATCCAGAGCACCATTTTGTAGCCGATGCGATCCGCGAGAGGCCCCCAGCACACATTACCGAGCGTTCCGCCCACAATCATCAACGTCGTAAAGATTGCGGCCTGAGCATCACTCAAGTTAAAGCGGGTAATTGCCGCAACTGCCAGGAAGCCGAGCGCCATCGTGCCCATATAAGCACAGGCACGACTCAGCAGGAATGCGCGAAAGTTGCGATCCGTCTGCATGATCTCCCGCAGCCGGCTGATATAGGCGCGGTTGAAGCTGTGACGGCCCGATGACGCGCTTTCGACAACAGGCTCGCGGCTCAGGGCCAGGAAGCCCCAGGAGACCATCAGGCTTGCTGCTCCGAGGCCGAAGCAGATCGTGAAGTTCGTGGGATAGGGATAGCGCTCCAGTACCACCGCGCCAAGGGCGGCCCCTCCTAACGCCAGCAAGTTCCCGACGAGTTGTTGTGCGCTAAAAAAGCGCCCTCGAATCGGCAACGGAATGATCCGAGCGATAAACTCTTGCCAGGGAGGCGCGACAATACCCGAGCCCAATGCGCGTAAAACCAGCAGCGCGAAGAAGACCGCCACACTCACCGGTGATGCACTGGCTAATGTCGGCGACAACCAGAGCAGGATCGGAAACACGATGAACGGGATGCGTTCGATCAGCCCGAGACCGAGTACGAGACCGTATTGCCGTCGACCCTGGACGTATGGGGCAATAAAGAGCTGTGGGAGAAACCAGCCCATGTCAAGCACGGCCGGTACCAGGCCAATCAACAGCGGCGAGTCGGTGAGATGTCGTAGAAATACGGGTAAAATTGTTGTGGTCGACATAAAGCTGATGCCGAAGAGCCACATCCCCGCATCGAGCACATTAACGATCACATTGCGGCGCTGGTCCGACGAAGATAATTGGTTCATGCCGTTGTTTGGTCCATTCAGGCTAGGCTGGCTACAATTTTTTCCAGCTCCAGCTGTGGAAGCGGCAGCGCGCGGCTACCTCCGGTTTGATCGAACACGCCTTATAGTACCGCAGGTGGACTAGGCCCACTGCCCAACAATAAGTGGACAAGCGTGCCATACAAGACCATTAGCCCGAATCTGTTACCAGAGCCGTGCTTGTTCACGTCACCGGCACAAGTGCCCAAGCATGGGATAGCCCTCAAGAAGGCTCGCGTTCGCGGCTGTGAGCATTGTGCCCCTAAATACAAATACTCCCGTCAGCTGACGAGAGCAGTATCGGCGAGTCCAACGTGCAAGTGGAACCTTTAAGCTATTTTAGCATACAATACCTTCTCAAACATCGGCCGGAAGGCTATGCCTAAACCGTAGGGAAACGTGGTATCTTGACAACGCAGCAAACGAGCGCCCTGGCGATGAACGGAGGCGCATTTTTTGGCTTTGGCTGCCGCTGGCATTCGGTTTCACACTTACAAACCTGTTACAAAGGGCCTTTCAGCTTGATCCTCAGACAGCGATTGCTTGTAGCTGCAAAAGCCTTCAATATCGACCGCTGGATGAGCAAT
>JADDQF010000123.1 GCA_016781505.1 bacterium
TAGGCACGGATGCTATTCGCTGGATACCAGTAGACAATCGCCAACGCGTGGACCTAGCGGCGCTCCGTAAAGCCCTTGACCAGGATCTCGCAATGCATGACCTTCCCTTTTTGGTCATTGGCACGGCAGGAACAGTGAGTACTGGCGCTGTTGATCCCTTGCCGGAGCTTGCCGCCATAGCCCGCGAGTATAACCTCTGGTTTCATGTCGATGGCGCGTATGGTGGCCTAGCAGCCCTCTTGTTGGATGGAGCCGACGAGGTGGCCGTGCCTGCCGATCTGCTGGGATTACGTGAAGCCGACTCGGTGGCAGTCGATCCCCATAAGTGGCTGTATGCGCCCCTCGAGGCTGGTTGTGTACTGGTTCGGAGCAAAACGGCACTGCACGATGCATTCAGTTACCATCCGCCTTATTATCACTTCGACGAGGAGGGACACGAACCCGGCATCAATTACTACGAATATGGTCCACAAAACTCGCGCGGGTTTCGTGCCCTAAAGGTGTGGCTCGGGCTGCGACAGGCAGGTCGTCAAGGCTACCGACGCATGCTCACGGACGATATTCGGCTGGCCATGGAATTGCATCGGTATGTACAGGCCGAGCCCGAATTGCAAGCCTTAACCCAAAGCTTAAGCATCACAACGTTTCGCTACGTGCCCCCCGATCTGCGGCCCGGCCAAGACGACGTTGAAGCTTACCTCAATCGTTTGAACACGGAGATCTTGGAGCGGCTGAACCAGAGTGGGGCAGCGTTTGTGTCGAATGCAGTGCTTGGTGAAACGTTTGTGTTACGGGCCTGCATTGTAAACTTCCGTACCACAGTTCACGACGTAGCCGCGTTGCCAGGAATGGTGATCCGCATTGGACGGGAGACCGACGCGGCATTGCGTGTTAACCACTTCAGGCCAGTCTCGTCATAGTCAATCGTTGCCCAACTATCAGTCGTAAGCACAGCATCCCACTTGAGTCTCGGCCGATTGCCGCAAGCTCGCCAGCAGAAACGGATCGATCTGACCATCGCGCAGCACCGCCACGACGTCGGTGAGGCGCACGCTGGTCCGTGGATCGCGGACGAAGCGATGACGACCCTCAGGAACCCACAATTTTAGTCAACACAGGATAGATTATGCACACTAGCGTATTATCGCGCTCGATGCCAAATCAATTCCAGCGCAGCAGCGTCGTACTGCTAGGCATGCTCAGCGTCGCGCTGCTGGCGCAGGTCTGGTCTCAGGCGCTGCCTACAGGTAGCCTGATCGACACAGCCGGTGACCGGCTGAAGCTACCGCTCCAATTCACGCCCAACGTTGGTCACAGCGATCCCACCGTCAAGATGACAGCACGCGGGATGAGTGGAACGCTCGCATTCACCGACCGGCAGGTGGTGCTGGCACTCCCCAGTGCAGGGAACCGGAATCAAGGGTCAGGCACTCGTGAAGCGCCATCCCAAGCCCCAACCCCGACGGTGGTGCGGCTCCAGTTTGACGGCGCACACCTCACGCCCACCATCGTCGGCGGTGAACCACTTGGTGTTATGCATTCGTATGTTGGAAACGATCCTACGCGCTGGCGCAGCAATGTTCCAGCCTATGCAAGCCTGACCTACCATGCGTTGTATCCTGGCATCGATCTGCGCTACGACGGCTACGACGGCGGGCTCAAAGGCACGTACCTTGTCGCTCCGCGTGTTGATCCTGCCCAGATCGGTTGGCGCTACAACGGTGCCCAAACCGTGGAGATCGACGCGAAGACGGGCGACCTCCATATCACGTTGCCGAACGGCATGACGCTGATCGAGCAAGCGCCGGTCGCGTGGCAGGAGCTCATGGTTTCCGGGCAACGGGTACGGCGCGTACCGGTCGAGGTTCGCTTCGCCAAGTCCGCCGACGGCCGGATCGGTTTTGCGCTGGGACACTATGACCAGATGCAGCCGCTCACGATCGACCCGACGCTGGTGTACAGCACCTATCTCGGCGGTGGTAGCGCCGACTACGCTCATGCCGTTGCAGTTGACAAGAACGGAAACGTGTATGTCACCGGCCATACCTACTCTGCAAACTTTCCCGGCGCGAGCGGCCCTCGCCTGGGTAGCACCGACGTTTTTGTGACCAAGTTGAACGCGCAAGGCAGCAGGCTCCTGTACACCACGATCTTGGCCGGCGAAGACGACGAAGAAAGTAACAGCATCGTCGTTGACAGCATAGGTAATATCTGGATTGCCGGGGGTACTCAGTCCAACCAATTTCCCACGCGCAATCCCATCAAAGGCACCTTCAGTGGTGGCAATCGCGACACCTTCGCCACGAAACTCGCGCCGGATGGCGTGCTCACTGCTAGTACCTACCTGGGGGAGGAGTGGGATGACCTTGCCTACGGCATTGCCGTGGACCAGGGCGGCAATCCGTATCTGGTTGGCCATGTCGAGGTTAGCGGCCCCGTGGCGTTCGTCCGCAGGCTCACAGCCGATGGTGGCACCCAAGTGTACCAGGCATTCTTCGGCCAGGCCGATCAGGGCTTTAACCGTGGCACCAGTGCTCGCGCTGTCGCCGTGGACGCCCAGGGCAACTCCTACATCACGGGTCAGACCGACGCGGTGTTCAACACGGTCAACGGCTACAAACCCGCCTGTCCCCAAACGAACCCGGGGTACTGTGATGACAAGGAGGCTTTTGTATTCAAGGTTAATCCCGAAGGTACCCGCGCCCTGTACAGCACCTACCTGGGTGGTGACGACGGTGGGAGCGGGACAGGCAGCGGCAGTGATATCGGCACCGGCATCGCGCTTGACAACGACGGCAATATCCTGGTCACGGGCTACACCCTCTCGCCCAACTTCCCTACCAAGAACGCCGCACAGGCGACCAAACGGGGCGCGGACAACTTCGCGGACGCCTTTGTGACCAAGTTCACGCCGCAGGGCAACGCGCTGGTCTACTCGACCTACCTCGGTGGCGCGGGGTGGGAACAGTCGCAGGGCATCGTCGTTGATCGCGCGGGCAATGCCCATGTCGCGGGCTTTACCGGTTCGGAGGACTTTCCCGTGACCGCCGATGCCGCTCAGCCCATGATCGGCCGAGGCATCTGCATTGTCGGCAGTACTGAGCGCTTTTGCTATGACGGCTTTGTTACGACGTTGAGCGCTACCGGCAGCCGCGTGTGGAGCACGTATCTCGGCGGCAAAAACGACGATCTGATCAATGGCATCGCGCTTGACGACGCTGCTAACCTTTTACTGGCGGGCAAAACCGAGTCGTTCGACTTTCCGACGACGACGGGTGTCTTGCAGCCCAACAAGGCGCTCAACGACGATGCCTTTGTAGTCAAGAGCAGGACGGGGAGTGGCAGCACCAATCCAGTGCTACCGTACAAGGTGTATTTGCCGATGACCACTCGCTAAACGTTGTCCAGGGCTAGAATGTTCGCCGTACCTTGGTTTCTCGTCGATGCTTGCGGCAAGCACGAGGATACAAACAATCTTCAACCACGTTCGAACGGGACACATGCCTGGTTCCAGCGCGCCATGTACGGCGGATTGGGGGCGATAGCGGCGCTCCCTGGTTCTATGGGAACACCGTGTACGGTATTGTTGGTGGCAGTCTGCAGTGCCAGGCATGTTGCGTGTCGGCGGATTAGCGGAAGGCTGTGCCTGCCCCTATTCATCCACGCTCGGCCGGCGCCGTGCCAGCTTAACCGCCGAGCGTTGGCGCTTAACGTCCACACGCCGCCGCTGACTGGCCAGGGTTGGCCGGGTGGCATAGCGCGTTTGGGGTACCACAGCCGCCTGCGCCAGCCGCTCCGCCAAGCGTTCCAGGGCTACCCGCCGATTCGCAGCCTGCGAACGTCGCTCGGTGGCGGTGACCACAGTCCCCGTTGGTATATGGCGCAGGCGCACGCCGGTGGCTACCCGGTTCCGATGCTGGCCGCCGGGACCACCCGCCGTAAAAAACTCGACCTCACACTCTTGCTCAAGCGCCGCGTGCTTGTTCATGCCGTGTTAATGATCCTGCGAGGATGGGTTGGGCTCGCGCAGCCGTACATTGTGCGCGGCGCTCATCACGCCTTCGCCGGCCCACTCCGGCTCGAAGTCGAGCTCGCCACTATGTCGGAGCATCCGGAGCGCGCTGATTACGTCCTCAAACGGCAAGCCTGTCGCCTGCACAAGGGTGTCGCTGCTGTGCGCTGTGTCGGTTTGTAACACGCGCAGAATTTGGGCTTTGATCTCGGGAAATGGCCGGCTCCATTCGCGGCGTGGCATTGCATGCTCCTCCTTACCAACGACTCATTCAAATTGTAACAATAGCACGCAATGTGGGGTGTATTTGGGGCGAATGGCCGCGATGTGCTATCGTACCATTCGGCGCGATGCACGTGGAGCTCGACGGCTCCAAGGAGGAGTATGGCTATGGCACAGCAACCAATGTTTGAACGATGGCGTCCGCATCCCTGGCATGGCCTGACGCCCGGCAGCGACCCGCCGCGGCTGATCCATGCGTATATCGAAATAACGCCGTTCGATCCGGTCAAGTATGAGATCGACAAGGCGACCGGCTACCTCCGGGTTGATCGTCCGCAGCGGAGCTCCGCCCTACCCCCGGCCCTGTATGGCTTTATCCCGCGCACCTATTGCGGTCCGCTGGTTGCCGCGCTGTCGCCCGGCACCACCGAAGGCGACGGCGATCCGCTCGACATTTGTGTGCTCAGCGAACGGCCAATTACGCGCTCCGAAGTCATCCTGAACGCTCGGGTTGTGGGTGGTCTGCGCCAGATCGATCATGGCGTCGCGGACGATAAAATCATTGCCGTGCTGCATAACGATAATATCTGGGGTGAGGCGACCGATATTACAGCGATCCCCGAACGGCTGATCGAGCGTCTGCGCCACTATTTTGCCACCTATAAGCTGATCCCCGGCGATGATTCGCCTGTTGTGGTCCAAGATATCTACGACGTAGCGCACGCCGAGCAAGTGGTCGCGGCTGCTCTGCAGGATTACACCGCTATGTTTGGCGTGTAGAGGACGTTGGCTTTGCCCGGTTGCCACAGTTGCAGTTGCATGGTATGGTCAGGGCGGCCGTCTGCTATGAGGCAGCCAATATGGCGGCTGCCCAGCTGTATGAGGCAGTAGGCTTTGTGCCGCGTTCGGCGATCTATACCTATCGGAAAGCAATGCAAGGCCAGAAGTTTTGTGCCCGCGCGTAAACAAAAAGGGGGGACGGCGCATAGCCAGTCCCCCGTCCTTTTGCTCCGCCTTCGACGTTAATCGTTGCCCAGGAAGTTGCCCAGGTTGCCCAAGCCGCCTTGGCTCCCGCCGCCGCCATTGCCGGTGCGGGGTAGATAGTTGGCGATCTTTTTGGCCAGATTCATGGCTGGCATCGTTTGCAGCCAAACCCGGCCTGGTCCGCGCAGTGTTGCCAGGAACAAGCCTTCGCCGCCGAACAGGATATTGCGGAAACCGCGCATCATCTCGATGTCGAACTGCACGGTCGGCTCAAACATTGCCACGTGGCCGGTATCGACCTTGAGCACCTGTCCGGCTTCCAGCGTGTATTCGACGATTTCGCCATCAAGCTCGGCGAATGCCACGCCGGGACCGGTAACGCGCTGCATGATGAAGCCCTCGCCACCGAAGATGCCCGAGCCAAGGTTGCGGCGGAAGTGCATCTCCAATGTCACGGTCTTTTCGGCAGCCATAAACGCGTCGCGCTGCATAATCATCGATTGGCCTGGGCCAAGATGCAGGGGAATGATTTTGCCGGGAAACTCCGAGGCAAAGGCGACCAAGCCGCGACCGCCCTGCACCGTGTAATCGACGATAAACAGCGACTCGCCCGACACGGCGCGTTTCAGCATACCGCCAATCATGCCGCCTAAACCGCCACCACCGCCGGCGTTGGTGTTCATGACGACGTTGCCGCTCATCCAGGCCATGCCGCCTGTTTCGGAAAAGATCGTTTGGCCGGGCTCCAGCTGAATAATTGCTGCCTGCATCGTGGTGCCGACAATCTGATAGTCCATGCCCGTCTTGCCTTCACCGCTGGCGATAACTTTGGGATCGGGCAGATCCAGGCGTTGGCCGGCCTGCTGATAAAAGTCGGAGCTGCCGTCGCCGCCCTGGCTGAACATGCGGGTGGGACCGGTGGCCGCATTGGTTGCCGCGACCGGCTCATTCACCGGCGCGGGCGTGCCACAATTGGTACAAAATTTCATGCCGGGCTGAAGGGCAGCGCCACAGTTGGAACATCGCATTGCATCACTCCTTGATACGTATGGTCGTGTATGTAAGATTTAATGCAGGTACGTCGAAATGAATCACAATGTTGCAGACGCGTGAGGATCTGTGGCGAGTATAGCACGGCCGCTTTGTTCTGAGAAGCCCTCGGCCAAGGCCAAAGGGCTTCTCTGCTAGGTGGCGAGCAAAGGCCTGCGGTGAGAGAAGCGTCGGCTGTGTTTGGCGTGGCGGTTAGCCTGTGACTGGTGGGTTGGAAGTCTGCTCCAGGATCTGCACAATCGCTGCCTGCACCTCCTCGGGCGTGCCTTCGGCCGAGATCGTGTGGAGCAAGCCGGCCCGGCGGTAATAGTCGATCAGCGGCGCAGTTTCCGCCTCGTACATCCGCAGCCGCTCCACGATCACCTCCGGCTCGTCGTCCGGCCGGGTCACAATGCGCCCGCCCAAGCGCAAGCACGCATCTACGCTTGCTTTGTCGTCGATGTGGAGTGGAAACGGCTCGCCTAGTCCTTCACACATGCGTCGCCCACCCAGCCGCTGAACCACCTGCTTGTCGTCCAAGCTCAAGGCGATCACGGCGCTGATCGGCCGCGCGAGGCGTTGGAGTAGCTTGTCCAGCGCCTCGGCTTGGGGCACTGTGCGGGGAAACCCGTCCAGCAAAAATCCTTGATTCGGTGCCAGCCGGATCAGCCGCTCCGTCACAACGGCGATCATCACATCGTCCGGCAGGAGCGCCCCGGTTTCAAAGTAGGCCTCCGCCAGCAGACCGAGCGCGCTGCGCTTGGTTACCTCGTCGCGCAGCATTTGCCCGGTAGCAAGCACATGCAGGGGATAGCGCGCCTTGAGCAGCCGCGACTGCGTTGATTTACCGGCGCCTGGCGCTCCCATCAAAATAATATGTTGCGGCTGTGTCATCGAGCTTTGTTTCCCATGGTTTCACAGTTATTGATCAGTCCGGCGGCCCGACCAACGCTACGATACCAACCAAGGCCAGGTCCGTCAACTTGTGGTGCAATCTCGTCACGCTGGAACATGCTATCATGCCGTGGCGTTAGGTGTCGGCGTTGCCGGAAACGACCACTGATTGCCTCGGGAGGCGCAACAGGCACTCGCACTTAATTATCCGCTTACGAAAGCGACGGGTATGGCTTCTCAACGTTTGGGATTTGTTTGGGCACTTGCCGCAGCCTTTGTGTGGTCCTTTACCGCACCGGGGCTTAGCTATCTGCTGGATGTGTACAATGTGCCGCGGCTAACTCTGGCATTTTGGCGGGATCTGTTTGTGGTGCTGGCTGTTTTGCCGGCGGCACTGATTCGTTTCGGCCTGCCCCGACGGCATGAGCTGGTCCGCTTTGCGCTGGCTGGCGTCGTGTTTATCGGTCTGTATCATGGCATTTGGGTCTTTTCGGTTGCGTACAACGGCCCGGCCGTGGCCGTGGTGCTGATCTATACGTTTCCAGCGTTTACCACGGTGGGAGCCTGGTTGCTCTGGCGTGAAATGCCGTCGCGCAGCGCCATACTCGGTCTCGTCCTGGCATTTGTTGGCTGTTTGCTGGTGGTGCAGGCGTACAAGCCGGAGCTGCTGGTGCTCAATTGGCTGGGCATCGTGTGTGGGATAGCCACAGGCGTATTGCAAGCGGGCTATAGCTTGTTTACTCAGCGCGCCGTCCGCAACCGGGAGCCGTGGACTACCCTGGGCTGGTTGATGACCTTTGGTACCCTGGCCTTGTTGCTGACTCAGCGTCCCCAAACGATCTGGACGGTCGGCACTACTCCATGGCCATGGTTGGTGGTGCTTGGGCTGGCGTTAGGCCCCACCTTAGGCGGGTATGTCCTTTACTCGCTCGCCTTACGCTCCCTGCCAGCGGGTGTGGCCGGCACGATCGTAACCATGGAAGCTCCGTTTGCGGCGCTCTTGTCCGCGATCACCGTCGGCCAATGGCTGAGCTGGCCGCAGATGCTTGGTCTGCTGCTGGTGCTGCTTGGCGCCGTTTTGCCGCAGAGCGTGAGCTGGCTGCGCGCCGTCGCGCCTGCCCCGTCTGCGGCCTGCGAGCTGCATTCATAGCGGGAGATCGTGCCGCCGGGAACGGCGCTATGAACGGCTCCAGCCTCGTTTTGTCCCCCTTGTTACTGTTGGTAGTCGCATTTAGAATACGCGTATTCCCAAGGGGCGCAGCGCATGCTTGAGCAACTCTCGACGATTATCGACGCATTGGTGGATATTCGGCTGTTACCGCGACGAGCCTTCGAGACGGATGTCCTGTACGGCTACGTGTTACCCAATCAACTGGAAACAGTTGTGCCCGCGGTTGTGCGCGCACTCGGCGAGCATGGGTATGAGGTGCACCAGTGTATCTGGGAAAACGAGGCGGTCCTGTTGGCGATTAACAACCCGCCGCAGCCACTGGCCATGCGGCTGACCGCTTCCCCAACCGAGCGGTATAACCTGTACTCGATGTCCCGGCCGCGCAACGCCCAAACATTGTGGCAGTGGGCCCAAGGCGTCGTGCGGCAGCAGGCGCGCAAGCGCCGCGAGCAACACGACTAAGGTCGCTTGGCGGGAAGCTTCCTGATTCATGTGCTGCATGTGCTGCTCCACAGTGCCCTCTGAGCTGTGCAACAAGAAGGTGGGGGCTTTGTGTGCAAAGCGCCCCACCCGCCCAACTGCCGCTTGTTCCTGCTACACCATGCGATTGCCACAGTTTGGGCAAAATGCGGCGGATGCGGGAACGTCATAGCTGCAGTTTGGACATGTTTTGACCGCTGCACTTGATTGACCGCCGACCGAGCTGTTGTTCGGCAGCCCACTGCCGGATACATCCGTGCTTTCGGACACGTCATAGGCCCGCCCAGTGAATGATGGCGCTGCCGAAGTTGCGCTTTGATCGTGGGTGGCACCGCTGGGCACCGCAGAGCTAGGAGTGGTGCTGCGGTCTGCGCTGCTTGAGCTGCTCGTCGTCGGCGTGTAGCCGGTGCTCGGCTCAGAGCTGCTCGTCGTCGGCGTGTAGCCGGTGCTCGGCTCAGAGCTGATCGGTATGCCCTGGCTCGTTGTGCCTTGGGAAGCTTGTGGCTGCATCGCCTGCCATGACTCAAACGTTTCGGCGTTGGCCGCGTTCAGCTCGGCTTCTTTCTGCGTCTGCTGATCGCGTAGTTGGGCAATGATCTGGGCCAGGCTCGCGATTTCCGGCGCCGTGATCGAGCCCTGCTGGTACAGCTCCAACGCGCGCTCGCCAAGCTGCCGAATGTTGGTGTCAATCTGGCTTTTGATGTTGTTGATCTCGCCACTCACCCGGCTGGTACGTTGGAATTTGTCGGCCTCAAACTTAGCGCGGTCAACGCCTGACGATAACGTTTTGCTTAGTGAGTCTAGGAATCCCATTGGATGCCTCCTTGCTGATAGCTTAAGTATAGCCGCTTGGTCAAATATCGGTTGGCGTCGCCGCATCTTGCGATGGTCAAGCATGCACCTTCGACGCGAAACGTGTTGTTTTGCAACCTGCGTACCGGCATTTGATTCTGACAGTGAAAGCCCCAAAGTGCGGTATCATAAGGGCCGCATCAGGAGATTGTGCTTCTTGACACAAAGTTGGACGTGATTATAATTCTCATATGGATGTCATGAAGCTGCCCCGCTGTGGGGCGGCCATGTGTGTCTTAAGTGGAGCGTCACATGCAAGCATTGGCCCCTTGGCTGCCAATTCTGATCCTGTTTGTGCTGACAACCGTGCTCGCCTTTGTGGTGATCGGCCTGTCAAGCCTACTTGGACCCAAGCGCGGCTCACTGCGCAAGTTGATGCCCTACGAGTCGGGCATGAATCCGATCGGCTCGGCGCGGCAGCGTGTTCCGGTGCGCTTTTATCTCGTCGCCATGATCTTTATCTTGTTCGATATTGAAGTAATCTTTATGTTGCCCTATGCGCTGATTTTCCGCGAGCTGCAGATCTTTGGCCTCGTTGAGATGGGCGTGTTTATTGCAATTCTGTTCGCGGGCTATCTATACGCGTTGAAGCGGGGAGCGTTCCGATGGGATTAGAAGAAAAAGCTGGTAATCTTGGTTTCGTGACCACAACGCTGGAAGCGGCCGTCAACTGGGGCCGTACCAATGCGATGTGGCCGCTGACCTTCGGGCTGGCCTGCTGCGCGATTGAGATGATGGCAGCGCAGGCCAGTGACTTTGACCTGTCGCGCTTCGGCATGGAGGTCAATCGTCCGTCCCCGCGTCAGGCAGACCTGATGATCGTTGCGGGACGTGTCTCGCGCAAGATGGCGCCGGTTGTGCGTCAGCTCTACGATCAGATGTCGGACCCGAAGTGGGTGATTGCGATGGGCGACTGTGCCTCAAGCGCAGGTGTCTTCAATAATTACGCTGTGGTTCAGGGCGTCGACGAGATCGTTCCCGTCGATGTGTATGTGGCGGGCTGCCCACCGCGGCCCGAGTCGCTGATCCATGGCATCATAATGCTGCACGAGAAGGTCAAGCGCGAAAAGCTTGCTCCACGCAGCAAAGCTAACGCCATCCGGTTTGACGAGTCAGGGCGACAGGTTGATCGGATTGGGAGCCGCTAACATGGCGCTTGATAACGAAACGGTGAAAGCGAGGGTGCAGGGGCAGTTTGGCGCTGCGGTGCTGGAAGCTAGCGAGTACCGCGGCGACCTTGCGTTCCGGATCCAGCCCGACGACCTCCTGCCGATCGTGCTCTTTTTGCGCGACTCCGCTGATCTGCAATATATCTGGCTGGCCAGCATCACGGGTGTCGATTATCTTGGCCGCGATCCGCGCTTCGAGGTCGTGTACCACCTGCGCAGCTTGGCCAACCAGCACATGGTTGTGCTGAAGGTCGGCGTGCCCGAAGCCCATCCGCACGTGCCGAGCATCGTGCCGCTGTGGCCAACCGCTACGTATCAGGAGCGCGAGGCCTGGGACATGTTTGGGATCGTGTTTGATGGTCATCCCGATCTGCAGCGCATCCTGCTGCCGGAGGATTGGGACGGCCATGTGCAGCGCAAGGACGAGCCGTTGGTGTACGAGGAAGTCGCTTTCTCGTTCAACCACGACGATGTCGACGCGCAAAAGCCGTACGCAAAGGAATGATCAATTATCAATAACTGATGACCGCACAGCGGTGGCTGGTGGTCATTGTGCGTTGGTCGTTGGTAATTGGAGTTTATTATGGCTGTTGCTGAAAAAGGCGTTGCCGAGCGTCGCACGGCGATCTTCAACAGTGGCAAGAATGGGCATGTATCGCCTGGGGCGTTTCCAACGCCGCAGCAGGTCGCCCAGGCCGCTCGTGAGATCACGGTGCCATCGCCGCGCCAGGTGATCGCTGCGAATGCTGAGCGTATGAAGAATTCGTCGGAGTTCGAGCAATCGATGGTGCTCAACATGGGCCCGCAGCACCCGTCGACCCACGGTGTGTTGCGGCTGGTGGTGGAGCTTGAGGGTGAAGAGGTCGTCCAGCTCGCGCCCGATATTGGATTTCTGCATACCGGTATCGAGAAGAACATGGAGGCCAAGACCTACCAGCAGGCCCTCGTGATGACCGAGCGCACCGACTATCTCGGCCCGATGATTAACAATCTGGTGTATGCGCTGGCCGTCGAGAAGCTGCTCGACTGTCCGATTCCGCCCCGCGCCCAGGTTGGCCGCGTCCTCCTAAGCGAGCTGACGCGGATGAACAGCTACCTGGTGTGGCTCGGCACGCACGCGCTGGACCTCGCCGCGATGAGCGTGTTCTTGTACTGCTTCCGCGAGCGCGAGATGCTGCTTGATATCTTTGAGCTGGTGTCGGGCGCGCGCATGCATACGAGCTATATCCGGCCCGGCGGTCTGGCCTGGGACTTTCCCAAAGAGTTCAAGGAGACGGTTCAGCTCTTTCTGAACATCTTCCCCAGCCGCATCGACGAGTACGAAGCGCTGCTGACGGATAACCCGATCTGGAAAGAGCGCACGGTTGGCGTGGGCAAGCTCAACGCCGTCGATGCCATTGCACTGGGCGCCTCGGGCGCAAACCTGCGCGCAACGGGCGTGCCCTACGACGTGCGCAAGCTGTTCCCGTACTCGGGCTACGAGAATTACGACTTCCGCCTGATCACGGGCACTGAAGGCGATACCTACGAGCGCTACCTTGTCCGCATTGCGGAGATGCGTGAGTCGGTCAAGATCGCCCAACAGGCGTTGGATAACCTGCCGGATGGGCCGTATGCGACCAGCGACCGCAAGATCTGGCCGCCGCCAAAGGAAGAAATCACCTACTCGATGGAGTCGCTGATCCACCACTTCAAGCTGTGGACCGAGGGCTTTAAGCCGCCCAAGGGCGATGCCTACGTCGGCGTCGAGTCGGGGCGTGGTGAGCTGGGCTGCTACATCGTCAGCGATGGCTCAAACAAGCCGTACCGGGTGCACTTCCGAGGGCCGTCGTTTATCAATCTGCAAGCGCTGCCGCATATGGCGAAAGGTCAGGTCATCGGCGACCTGATCGCCATGCTTGCCAGCCTTGATCCGGTGCTTGGCGAGGTCGATCGATAGCCGCTAGCCGTCAGCTATCAGCCGTCGAGAGTTTTGACGTTTGAAATGCTCCTGATCGCTGATCGCTGATCGCTGATCGCTAAGAGGTTAATGTGCTTTCAGATAAATACGCCGCCGAGATTGCTGGTGTTCTCGCCCGGTACCCGATCAAAAATTCGGCTGTGCTGCCGCTGTGCTATATCGCGCAGGACGAGTACGGCCATTTGAGCATCGACCATATCCAGGAAGTTGCCGACATCCTTGAGATGCCCTACACCGATGTGTACGAGGTCGCGACCTTCTACTCGCTGTTGTACACCGAACCTGTCGGCCAGTGGGTGCTCCAGGTCTGCGACGACAATCCGTGCTGCTTTACGGGTACCGAAGAATTGGTGGCCGACCTTGAGGATCGGCTGGGCATTCGGGCGGGCGAGACCACGTCCGACAAGTTATTCACGTTGCAGCGCGTCAAATGCATCGGCGCGTGCCATCGCGCACCCGTCATGCAGGCCAATCTTGAATTTTTGGGCGATGTAACACCCGACAAAGTGCCCGGCATTCTTGAAGACATGGTCCAAAAGGCCCAGAGCGGCGCGACACTCAGTATCTCAGGCCGGTTCGCGGAACAATAAAGCATTCAGCACACAGCAGCTAGCAGATGAAGTCGTAATGTTTCGATGAGCTGATTGCTGATAGCTGATTGCTGACAGCTAAGGAACAAAGTGACGCATGGAGACTATTCGCTACGAAAATGGCTATCCTGGCGGCCCCGCCAACGGTTTCGGCTCGGAATATCCGAATCCGTTTTTGAAAGAGCATATCGTCTTCCGCAATCGTGACTATCCCAACATTGGGCAGGTCGACGAGTATGTGCGGCTGGGTGGCTATGAAACGGCGCGTACAGTGCTGACCACGATGCAGCCCGGCGCGGTGGTCGATGAGGTCAAGCGGTCGGGTCTGCGCGGGCGCGGCGGCGCGGGCTTTCCCACAGGCGTCAAGTGGAGCTTTATTCCCAAGGATATTTTTCCGAAGTATTTGGTCTGCAACGCCGACGAGTCGGAGCCCGGAACATTCAATAATCACGAAATCATTGACTACAACCCGCACCAGCTGGTTGAGGGCATGATTATCTCGGGCTTTGCGATTGGCGCGACGACCGGCTATATCTACATTCGCGGCGAGTATGCCTACGGTGCCCGCATGCTGGACCGCGCCATCCGGGAAGCGTACGCCAGGGGCTTTCTGGGCAAAAAGCTCTGGGGTACGGACTTCGACTTCGATCTGTATGTGCATCGCGGCGCCGGCGCCTACATCTGCGGCGAAGAAACGGCGCTGCTGGAGTCGCTGGAAGGCAAGATCGGCCAGCCGCGCGCCAAGCCACCGTTTCCCGCCGTGGCCGGCTTGTACGCCAAGCCAACCGTGATCAACAACGTGGCCACGCTAACCAACGTGCCGATGATCATGGCCCGCGGCGCGGATTGGTACCGCCAGTACGGCACCGAAAAGTCGCCCGGTACAACCGCTGTCTCGCTCAGCGGCCACGTCAAACGGCGCGGCAACTTCGAGATTCCGCTCGGCCTGACCATGCGTCAGTTCATCTACGAGCTGGGCGGTGGTATCCGGGATGGTCATGAGCTAAAGTTTATCGTGCCCGGCGGCGCCTCGACAAACTGGCTGATCAACAAGCCGGAGCATCTTGACGCGGGCATGACCTGGGACGATATGCGGGCGATCGGCACCGAGTTTGGTTCGGGCGCGGTGATCGTGCTGGACGACAGCGTCAACGTGGTCACGGCTGCGATGAAGATCGACGAGTTCTTCAAGCACGAGTCGTGCGGCAAGTGCTCGCCCTGCCGTGAAGGCACCCATTTCTTGACCAAGGTCTGGGAGCGCATCGGGCACGGCCATGGGCGGCCGAGCGATATTCCGCTGCTGAACGAGGTCGGCGACCAGATGCTGGGCGGCAAATGTTTTTGTCTGCTTGGACCGTCCTCGGTCTCGGCGGTTAAGTCCGCGCTCAAGTATTTCGAGCCTGAGATTCGCCAGCAGATCGAGCTCGGTACCAAGTCACAGATCAATGGGCATGACGCGCCCAGTCCCTCGGTTGCCGAGGGCAGTGCCCGTACGGGTGCGGCGGCCGCGCCGGTCAAACGCTAAGAGCTTCATGTGCAGGCGCGTTTTGGGAATGCCCTGCCTGGAAATGTAAAGATATATGCCTGATATTACGCTAACGATCGACGGTGTTGCGGTCACCGTGCCCCAGGGCACCGGTCTGGTCGAGGCCGCGCGCGAGGCTGGGATCGAGATTCCGGTCTTTTGCCACCATCCCAAGCTCGTCCCCGTCGGCATGTGCCGCATGTGCTTGGTGGAAATCGGCACGCCCAAGATCGATCCGGCGACCAAGCAGCCGGTGCTGGACGAGAACGGCAAGCCGGTGATCGCGATGCAGCCCAACCTGCAGGTGGCGTGTACCAATCCGGTCTCCAACGGCATGGTGGTTAAAACCAACACGGCCGAGGTAGAGTTTGCCCGCAAAGGCGTGCTCGAATTTCTGCTGACATCGCATCCGTTGGACTGCCCGGTCTGCATCAAAGGCGGCGAGTGCCCCCTGCAAAACCTGACCATGGGCTATGGTCCCTCGGTTAGCCGCTTTGACTATGACGACAAAGTGCACTTCGAAAAGCCGATTCCGCTGGGTCCGCTGATCGACCTTGACCGCGAGCGCTGCATTCTGTGCTCGCGCTGCGTGCGCTTCGAGGATGAGATTGCGGGCGACAGCGTGCTGGGCTTTGCCAACCGTGGCCGGGCCTGGATGATCCAGTCCAAGTCCAATCCGCCGTTCAACTCGAAGTTTTCCGGCAACACGGTCGATATTTGTCCGGTCGGCGCGCTGATGAACGGCGAGTTCCGCTATGCCGGCCGCGTGTGGGAGATCAAGCCGGTTCCCACGGTCTGCCCGCACTGCCCGGTCGGCTGCAACATGACGCTGGATATGCGCTACCGCGATATCAAGCGGGTGCAGCCCCGCAGCAATGAGTGGGTCAACGAGATTTGGCTGTGCGACCGGGGCCGCTGGGGCTTCCACTTCGTCACCAGCGACAAGCGCTTGACCAAGCCATTGGTGCGGCGCGGCGGCGAGCTGGTCGAGACTACCTGGCAGGAAGCGCTGGAAGATATTGCGCAGCGCCTCCATGGCGTGGTGCAAAACTTTGGCGGCAATGCCGTCGGCGGTCTGGCTGGTGGCCGGCTGGCCAACGAAGATTTGTATCTGTTCCAGAAGCTGTTCCGTGAGCTGCTGCAGTCGCCCAATATCGACTCGCGCAACGGCACGCTGGACGAGCCGGAGCATGACGACCTCGCCTATGCGTTTGGCCTGGCGAGCGGCACCGACCTCGGCCAGCTGGGTAAGGGCACAACCGTGCTGGTGGTTGGCGCCGATCCCGAGGAAGAAGCGCCCGTTCATCTACTGCGGCTGCGGGGCATTAAGCGCCGCGGCGGCGAGCTGATCGTCGCCAACGGCCGCCCGACCAAGCTGGATGCCAGCGCCACGCGCACCGTTCGCTACCAGTACGGCCACGAAGCCCACTTTGTGCTTGGCCTGCTGTCGGCGGTGCTGGAAGGCGGCAGCGAAAACAAAGAATTTGTGCGGAGCCGTACCAAAAACCTGGATGCGCTGCGGACCGCCCTACGGCCGTTTGGTGTTGCAGCGGTTGCCGAGCAGATCGGCGTTGCCGCCGATGTGTTTCAAGCGGTCGCCCAGAGCGTGGCCGGTGCCGAAAATCTGGTGATCGTCTATGGTCGTGAGGCGTTTGCGGCGGGTACGCCCCTGCTCCAGGCGCTTGGCAATCTGGCGCTGATCACCGGTCATGTCGGCCGGCCCGGCAATGGCGTGCTGCCGATCATGCGCTACAACAACAGCCGCGGCGCGCTTGATATGGGCGTGCGGCCGGGCAAAGGTCCGGGCTACACCAACGTGGTCAAGGAAGGCCTGACGGCGCAGCAGATGGTGCAGGCAGCTGGCAACGGCAAGCTGCAGGCGTTGTATATCGCGGGTCTCGATCCCGTCGCCGCCAATCCGGCCTCACGCGCTGCACTCGAAAAGGTGGGGCTGCTGATTGTGCAGGATTTGTTTTTGACGCCTACGGCGCAAATCGCTGACTACGTGCTGCCGGCGTCGTCGTTTGCCGAGCGGGATGGCACCTACACCAACGCCGAGCGGCGCGTCCAGCGCTTCCGGGCAGCGCGCAACAACTTGGGCGATAGCCGGCCTGACTGGCAAATTTTTGCCGGGCTGGGCCGTGCGCTCGCGGCTATGGTGCGCCAGCCAGCACTGGACACGGTGGCTGCCAGCGCGGGCAAGCCGACCGGTAAGCGGCCGGCTCCGGCGCAGCCAGTAGCCACGGCTCGGACTTGGCTGTATCGCTCCACGGATGATATCAACGCGGAGATTGTGCAGCAGGTGGCCATTTACAAGGGCGCCAGCTACGCCCAGCTCAAGTCATCGCACGGCACCTGGGGTCGCCAGGCAGCGGACGACCCGGTCTTCTACGATGGCACAAGTTATACCAATACCGAGGGCTTTGGCGTGCAATGGCCAACATTAGCGGAACAGACCAATGTTGTTTTCGATCTGGTCTTTTCCCAGCCGACCACACCCCAGCCGCGTAATGGGGAGCTGCTGTTGGTGGCGGCGCCGCGGCTGTACGATGGCGGAACGTTGATGCAAAACGCGGAAGGTCTTAGCTTCTGGGTGGCGCAGCCCTACGTCGGCGTGGCAAAAGCAGACGCCGAGCGGCTGGGCATCGCCTCGGGCGACCGCCTGCGGCTTTCGTCGGCGCAGGGCAACGTCGAGCTGTATGCCAAGGTCGATGGCCTGGTAGGGCCGGGTACGCTCCTGGTGCCGGATCTAGCTGAGATTCCGCTGGGTCAGGTCCAAACCGGCGTGCTCACGCCGGTCAGGGTTGAGAAGGTCGAGGGGTAGCATGAATATTTGGGTTCGGCTGATTACGCTGCTGTTCGTCTCCTTGATTTTGTTTCTGGCGACGACGACGGCCTTTGCGTATCTGACGTTGTTTGAGCGTCGGATCCTGGCGCGGTTGCAAAACCGCGTGGGGCCTAACCGGGCCGGTCCTGGCGGTTTTTTCCAGCCGCTGGCCGACGCGCTTAAGCTCTTTTTCAAGGAAGAGATCACGCCCGCGCAGGCTGATAAGGCTGTTTACACCATTGCGCCAGCGCTAGCGATGATCCCGGCAATTGTGCTCTTTGCCGTGATCCCGTTCGGCGCGTATCTGGATCTGTCATTTTTGCTGGGCGAGGCAGCGCGTTACGTGCCGATACAGCTGGCGGATGTTAACGTCGGCGTGTTGTTTCTGCTGGCCGTCACATCGATCGGTGTGTACGGCGTCACGCTCGGTGGATGGTCGTCCAATAACAAGTATTCGATGTTGGGCGGGATCCGCGCGGCGGCCCAGATGGTTTCGTATGAGCTGGCGCTTGGCCTGTCGATCTTGGTTGCGATTATGCTCACGACCACGCCCACGACCCAGGAGGCGGCCAACGCATCGCTCTGCTCGTTGATGTTTGGCCAGCAGCCGGTAGCCGAGATCAGTGCGCTTAGCACCTGCCGGATCGTGGAAAGCCAAGGGGGCTGGTGGAACATCTTTAAGCCGACGGGCCTGCTTGCCTTTGGCATCTTCTGGCTGGCATCCACCGCGGAGGTGGTGCGCGCGCCCTTCGACCTGGTAGAGGCGGAGCAGGAGCTGGTCGGTGGCTTTAACACCGAGTACTCGTCGATGAAGTTCGCGCTCTTCTTCATGGCCGAATACATCAAGCTGATCGCGATTTCAGCAATCGGTGTCGTTTTGTTCCTGGGTGGTTGGCGCGGCCCCGGCGTCGACCTGCTGTACAGCTTGGGCTATCCCAACGTTGCAGGCTTGGTCTCGCTTGGCTACTTCCTGCTGAAGCTGATCGCCTTCTTGTTCTTTAGCATCTGGGTTCGTGCAACACTGCCGCGCTTCAAGTACAACCAGCTGATGGACCTCGGCTGGAAGCGGCTGCTGCCGATCTCGCTCGGACTCGTCGCCGTGACGGCGGTCTTTGCCGTTGTGACCCAGGACATGAATCCATACATTGCCGGACTCTTCGGCGGGTTCCGAAGGTAGGAGCTAGAAATGTTTGATTTGATTAAGGGCTTGCGCACCACCGCCAAGTATTTGTTCACCAAGCCCGTCACGATCTCGTATCCCGAGGTCAAGCGGCCGGTGCGTGAGCGGTTCCGGGGCAAGCATGAGCTCAAGCGCTATGCCGATGGCAAAGAACGCTGTATCGGCTGTTCGCTCTGTGCCGCCGCTTGTCCGGCCGATGCCATCTATGTCGAGCCGGCTGAGAACAATCCACAGAATCCGGTCGGCTACGGCGAGCGCTATGCAGCCAAGTACGAGATCAACATGATCCGTTGTATCTACTGCGGCTACTGCGAAGATGCCTGCCCCACCAATGCGATTGTGCTGGAGCATCAGTACGAGCTCTCGTTCTATGATCGCAAGGCGGCAGTGTTTACCAAAGAGATCCTGCTGCAGCCGGTTGATAAAGGTTGGGGTGAGCCGCCGCCGATTCTGCAAAACCTCAATCGTCCGCCGAATCCTCCGGCCCAAATGGAACTGTAGGTTTCCAGCGCAAGGACGGACAGGAGCAAGGACGTAAAGAGCTAGCCCATTTTTCTTTGCGTCACTCCCCGTCCTTGCGTTTTTGTGTTAAGCACCACTGACAAAGCCGGGCGGCGCTTGTGATAAAATGTGCAGTCGTCACTTGTTTGCTCCTGTGGAGAACATAAAATCATGGAAATCGCTTTTTTCATTATCACTGCGCTGCTGACGATTGGCGCGGCTGTGGCGATGGTGTTAAGCCATAATGCCGTGCATTCGGCGCTGTGGCTGGTGCTTAACTTCTTCGGCGTAGCCGTGTTGTACCTGCTGCTCAACGCGCCCTTCTTGGCGATGGTGCAAATCACAGTGTATGCGGGCGCCATCATGGTGCTCTTCTTGTTTGTGATTATGCTCCTCGGCTCCGAGCAAGGCCAGGAAGAGGTCAATGGCCTGCCCTGGCAAACGCCGGTTGCACTGGTGATGGGCCTGCTGCTGGTGGTGATGGCCGGATATGCCCTGTTCTTCCCGGGCACTCCCGTGCCGACGACGCAGACTCCAAACGAAATTGGCGCTCCCGATATCCTGGCCCGTAAGCTATTTAGCACCTACCTGTTGCCCTTTGAAATCACCTCGGTGCTGCTGCTTGTCGCGTTGATCGGCGCTGTGGTGCTCACGATGAAAAGCCGTGAAGGAGACCGTGTCTAATGGTGCCCACCGAATACTATGTTTTGCTCAGCACTGTGTTGTTTACGATCGGGGTGATTGGGGTGCTGACGCGGCGCAGCGCGCTGGTGGTCTTTATGTCGGTTGAGCTGATGCTGAACTCGGCCAACCTGGCGCTGGTTGCATTTTCACGGCAATGGAATCATGTCGACGGCCAAATTCTGACCTTCTTTGTGATCACCGTGGCGGCGGCTGAGGTGGCGGTTGGGCTGGCCTTGCTGGTCGGCATCTTCCGCACCCGCCGCACAACCAATGTCGACGAAGTTAACACGATGCGAGGCTGAGGCAACAGGTATCAGGCAACAGGCATCAGGGCGGATAACTGATTGTGGTCAATTCCTGAAACCTGTAACCTGAAGCCTGTAACCTAAAAAGAAGGACGTTTGTGGAAGAAACACTGTTTACACTTATCCCGGCGATCATCGTGCTGCCGCTGCTTGGAGCGTTGATTAACACGTTCCTGATTCGCGATGGCCGGCGGGCAGGCATGGTTGCCAGTCTTGCCTGTGGAGCGGCCTTTGTGGTCGGGCTGGCGGCCTTTGCGCTGCTGGCTGGACTGCCCCACGAAGAGCAGACGCACATCGACCTGACCTTGTGGCAATGGATCGACGCCGGTCCGCTCGACGTGCCGTTCGGCTTTCTGTTCGACCCGTTGTCGGCGGTGATGGTGCTGCTGATCACCGGCGTCGGCAGCCTGATCCATGTCTTCTCGATCGGCTACATGGCGCACGACGCCCGGCCGGTGCGGTACTTTGTGTACCTTAACCTGTTTGTGGCGGCCATGCTGATCCTGGTGCTGGCGAACAATTACCTGCTGCTCTTCCTCGGCTGGGAAGGCGTGGGTTTGTGCTCGTACCTATTGATCGGCCACAGCTTTGAGCGCAAGGAAGCGCGCTACGCCTCGATGAAGGCCTTTGTGATGAACCGCATCGGCGACTTTGGCCTGATGCTGGCGCTCCTGGCCTTGTTCCAGCACTTCGGCTCGCTCAACTACGGCGTCATCTTTCCCCGTGCGGCCGAGCTGGCCGGGCAACAGATCAACTGGGTGCTGGGACCGACCGCTCTCGCCTCGGCTATCGCTTTTTGTATGCTGATCGGCGTGAGCGGCAAGTCGGCGCAGATTCCGCTCTGGACCTGGCTGCCGGACGCGATGGCCGGTCCGACGCCCGCGTCCGCGCTGATCCACGCGGCTACGATGGTGACATCGGGCGTCTACCTGATCGTTCGGTCACATTCAATTTTTTTACAGACTCAGGCAATCTCTAATCTCACCGTGTATGTTGGCGTGGCAACCGCCTTTGTGGCGGCCTCGATTGCAATCGGGCAATACGATATCAAGCGCGTGCTGGCCTTTTCGACGGTGTCGCAGCTGGGCTTCATGGTGGCGGCAGCCGGTATGGGCGCTTATACCGCGGCGATCTTTCACCTATTGACGCATGGCGTCTTCAAGGCGCTGCTGTTCTTGGGAGCTGGCTCGGTCATCCACGGGGCGCACGACGTGCAAGATATGCGGCGCATGGGTGGGTTGCGCAGCGCGATGCCCACGACCTTTCTGACCTACATGGCCGGCACCTTGGCGCTGTCTGGCATTCCAATCTGGGCTGGTTTCTTCTCCAAAGACGAGATCATCGGCTCGGCCTTTCATGGCACGCGCTTTGGGACCTATCCGGTGTCGGGCACGATTTTGATCATCACCGCGGCGCTGACCGCCTTCTACATGGCGCGCCAGGTCTCGTTGGTCTTCCTGGGCCAGCAGCGCGACACCAGCTACCATGCTCACGAGAGCGAGCCGATCATGACGATCCCGCTGTGGATCTTGGCGGTGGGCTCGACGATTGCCGGCATCATCAACTTTCCGGGCTTGCACTTTCTGGACCATTTCCTGGAGCCGGTCTTCGAGGTCGGGCACGCCGTGCAGGAACCGTTGGAGTTCAATATCCCGCTGGCCATTATCACCGTAGTGCTGGCGCTGGCCGCCGGATGGGTGGCCTACCAGGTGTATGGCAAGCGGCAATGGAAGAAGACCTTCCGCGATCCGCTGGCGCGCTACCTGGGCGTCTTCTTTGAAGGCTTTGAGCAGCGCTGGTACGCGGACGATGTGTACGACACGATGGTCGTGCGGCCCTTTAAGGCGACTGCCAGCTTTTTGTCGCGCATTCTCGATCCGCTGGGCATTGATGGCCTGGTCAACGGCGCGGCGTGGCTGGTCGGCTTCGGTGGGCGGGGCCTGCGTAGGGCGCAGACCGGCTATGTGCGCTCGTACACGCTGGTCTTCTTCCTGGGTGTGATCGCGGTGCTGGGCTACTTTGGCTTTGCTACGGTGCGCTAGGCAGGCGGGGCGATGAAGGAGCCGTACGGTAGCCTTCATCCCGCATCCTTCATTCTTTAAAGGTGTTGCCTTGAATTTTCTGCTTTCCTTGATCGTCTGGCTGCCGCTGCTGGGTGCACTCGTGGTGTTGTTTGCGCCAGGGCTCAGCGACCACACGGCGAAGCGCGTCGCGCTGGTGTGGAGTTTGGCAGTCTTTGTGCTGTCGCTGCCGCTGATACCAGGTCTCGGCGTGTTTGATGGGGCCAGAGCCGAGCTACAGCTGGTCGAGCGCGTGCCTTGGATCAGCGCGTTCGGCGTTGATTATTTTCTGGCCGTCGACGGTATTTCGATCTGGCTGGTGCTGCTGACCACGTTTCTGACGCCGATCACCATCTTGTCGACCTTTGACGCCATCAATACGCGGGTACGGGCGTTTGAAGCGTTTATGCTGGCGCTCCAAACCGGTATGCTGGGCGTCTTTTTGGCGCAGGATCTGTTTTTGTTCTACATCTTCTGGGAATTTACCCTGGTGCCGATGTATTTCTTGATCGGCATCTGGGGCGGGGCGCGTCGCATCTACGCCACCGTCAAGTTCTTTTTGTACACTTTTGCCGCCTCGGTCTTGATGCTGCTGGCGATCATCGCGCTGTACGTGCTGTGGGGCCAGAACAGCTTCAGCCTCCCCGACATGGTGCAGGCGATCAGAAACAACCAGTTCGTGCTTGACCAGAACCTGGGACGCTGGCTGTTCCTGGCGTTCTTTGCGGCGTTCGCCGTGAAGGTGCCGCTATGGCCGTTTCATTCCTGGCTGCCGGATGCCCACACCGAAGCTCCTACGCCCGGCTCGGTAATCCTGGCGGGCGTGTTGCTCAAGCTGGGCGGCTATGGCTTTATCCGCTTCAATTTGCAGCTTTTTCCGGAAGCGTCGCGCTTTTTCGCGCCGGCCATCGGGGTGCTGGCGGTGATCGGCATCATCTACGGCGCGTGGATCGCCTATGCCCAGACCGATATCAAGAAGCTGGTGGCGTATTCCTCGGTCTCGCACATGGGCTTTGTGGTGCTGGGCATTTTTGCGCTCAATCCCATCGGCATCCATGGCGCGATCTTGCAGATGGTTAACCACGGGATTTCAACCGGCGCGCTCTTCTTGATCGTCGGCATGATCTATGAGCGGCGGCACTCACGCGAGATTGACGCCTTCGGCGGCCTGTGGCGAGTGATGCCGGTGTACACGTTTTTGTCGCTGCTGATCATCATGTCGTCGATTGGCCTGCCCGCGCTGAACGGCTTTGTGGGCGAGGCGACGATTATGTTTGGCACCTTTAGCTCGCCCTTTCTTGGCTGGGAATTTGCCGCCTTTGGCTTGATCGGTGTGATTTTGGCGGCGGTGTATCTGCTGTGGATGTTCCGGCGCGTAATGATGGGCGATGTGACGGAGGCGACTGCCAAAATGCGCGACATCAGCCGACTGGAGCTGAGCATGCTCATACCGTTGGTGGCGCTGATCCTCCTGATCGGCCTGTATCCGACACCGTTCTTTCGGGCAATGAACGAGTCCGTGACCGCATTGGCGAATGGCCTTGGGCCAGTGCTGGCGGCGAGGTAACACCATGGAATTTCAAATCCCACAGACCGATTTCACGACCATCGGCCCGCCGCTGGTGCTGTCTGTCTGGGCGACGGCGTTGCTGCTGATCGATCTGTTTATCGCAAACAAGCGCACCACAGCTATTCTGGCGCTCGTTGGCCTGGCTGCAGGAGCCGCTGTCGCCTTGCCCTTCTATGGCCAGACGCCCCGTGTATCATTTGAGGGCATGGCGCTGCTCGACGATACGGCGATCGCCATCGACTGGATTTTGACGCTGGTGACGGCGATTACCATCCTTTTCGCGATGGACTATCTTAAGCGTCAAGCGATCGAGATGGGCGAGTTCTACCCCGTTCTGCTGTTCACCACATCGGCGATGATGATGATGGCGCATGGTCGGAACCTGATCGTGCTCTTTATCAGCCTGGAGTGGTTGTCGATCGGGCTGTACATCCTGGCGGGCTTCGCCTATCCGCGCATTCGGTCGCAGGAAGCCGCCATGAAGTACCTGCTGTATGGCGCGTTCGCCGCCGGCTTCTTGATCTACGGTACCGCGCTGGTCTATGGCGTAACCGGCACGGTCGATATGGCTACCATCGCCGACCAGCTGCGCGCGAACCAGGCCATGCGTACGTCGCCGCTGTTGCTGGTGGGGCTGGGCCTGCTGCTCATCGGCTTTGGCTACAAAATCTCGATGGTGCCGTTCCATATGTGGACGCCCGACGTGTATGAAGGTTCGCCAACGCCGGTCTCGGCCTATATGTCGGCGGCGACCAAGGCCGCTGGCTTCGCGGCGCTGTTGCGGGTGGTGCAGATTGCGTTTCCGGTCGATGTGTTGCCGACCTGGCAGATCATTGTGGCGATCTTAGCGGCCCTGACGATGGTGATCGGCAACATTGCCGCGGTGGCGCAGAGCAACATCAAGCGGATGTTGGCCTACTCGTCGATTGCGCACGCCGGCTTCATCTTGTGCGCGCTGGTGGCGATCGGCGAGCCAGGCGCGGTGCAAAGCTACCTGTACTATATTCTGGCCTATGCTCTGACCAACCTGGGCGCTTTCGCCGTTGTGATTGCGCTGGAGCAGGCGGGTGAGGAGCGCTTTGACATCGCGGACCTCGCGGGCATTGGCTGGCGGCAGCCGCTGCTGGGTGCGGCTATGGCCGTCTTTATGCTGTCACTGGCCGGCGTGCCTCCATTGGCAGGCTTTTTTGCAAAGTGGCTCGTCTTTCAGGTGGCCTACCAGGCCGGCTTCTGGTGGCTGGCGCTGATCGGTCTGCTCAGCAGCGTTGTGTCGGCGTTCTACTACCTGCGCATCATCGTCAACATGTATATGCGCGAGCGGAGCGAGCCGGTGCCCTCGTTTACCACAGCTCCGCTGTTGCTGGGCGTTGGCGTAGCGGCGCTGCTGGTGGTGGTGCAAGGCTTTCTGACCAATCCCGTGCTGACGCTGGTCGGCCAAACCGTGGCGGCTGGCCGCTGAAGCGCGAATGGCATAACACAGGGGCGGAGCGCGTTTCTTGTTCGCGCTCCGCCCCTTTCGCTGCGCGCCTTAGTCGTCGTAGCGGCGCTCTTTGATTACGCGCTGGAGCTGTCGCTGCGATTCGCGCTCCGCCGTGGCTTCGCGCTTGTCATACAGTTTCTTGCCGCGCGCCACGCCCAGCTTCAGCTTGGCTCGGCGTGACTGAAAATGAATGTCGAGCGGAACCAGGGTTAACCCTTTTTGCTCCAGCTTGCCGAGCAGCCGGTTGATTTCACGGCGGTGCAGCAGCAATTTGCGGGGCCGCGTCGGCTCGTGCTGGAAATACGCGCCGGTTTGATCGTTCGGCGAAATATGGGCATCAAAGAGCCATAGCTCGCCGTTTTGGGCGCGCGCATACGCGCCCCGCAGGTTGACCCGGCCAGCTCGCACGGACTTGATTTCAGAGCCCGTGAGCACGATTCCAGCCTCGTATTCTTCCTCAATAAAGTAATCGTGATATGCTTTCCGGTTGACGGCAACCGGCTGTTGCGGCGGTGCTTGCTTGGCCATACTGCCTCGAACTTTGGCGTCTGAACGTGTAGATCGGTAGCATACCATAGAACAGCGGGCGAGGTGGATAACCCCGCCCGCTCTCCCCGCTCAGCTGCCGCGGCCGTGCCGAACTAGTCTTTCTTGTTCGGCAAGAACTTGGTCATTTTGGTGCCGCACACCTCGCACGTGCCCTTGGCGGCGCGTCGGCCGTTATCCAACTGCTGCTCTTGCGAGTCCTTCATCGTCCGCTTTTCTTTACACTTCACACAATATGCTTGAACGTCAGCCACTGGTCGCACCTCCCTGTGCAAAAACAACGCCTGAAATAGTTGTACCAAGGCTCGTGCCAAGGCTGACTGGCCAATGTGCCGGTTCCACGCCAGCTTGCGGTGCTTATCTTACCAGACGCTCACAATTCTATTAATTGCGAGTTAAAAAGGGGTTGACTTTGCCTAGTCCACCCGCTATAGTGTATTAACTCGTGACAGATCGTGCAATGTTTGCACAAGAGAGGGTTCCGTGGATCACAACGCGGACCCTCTTGCCTTGTTAGGTGAATGGTTCCCCCACGAACATTCGCCCAAGGTTAAAAATACATTATTCGCTTTTTGGAGGACGGACTGCATGTTGGACAAGCTGCTTGAGCTGGGACGCGAGCGCGGCTTTATTACCTGCGATGAAATTTTGGCGTCAGTTCCAGAGCCCGAACGCAATGTCGAAGACATAGACCAGCTCTATGCTACCTTTGGCGCTGAAGGCATCGCTGTTATCGACTCGTCAGCTAGCTCCGCCCCTCCTCACGCGCATCCCGGTTCTGGATTTCACCTTGAAGAAGCGCCTGCGCCCCTGCATGAAGCCGTGGAAACGACGATCGACGATCCCGTACGCATGTATCTGCAAGAGATCGGCCAGGTTTCATTGTTGACGGCCCAACAAGAGGTTGAGCTCGCCAAAGCGATGGAGGCTGGGCAACATGCCCGCCAAGCGTTGCGCTCCGAGCAGGTGACTCCCGAAACACGCCGTGCGTATCAACGCGTGATCGAAGCGGGCAACGAGGCTCGCCGCCATTTGATCCAGGCAAACCTGCGGCTGGTCGTCTCGATCGCCAAGAAGTACACCTCGTATGGCTTGACGATGATGGATTTGATCCAAGAGGGTAACATCGGCCTGATGCGGGCCGTCGAAAAGTTCGATTACACCAAAGGCCATAAATTTTCTACGTATGCCACCTGGTGGATCCGACAGGCGATTACGCGTGCAATCGCCGATCAAAGCCGCACCATTCGCTTGCCCGTGCATATGGGCGAGGCTATCTCGCAGGTGAAGCGCGCTTCCCACAAGCTCCAGCAGAGCATGCAGCGCGATCCAACGCCGGAAGAAATCGCCGATACCATGGGGATCACGGCGGGCAAAGTGCGGCGTACGCTGGAAGCATCGATGCATCCGCTATCGCTCGAAATGCCGGTTGGCCAAGACGGTGAAGGCCGGATGGGCGACTTCATCGAGGATGAGCGTCTGGCCACACCGGCCGAGGCTGCCGCCCAGACGATGCTGCGGGAGCAGATCGAGGAAGTGCTTGACAAGCTGCCGGAGCGTGAGCGCAAGATCATTCAGCTGCGCTATGGCCTGAAAGATGGCAAGTACCGCACGCTGGAGGAAGTTGGCGTCGAGTTCGGCATCACGCGCGAGCGAATCCGGCAAATTGAGGCTGTCGCCCTCCGTAAGCTCCGGCATCCACACCTGGGTAAGAAACTGCGCGGCTATCTCGACTAAGTTGCTGTCCACCCCCCTCATCCGCCAGGATGAGGGGGGTGGTCTTCCCAGCGACAAATCTCCTCCATCCTAGCCGGACCATGTCGGGCCCCACTTCCGCCTGATATTTGGTATCATGCGCAGCCGATGTTTGCAAAATACATACCGTCTTGGGTCGTCGTACGGCTGGGCGTTGCGGCGCTGCTGCTAAGCTTGTTGCTGAGCTGCACGTTGCAGAACGTTCCACAACCGCCAGCGGCTGTGGCAGATACGCCGGTACCGGCACCTACCACCATCCAAGCATCACCTGAAGCTTTGCCCGCCGTGACGGAGCAAGGGCCTTCCAGCTGGACCATCGGCCTGCTTGACGAGCCGTCGAATATCTTGCCGTTCTCGCCGGACGGACGCGCGGCAGCGCCGGTCGTTGAGGCGCTGTTTCCGGCGCCGGTGCTGGGGCTGAGCTACGCCTTTACCACAACCGGCGTGCTTGAGACGCTTCCGACACCGGCAAATGGTGATGTGAGCATTGCGCCGGTTAGTGGTTTTCTGGATGCTACCGGCCAATTTACCCTGACCGAGACAACGCAACCGACCACAACTGAGCAGCTAACAGTCACGTTTCACTGGAACAAAAACCTGCGGTGGGCCGACGGCGAGCCGGTTACAGCGGCCGATTCGGTCTTCGCCTTTGATCTGTTTGGGCAGGTTCAAGCACCACAAGAGGCCGAGGTCATCCTGGCGATGGTCGAGCACTATGCACAGGTGGATGAGTTTACCACACGGGCTGTACTGAAGCCTGGTCGAGTCGACCCGAACTACGTGCAAGCTGCCTGGCCACCCCTGCCGCGTCATCAGTTAGCGGAGCTGCCGCCGGAAGAGGCGCTGGCTAGGCTTAAGCAGCAGCCGCTTGGCTATGGGCCGTTTACCTTTGGCGAGCAGGTGCCGGACGAGCAAATCGTGCTTGTGCGCAATGACTACTGGCCCGACGCACCGTCGTTGCCTGAGCAGCTGGTGTTCCGCTTCTTTGCCAGCGCCGAGGAGCTGCGCAGCGCCGTGACGAGCGGTGAGGTCGATGTCGGAGTGTTGGAGCGCGTACCGCAAGAGCTGTATCCTTATCTAGACCAGGATCAGCAGAGCGGGGCCGCTACGGTTACATATCTGCCGGGGCCGGTCTATGAGCATCTGGATTTGAATTTAGCGGACGAGCGGCTGCAGGATGTGCGGGTGCGGCAAGCGCTCGCGTATGCGCTGGATCGCGAGAGCATGAGCGCCGCGCTGTTCGGCGCTAAGGTGCAGCCGCTTCATAGCTGGATTTTGCCGGAGCAAAGCGCCTTTTATGCCGGCGACGAGCAGCTGGTGCGCTACCCATACGATCCAGCTAAAGCGCAGGCGTTGCTGGACGAGGCCGGCCTAACCGACCGCAACGGCGATGGTGTGCGGGACCTGCCGAATGATCAGCCGTTTACCTTATCGGTGCTAACCACCGACACGCCGCTACGGACCGCGCTCGCCCAGCGCATTGTCGACAATTGGACCGCCGTCGGCATTCAAGCCGAAACTGAAGCGCAGCCGATCGACCAAATGTATAGTCCGACTGGACCCTTGTACCGCCGTACCTTTCAAACAGCGCTGTTTGGGTGGGTCGCAATGGTGGATCCGGGCGGCCTTCCGTTATGGAGCTGTAACGCAGTGCCGATCCAGGAAAATGGCTACACCGGCAATAATTTCGGTGGCTGGTGCTTCGAGGCCGCCGAATGGCCACTACGGCGCGCAAACTCGGTACTGGACCAGCGCGTTCGAGCGCAGGAGTACCTGAAGCAGCAACGGCTCTGGACCCGGGAAGTTCCGGCCATCCCGCTGCTGCAGCGGCCGGTAGCTATTCTGCAGCATGCCCCAATCCAAGGGCTGGCCCCCGATCCGCTGGCCCCGCTTACCTGGAATGTTGCCAGCTGGCGGCGGGAACCTTAAACCCAGCAGGCAGGGAACATATGGTTCCCTGCCTGCCAACTACCAATGAGTGTCATGCCTACGTTCAGTAAACAAACCGTTATCAGGTGGCTACCGGCCATTGCCTGGATGACATTAATCTTCTGGTTCTCGGCGCAGCCTGATTTGCCTAAGCCGCCGAGCGCGCTGTTAAATATGATACTGCGCAAGAGCGCGCACTTCAGCGAGTACGGCGTGCTGGCGCTCTGTTACCTGTATGGATTAGGAGATCGTCGGCCCTGGCATCGGTGGCTGGCGCTGCTGCTGGCCATCCTCTACGCCATCAGCGACGAGTATCATCAATCGTGGACGCCCAACCGCTATCCGTCGGCGATTGATGTGCTGATCGATACAGCTGGCGCGCTCACGGCCGTTGGGCTATGGCACCGCTTTGAGCAGCACGTTATTGTAGGAAAAGCTCGAAGTTGGGCTGCTGGTTTCGGCCAAGCAAGTGGCGAAAAGCGCGCTTAAGCCCATCGACAGCTTCGTCGCCAAGCCAGAAACTGATCAACGCCCCAACGACGAGGCCCAAAGCACTGCCGGTCGCAGCACCGAGCGCAAACAGGACGTAGCGATCTCGTGCGGTGGCCTCCATGAACGTACTTCCTTTACTGAACGACAACCACGGGCTGGGCTTGCTTCCATAACCGCTCGATCCGGTAAAACTCGCGCTGCTCAGGCGAAAAAACATGCACAATCACGTCGCTGAAATCCATCAGCACCCAGCCGGTCTCCGGCGAGCCCTCGATCCGTGGCTGGCGGGCGCCGCCTTTGACCAGCTCCTCATCTATCGCACTGGTAACCGCGCGTAGCTGACGCTCGCTTTCCGCGGTACAGACAACAAAATAATCCGCGATTGTGGTCAAACCACGCAGGTCGAGCATCACAATATCGTGCGCCTGCTTATCTTCGGCCAGGGTTACCGCGCGGCGGGCAAGTGTTGCAGGTTCGATAGTTCGTTCCTCCTACCATCATAAACGTCAAAAAGACGCGAATAGATATGTCTATTTTACCACGCTCGTCACAGCTAGCGCAGCGGCCACTAGATCAGGCGCAGCTCGCGCCCGACGTGCTCAAAGATATTGAGCGCTTCTTCCAAATCGGTCCGGGTATGCGCCGCCGTAACAATCGTGCGGACGCGGCCTTTGTCGCGCGCTACGGTTGGAAAAGCGATGCCTTGGGCAAATACGCCGTTCGCGAAGAGTCGGTCCGAGAACTGCATGGCTTTTGCCCCTTCGCCGACGATAACCGGAGTGATCGGCGTTTCGGAGATGCCCGTGTTAAAGCCCAGCTCTTGCAGCGCCTGCTTGAAAAAGCGCGTATGCTCCCACATGCGCTCGATCAGCGCCTGGCCTTCCGCACTTTGCAGCAGCTCCAGCGCGGCGATACAGGTGGCTGTGACCGACGGTGGATGGGCCGTTGAAAACAGGAACGGTCGGGCGCGATGCTCCATCAGCTCGCGCAGCCCCTGCGAGCAGGCCACATAGCCGCCCACTGCGCCGATCGCTTTGGATAGCGTGCCAATCGATATATCCCAGACCTTTTCTAGTCCAAAGTGATGCACCGTGCCGCTGCCATGCGGGCCTAGCACGCCCGACGCATGCGCATCGTCCACCATCGTGATCGCGCCAAAGGCCTGGGCGAGCTCGGCAATGCGCGGCAGCGGCGCAATATCGCCGTCCATGGAAAAGACACCATCGGTCACGATCAGAGTGTTGCGATACTGGCCGCGCGTCGCCTCCAGCACGCGCTCCAAATCGTCTGTATCATTGTGCTTGTACACCTTACGGGCCGCTTTCGTCAGCCGAATACCGTCGATGATCGACGCATGGTTAAGCTCGTCCGAGATCACCAGATCGCCATCGGCCAGGATCGGTCCAAGCGCCGCCGCGTTAGCGGTAAAACCGCTCTGCAAGACCAGCGTCGCCTCGGTGTGCTTGAACGCTGCCAGCTTCTGTTCAAGCTCTTCATGAATGTCCATCGTGCCGATGATGGTTCGCACGGCTCCTGCGCCGACGCCGTACTTGTCGATCGCGGCTTTGGCTGCTTCCCGCAGCTTGGGATGGGTGGTGAGGCCAAGGTAGTTGTTGGACGACAGGTTGATCACCTCCCGCCCGTCGATGGTGGCGCGCGGCCCCTGCTCGCCACCCAAGATGCGCAGCTTGCGATACAGCCCCTGCTCTTTGAGCTCTTGCAGCTGCGCCTGGACAAATGCATCAAATGCCTTGGACATGGTTGTCTCCGTATAACGACTGTCGGTTCCCAGGCAGCGAGCTGCACCCATAGCCGATTGGGCTACACATCAGATGCCGCCGGGAAAGAGCGCGACCTTGGCCGCATCGCCCTTGATCATCATCTCGAATGCTTCCCCAAAGGCGTCGAGCGGCAAGCGATGTGTAATAATCGGCCGAATATCAACCCGTCCTGCGCCCAGCAGTGCCCGCGTCTGGTACCACGTTTCGTACATCTTTCGGCCCGACACGCCGTACACCATGGCGCCCTTGAAGACGATATGGTTGGCCAGGTCGAAGTTATCGATGGGCCGGCCGGGCAAGCCCAGCAGTGCCGCATAGCCGCCGTAGCGCAGCGACTGAAACCCCTGGTTGATGGCGACGGCGTTGCCGGACATTTCCAGCAGCACGTCGACGCCGTTGCCATCCGTGGCCGCCAAAATCTCGGTCGCTACAGCACCACGGGCATCCAGCGGATCGGTTGCGCCCATCGCGGTGGCCATTTCCAAGCGACCAGGGTTGACATCGGTAGCAAAGATGCGGCTCGCGCCGGCTGCCCGGGCGATCCCGACCGCGAACAGACCTATGGGCCCGCAGCCGGTAATCAGGACGGTTTTTGTGGCAAGATCGGTTGAAAGGGCGGTATGGACGGCATTGCCGAACGGCTCCTGCGCCGCCGCAATCGCCGGATCGAGCTCGGGCTCGTTGCGCCACGCGTTGGACGCCGGCAGGGCTACATATTCGGCAAAGCAGCCGGGCCGGTCCACGCCGATGATTTTGACGTTGCGGCAAATATGGTACTGGCCGGTCCGGCACGGGTAGCAATGGCCACAAATAATGTGGGTCTCACCCGAAACAAAGTCGCCCACCTTGACGGTGGTCACTTCGTCGCCGACGGCTACAATATCGCCGGCAAACTCATGGCCAAAGACCAGCGGCGGCCGGATGCGACTTTGCGCCCAAGGGTCCCAGCGATAGATATGCAGATCGGTGCCGCAGATCGTGGTGGCGCGTACCTTAACCAGTACATCGCGCGGCCCGATCTTTGGCACCGGCACGGTTTGTAGTTCGGCTCCCGCCTCGGCACGCGCCTTGACGACAGCCCGCATGGTTGGGGGTATCAAACAAACGCCTCCTCATTGAAGCGATTAGGATGTGTTGCGCTGGAAGTATAGCATAGGGTCGGGAAGCAAACCGCCCAGGCGCCAGTCCCTCGCTCCCGTGCTGCGCCTACCCGCCCAGCTCGGACATGCCGCGCAGTGTAGGCTTGATCCCATCGGGCAGGCCATGGCCCCACGGCTTGAGCCAGACTGCCTGGCGCATCAGGGCGGCCAGGTCGTCGTCGGACGCGCCGCCGCGTAGGGCGCTGCGCAGGTCGAGCTCGTTGTCGCGGAGCAGGCACAGGTGGAGCTTGCCGTCGGCGGTGAGGCGCATCCGGTTGCAGGTGGAGCAGAACGGCTCGGTGATGGACGAGATAAATCCAAGCGTGCCTTGCCCACCCGGCAGCCGATAGGTGCGCGCCGGATCGCTGCCGAACCAGCCCACAAACTCTAATGGACCGTACACCTGCTCCAGCTTGGCAATAATCTCGGTGGTGGGCACCACGCTCTGCTCGGCAAGCTCGCCCACGCCCGCCAGCGGCATCATTTCGATAAAGCGCAGCTGCCACGGTTGGTCAAGGGTGAGTCGCGCCAGGTCCGCTACCTCGTCGTCGTTCAGGCCGCGCACCACCACCGCGTTCAGCTTCATTGGCCGAAAGCCAACCCGTTCCGCCGCCTCGATACCCGCCCAGACGCGCGCGAAGTCGCCGCCGCGGGTCATGGAGCGAAACTTGGCGGGATCGAGCGAATCGATCGAGATGTTGACGCGGGTCAGGCCGGCATCCTTGAGCTGCTGAGCCGTATCGGCCAGACGCAGTCCGTTGGTCGTCATCGAGATTTCGCGAATACCGGGCGTGGCCGCGATGCCGCGCACAATCTCGATAATATTTCGCCGCAGAGTTGGCTCGCCCCCCGTCAACCGGATCTTCTCGAAGCCGACCGCCGCCGCCGCTTGCACCACCCGCAGCAGCTCTGCGTCGGTCAGCAGCTCGTCGCGGGGGGCGAAGTGCGCGCCATGCTCGGGCATGCAGTACAAACAGCGGAAGTTGCAGCGATCCGTGAGCGAGATGCGCAAATAATTGATGTGGCGCTGGAAGGAGTCGCGGGCAGGGCCACGCTGCCGGTAAAATTCGGCCGGCGCTGGAATATAGGTGGCGGTTGGCGCTGGAGCCGTGGCCACGTCTGCCCGTGTTTGGTTGAGTGGAATAATCATCGGCGCTGTGCCCAAAGAGCTGCGATGTTGGCTGGTGACTCGCTGTTCAACGGAGTACCAGCCAACATCGTACAGTCACAATCGTTAAGCGTACGCCTCGACGCTGATCCGTCCAGCCAGGTTCCGCGCTACCTCACGGAACGCATCGGCAAATGCTTCGGGCTGCGCGCTGGTCACGGCTGGCTGCCCCCGATCGCCGCCTTCGCGAATGGCCAGGCTGAGCGGAATCTCGCCCAGAAACGGCACGTCAAACTGCTTGCTGGCCCGTGCCGCGCCGCCATGCGAGAAAATATCGGAGCGCTCACCGCAGTGCGGGCAGCGGAAAAAGCTCATGTTTTCGATCAATCCCAGAATCGGAACGTTGAGCTTCTTGAACATCTCAATGCCGCGCGTCACATCCGCCAGCGCCACGTCTTGCGGCGTTGTCACAATCACCGAGCCCGACAATGGTATGGCCTGCGCCAGCGTCAGCTGGATGTCGCCGGTGCCGGGCGGCAAGTCAACCACCAGGTAGTCGAGCTCACCCCACTGGACTTCGTACAAAAATTGCCGCAGCATCGACGAGATGATCGGCCCACGGAAGATCAGCGGCTGGTTTTCCGGCACCATAAATCCAACCGAGATCACCTTGACGCCGTGCGCTTCCAGCGGAACCATCTTGCTGTCCTGCACCATCGGCTGCTGATTTTTGAGGTTCAACATCAAGGGCGCCGAGGGCCCGTACACATCGGCATCCAACATGCCGACGCTCGCGCCGTCTTGGGCCAGCGCTACCGCCAGGTTGGTTGCGACCGTGCTTTTGCCGACGCCGCCTTTGCCGGATGCGACGGCAATCACATGGGTGACACCCGGAATACCAGCTTTATCAAAAAGACCCGGCCGCTGCTTCACATTGGCGCTGAAATCGACCGCAACATCCTGCACGCCCGCCACACCAAGCACTGCGGCGCGTGTTTCGCGCTCGATCTGGTCTTTGAGCGGGCACGCCGGAGTCGTCAGCTCAACCGTGAAGCTGACCCGACTGCCTTCAATCTTGAGGTCTTTGATCATTTTGCGGCTGACAAGATCGCCGCCCAGCTCCGGTTCTTGGACCGTGCTCAACGCTTGGAGCACTGCTTCTTCCGTCACGCCGCTGCTGCGACGAGAAAATATATTCATTCCCCAATCAACTCCTTCACAGGGACCAGTCTGTTTCTCAAGGTACAGGGCAGGCAAACGGCGGTACCAAACCAGACTGAGCAGCGCTGAGCCAATGCAGTCTTGCAAAACGGGCGCTACGCAGCACCTATTATCTTGCATTACCTACTATACATATTATAGCACGCGCCGTCTGTTCAGGTGGGTCGAGTACAGGTGTAGCTGCCCTTGCCGCGGATCCGCCAACCTGCTGATTGTGCTTTGGCCTGAAGGCAGGTGTTCCTGTGGGGCAAACGTTTGTGAAACTTTATTACGCAGGCCGCGCTCCACTAGCTCTGCGCCTCACGCAGCCGCACCAATTCCCAAAAATCACTCTCAAGCTGATCCTTGCCTTCTTCACGCGGCAGATGGGCAAAGAGCGCACGGTACAGCAGCCAGAACGCGAGCCCAAACGCCAGCATCTCTGGAATTGTGAGTGCAATCCGGGTGATCGCATTGACCCTGGCGACCTGCAGGTTAAACTCCTCCGTGCGTACCGGCGCGGTCACGATGATTAGGTTCAGATAAAAGTTGACCAGCCCGGCCAGGGCATTGCCGGCGAGAATAACGACGGTGCCGAGCACAAGCGCGCGATGTACCGGTCGTTCGTCCAGCAGCTTGTCCAGCGATGCTTGTTTCGCTGGGGTGTCGGGATCGAGACTTTGGGCGAGAAAATAACGCATGATTGGCCGCGCGACCAGGATCGAGCCGCCAAAGACGAGTACGGCGACAATGAAGCCGGCGCTATCCTTGATCGCGAAGAGCAGGCCATCTACCAGCCAAAAGGCCAGCACACCCCGCACAATCGCCGATAGCCCAACATAGCTGGTGATAAAGTTGAAGCGCCGGGTGATAAACAGCAGGTCGGCGAAGACCCAGGCGACCGGCACCAGCGCCGACAGGATATACGCATTAACCGCGCCCAGGGGCCTGGTCAGGTAGTTCAGAATCAGGATGGGCACGACGGCGCCCATGGCAATGTCGAGGATCAGTTTGGTCGAACGACTCATGCTGTTGGTTGGTCCTTTGAAACTGAAATGGTGTGAAGTTGTGTTCAAGCTTAACACAGCTGGTGCTGGGTGTACAAGGACTATGCCAACCGGTGCTAAGGAAGCTGCGGCCCTATGCTATAGTGGACTTCTGCGCCAGGCTGTGGCGCGGAGCGAGGCAGTGCTATGCTGGTAGATCAGATTTATCATGGTGATTGTCGCGATGTGTTAGCGCTGTTGCCAGACAAAAGTGTTGACCTGGTTTTTGCGGACCCGCCCTACTAGTACAGGTATGTTCGCCGCGTGTCCAGTTTTGCGGCGGATCCGCGAACGCTCCACTGATGGATCGAAGGACCAAGTCCAACGAAATTGGAGCGATTGCTGCAACGGCAGCAGCAGTACGCGGCCTATCATATCAACAGGAGCTCGCCACGAGTGAAGCTACCCAGCTCTCGCTGACCGATCCCGACTGTCGTTCGATGCCGATGTCGCAGGGGACTGAGGTGGGCTACAACATCCAAGTGGCCGTGGATGGCAAGCACAAGCTGATCGTCGAGCATGAGGTCACGAACGAAGTCACCGATAGCGCCCAGCTGTCGACGATAGCTATACGGATACAGCAGGTGCTCGCGGTCGATGCGGTGGACGTGGTCGCTGATGTGGGCTACTACGATGGGGCCGAGGTGAAGAGGTGTTTGGACACTCGGATTACGCCGTATGTGGCGAAGCCCCACACGTCGCGCAACCAGAAAGCTGGTTTGTTCACCAAAGCGGAGTTCGCCTATGACGCACACCAGGATGCCTATCGCTGTCCCGCTGGGGCCATGTTGACCTATCGATTTACGACCGATGAATCTGGACGGCTCACACGCTATTACGCGACACCAGCATGCGGAACCTGTCCGATCCGCTCGCAGTGTACACGCAGCGCGAAAGAAGCGCGGAGGATCACGCGCAGGGAACATGAAGGCCTCCTCGATGACATGCTGAGCGGGTACGCGACAACCGACAGGTGATGAAACAACGGAAACAGATTGTGGAGCACTCGTTTGGGACGATCAAACGGGCGATGCGCCAGGGTTACTTCTTGCTCCGTGGGCTGTCAAAAGTGCGGGCTGAGATGAGCTTGACGGTGCTGGCCTACAATCTGAAGCGGGTGGTGAACATCCTAGGAGTTGAACGGCTGCTGGAGGTGTTCATCCAGGGCCGGGAAGACACCTTTATGATCATGGTTCGGGTACGTATAAACATCCTACGGTGGTGTAGGTGCTTCCGCTCACTCTTATTAATCAACTTTTCACATGGTCTGCCGATGCGTCGGACCGCTTTCAGCGGCCGAAAACGCGGCAAATTTTCCACATGCTGTGCCATCCGGTCGTCCGTACTCGTGTCGTCGGCTGCCACTGAACTCGGCCGTTGCGACATCAAACGCCCGCTGTCATCGAACTGTCCACCTACTTCCGCGCTTGACACATCCACCGTTTCGGCATATCTCTCATCCAGACAGGAGTGCATGCGTTCCCAACCGCTCAGGAACAGAATACGGAGACCACCATGGCAGAATCCTATACGATCACCCTTGAATCCACTCCCGATCCGGCCGAGGTTGCGCTGGTCCGCGCCGGGCTGTCCACCTTTAATCACCACCATGCCGGTGATGACTCCTTTGCACCGATCACGCTCCTGGTGCGCGACGGGTACGGGACCGTGGTGGGCGGCTTGCTCGGCGGGACCTATTGGGGCTGGCTTTGGGTGGAGATCTTGTGGGTGGCCGAGGCTGCCCGCCACCAGGGTCTCGGTAGTCAACTGCTCCAGCACGCGGAGCAGATCGCGGTCGATCGCGGCTCTCATGCGGCACACCTCGATACCATGAGTTTCCAAGCCCCTGCTTTCTACCAACAGCACGGCTATACCATCTTTGGCGTCCTGGACGATCTGCCCCGTGGCCATCAGCGGTACTTTCTCAAAAAGGACTTGACCGGTCAGAGGGCGTTTGGAAATAGAGTGTTACTTCGAACTGTAATGAGGCGCTTGTCGAGTCAAATACGCAAATGGACGGATGTATTTCTCTATGGCGTATCCAACCAACTTAACCGACGAACAATAGGCAGTCATCGAGCTAATTGTGACCTACCAAAGCGACGAAGATCGCTATAAAGGCGGCCGACCGCGCACCGTTGATCTTCGCCGTGTCGTGGATGCCTTACGGTATCACGCCTGGACGGGTGTCCAATGTGCTGTTGTTTTGCCTCGCGCATCCGCGCTGGCAGTTTGTCTTCCAGCCGAAGTATGCGGCCTACCTCAATCTGATTGAGCCATCGTGGAAAACATTACGATCCTTGGCGCTGAAGGGACGGCGGTTTGAAACCTGGGATGAGGTCCAGGGAACAATTCGCAGGCCACGAGCTACTGGAATGACCACCGGCATCCGTTTGTGTGGGGGCGAC
>JADDQF010000079.1:0-18938 GCA_016781505.1 bacterium
GGGCCGACTGGGACTCGAACCCAGGACCATCGGCTTAAAAGGCCGTTGCTCTACCGGCTGAGCTATCGGCCCACGCTTCACTATTATACCTACTCTTCACAATCGCTGCAAGCGGTTTGACGCCGGGCCAGAGGACCCGTATAATCGGCCCATCCCACAGTATGGAGCATCTATGAAGCTGGCCGTTTTTGTTGTGGAGCATTCAAAAGCTGACGCCTCGGTCGATGCCCTGGTGGCGCAAGGTTTTCGCGTAACCAGGCTCGCCAGTACTGGCGGCTTTTTGCGCCGCGGCAATACGACATTGCTGGTCGGTATCGATGAGCACGAGATCGAACGCGCCCGCCAGCTGGTGCACGATGCAGCGCCCGGCTCGCTGTTGCTTACCATGGACTTGGAGCGCTACGAGCGGCTGTGAGGCTGCTGTATGTTGCGAGCGGGATTGCAGTGCCGGGAGCGTATGGCGGCGCGACTCATACGCTGGAAGTTGCCCAGGGACTGGCCGCGCTCGGGCACGAACTGCATGTTGTCGCCCACCATCCCCACCGGCAATGGCGCACACTTATCCAGCCAACCGAGGCGCAGCTCAACGCCATCCACATCCATTACATCGACGTACCCAAAGCGCTAAGCTTGCTGGCCTATCCCCCCCTTGTCCAGCTGATCCGCCAGCTTCGTCCGCACGCGCTGATCGAACGCTACTACAATTTGGCGGGCGCTGGCATACTCGCCGCGCGACAACATGGGCTGCCCTCCTTGCTTGAGGTCAACGCGCTGATCGTCGATCCGCCCGCTGTACTGAAGCGCCGCCTAGACGACAGGCTGGGCCGGCCGCTGCAGCGCTGGGCGATTGCCCAATGCCAGATGGCAGCCCGCATCATTACACCATTGCACACAACCGTGCCCCAAGCTATTGACCGGCGCAAAATCATGGAGTTACCCTGGGGAGCCAACGTTGAACGCTTTCGCCGTGCCGCTAGGGGAGCAGATGACGGACTCCGCGTCAAGCTCGGAATTCCACCAGATCGACCAATCGCCGTGTTTGTTGGCTCGTTTCGAGCCTGGCACGGGGTGCATGATTTTGTTGCAGCCGGCGTGCGACTGCTTGAAGTGGGCGAGAACCTGCATCTGCTGCTGTTAGGCGACGGCCCTGAACGCCCGGCCGCTGAAGCTGCGGTTGGGCGCTGGTACCACCACTTTACCTTTGCCGGCAGCATTCCGCATGATCAAGTTCCCAGCTATCTGGCACTTGCCGCTGTCGGTGTTGCGCCATTCAACACAGCGCCCCATCCCGCCCTGCGGTCGGCGGGGTTCTTTTGGTCGCCGCTTAAGATTTATGAATACATGGCCATGAGCTTGCCCGTGGTTACGGCCAAGATACCGCCGTTGGACGTCATAATCCGCGATGGGCAGGAAGGCGCGCTGTTTCAGGAGGGCAATGTCGACAACCTAGCCGCCGCCATTAGACGCGTTCTGCACGCCGCAGATCGGGCGGAAATGGGCGAACGCGCTCGGCAGCGCGTGGTTGAGCACTATTCGTGGCAGCGCCACTGTCAAGCGCTCGACACAATCTTAAACGATATGCTGCGCGAGCAACAGCATGGGTGAGCATTTCCATGTTGTGCTGCCAACCGATGTTTTTCCACCTGGCAGCGGTGGCTCAGGGTGGAGCACCCATGCATTGGCGCTCGCACTGCAAGCCCGCGGCCATGAGGTTATTGCAATTGTGCCCCGTCGCGGCGCACCCGGACTTCGCCGGACCACCATCGCTGGTGTAGCGGTGGTTGAGGTAGGCTACACCGCGCCGAATGTACCATTCCTGCAAAACTTTTACCGCTTCGAGCTGCTCTGGCCACTGCTGCGCAACGTTGTGGTGAACGAAGTCCTTCGCCGTCATGCGCATCCGGTGATCGTGCACGCCCAACATGCCCAAACGGCGCCCGCTGCCGTGCTGGCCGCAGGCGAAATCGCAGCGCCGGTGGTGGCAACCGTGCGTGATGCGTGGCCCTGGCACTATTTCGCAACAGGGCTCCTTAGCGAACGTGTACCGTTCCCATTTGGCTCGGCCGCAACGGCATGGCTTGATCTGATTGGTCGGCTAGGCCCGCTCAAAGGCGTACTGGCCGCACCCGCTGTGCCGTATATGCTGCGGCATGTCCAACGACGGGCAGCTTTGTTGGCTCAAGCAGATGCCATCATCGCCGTCAGCGCCTACATGCGCCGCAAGCTCCAGCCGATTGTGCCGCCCGACCGCTTGCACGTACTTCCCAACCTGATCGATGTTCCGGCGACGCTCCGCACCGCGACCGATCCTTCGGTTGTTGCACCCGACGAGCCGTTTGTGCTGTATGTGGGCAAGTTGGAGCGAAACAAGGGCGCACACCTGCTGCCAACCGCATTAATGGCGGCGCGGGCGGCTGGCGCTGATGTACCACTGCTGCTGATCGCGGGTTCGGGTGCGTTGGAAAATGAGCTGCGCCAACAGCTGACCAAGCGTGGTTTCCGGCACAAGATTTTAGCCGGCTGGACCGACCACGACGAAGTGCTGCGGCTTATGCTGCGGGCGGAAGTGCTGCTCTACCCCTCCGCCTGGGGTGAGCCGCTCACCCGTGTGCTTTTGGAGGCTAGCGCTGTGGGCGCCTGTATTGCGGCGATCAATACAGGTGGCACGGCGGACATTGTCGTGGACGGGGCAAGCGGACGGCTCGTCCCTGATGAGGTTGGCTTAGGGCAAGCGCTCGCCGCGTTGCTCAATACGCCAGCAGATCGACAGCGTTTGCGAGCAGGGGCGCGGCGCGTTGCCCAGGAACGGTTCGCCGCAGACGTGGTAGCCGCACGTGTGGAAGCGCTCTACCGCCAGCTGCATGCAGCTAAACGCCAGAGCCTGTCAGGTTAGCGTACCGTTGCTCGCGCCCCTGCCGCGCCATACCCAGGCCTAGCTTGCGTATTCAAGCCAGCCCCACCGATCCGGAGTTTCACCGCTGATGACGTTGAAAAATGCCTGCTGGAGTTGCTCGGTGATAGGGCCGCGCTTGCCGGCGCCGATCTGAATTCCGTCCACCGAGCGAATGGGTGTGACCTCGGCGGCCGTCCCCGTGAAGAAGAGCTCGTCGGCCAGATACAGCGCTTCACGCGGAATCCGCGACTCCACCAGCACAATGCCGTGCTCGCGCGCGAGCGTGATGATGCAGTCACGCGTGATGCCCGGCAGCACCGATGAGTTGAGCGGCGGCGTGACTAGCTGGCCGTTATGCACCATAAAAATGTTTTCGCCCGATCCTTCGCTGATATACCCGTCGACATCAAGCGCAATTCCTTCGCTGTAGCCGTGCTGCGCCGCTTCGAGCTTGATCAGCTGGGAGTTCATGTAGTTGGCCGCCGCCTTCGCCATGGCCGGCAACGTATTCGGGGCGAAGCGGCTCCACGACGATACGCCAACATCGACACCCTGCTCAAGTGCTTCATCGCCAAGGTACTTGCCCCAGTTCATCGCCGCGATCGCGACGTCGACGGGACACGTCCGCGGATCAACGCCAAGCTGGCCATACCCCCGAAAAGCTACCGGCCGCAGATATGCGCTGCGCAGCTTGTTGGCCGCAATCACCTCGTGCGCTGCCTGATTGATCTGCGCTTCGGTATATGGCAACTCCATGCGGTAGATTTTGGCCGAGTTGAACAGCCGGCGGGTGTGATCGCGGAGGCGAAAGATGGCGGGACCCCGCGGGGTCTCGTAGCAGCGCACGCCCTCAAAAACGCTTGAGCCGTAATGCACAACATGGGACAGCACATGGATTGTCGCTTTATCCCATTCAACCAGTTCACCGTTGAACCAGATATAGTCCATTTTTGCCATCGGAGACATGCATTTCCCCTTGTGGTTAGGGCGCCACAGCAACATCGCGGCGCGCCTCCATTCAGCCACTGTGGGCGTAATAGTAGCATGAAACTCACGGGCTGCGCACGCCGCAACGAAGGTCCACCGGGGTCAGCCGGCAAATGTAGGCGCTGTATTGGCTCGAGTTTGCGCTTGTCGGCGGGCGATGATCCGCCGAAAGAACTGGACCAGCTCGGGCACATGTGTATCAAATGCGAACAGCGGACGGGCCGCCCGCATATTTGCGTTCAGCTGCGCCACCCTTGCACGATCCCGCAGCTGCGCGGCCAGATCATCAAAGTCCTTGAAGAACAGCCCAACATTGTGTTGTTCGGCGAGTGCCTGCATCGCAACAGTGTGCGGTCGATTGTTTTTGATAATCCAGGGTAGCCCTGCTGCAGCGTAGGTTCCAAGGCGCGCCGGCAAGTTCAAGTCGTCCCAGTGTGCCCGCCGTACATCGCCCCCGTTGTAGCTGTCAAAGACATGCAGCCAGGCGGCATCATACTGCGACAGCTCGCTGACCCACTGCTCGGGACCAACGACCGGGTGAAGGTGCATAAAGCCCGTTGCTTGGCTCGTCCGCGTCCAATTGGGAAACCACTCCTGGAAATGCTCGCCGTAAAAGTGAACATGAATCTTAGCCCGGGCGATACCCTCAAACGGATCAAGGCCCAGTGGTCGTCCCGGGCACACAGTATGAATCTCGCCATCCAGGGCTGATAGCTTAGGCGCCCAATCGTCCGTCATCCAATCCTGCTTGGGCAGATCGCCATCCAGGATCAAGGTCGCAGCGGGATCGAGGGCCTGGTCAAGCGCAAGCTGAAACCAGTCCCGATTCTCAGGACTGATAAAAATCTGGCCATCACTTTCACACAGGATGCGCTGCAAGGATGGCCACAGCCCATGCTCAAGGGCAATAAATGGCCCTTCCTTAATATGAAAAACAACGGGTATATCTAATCGCGCATCGAGCACATCGCGAATCAAAGGGGCCGCAAACCAGTTCAGCAGCGCATAGATCACATCGGGCTGCGCGGCGCGAACGCGGTCGATCCACTGGTGGTCGTAGGGAATATCCTCGACATTGCCATACGGAAACGGCCCGGTTGCGTCCCACGTTTCAGGCTCGGGCAGCCATAGGCCATATAACTTATGGCCCTGCTCTTCAAATGCCATGATCCGTTCGGGGTTAAAGCCCAGCGAACCAACCAGCAAAATCTTTAAGCCTCCCGGCGCCGGCAGCACGCGCTGCACGGCGAACCGGCCGTATCGCGTGCGCTCATCGATACGCATGCCGCGCGATGGCTGAAAATTAAGCCACTGGTCGCGGCCAATGCCGTAATGACGGCGATAGCGCGATAATCCCCCCTTGTGCGCCGCGATCAGTTTGTGGCGTTGCTCGGCATGGTCCACCCACTCGCAGGTAATCATTCCGGCGTAGGCGAACTGTGTGTCGTACTGTAACAGCGCCCGCCAAAAATCGGGCTCCAGCCTGTCGGATACAAGCTCAGCGCGCGGAGTCCAACGTACAACGGCTTCCAACGCTCGCCGATGCATCACTTGCACCAAAGCCAGAATATTGTTGTTCGTGAGCGGCGCGTCGCGCGGGAGCGGCTGGGCATCCGCTAACGCCGCCGCTTCCCGACCCACGGGAGCGTCTCCCTGCAGCGTCGGCCCGTAGCGCTGATAGCCCCAGCGCACACCGCCGTATGCCAGATACACCTCCGGCTGCTCCTCGAGCAGGTTCACGAGCAGACGCAAATGGTCAGGGTAGAACAGATCATCCGACGGCAGGTAGGCGATATACCGGCCGCGCACCAATTCAGTCGCACGGTTAAGCGCCGCTCCCAAACCCTGGTTATGCTCCAATCGCTGGTAGCGGATCCGGTCATCGGTCAGGTATGGCGCGACGATCCGGCCGGTTTCGTCCGGCGAGCCATCGTCGATGATGATCAGCTCCCAATCGGCGAAGGTCTGCGCGCGGATGCTTTCCAAGGCACGACGGATAAAGGCCGCCTGTTTAAAGGTCGGCATGAGCACCGAAACAGTGGGTCCACTGTACGGGGGAAGGGTTGATGACACCGTACATCTCCATCTAATACCCCCAGCGTTGCGCAACGCGGGGGGCTTGCCGTGTTTGCAAAGCTAGCTGTCCAACACTTGGCGAAAGAATCCAACGAGGTCGTCGGCGTGATAGTCAAAGGTGAAGCGGTCACGCTGCTGCCACACGCTTTCACGAATCTTGGCCATGCGTGGCTCGTCCCGCAGCTGCGTTGCCAGCTCCTCCATCGACCGGAAAAAGAGGCCCAGCTCATATTCACGGGTGAGCGATTGCGTCGCCACCACCGCGCCGGTGTTGTCGCCTTGCAGCATAGGGACTCCGGCGGCGGCCAGGGTGCCGATCCGCGCTGGATAGTTCAGGTCGTCCCAGTTGGCCCGCCGCAGATCGCCCTGATTCTCGCTTTGGAAGAAATGCAGCCAGCCTGCGTCGTATTGCGAGAATTCCGCAGTCCACCGGTCTTGATCCACATTCGGATGCAGATGGAGATAGCCTTCGGCAACCTGCTGCACCTTGGGGATCCAGGTACGCCAGACGCCTTGGGTAAAATCCCCATAAAAGTGCAGATGAATACCCTGCTGCGCCAGCTCACCCACAGTGTGGGGATGGAGGCCGATCGGCCGGCCGGGCACCACCGTGTGCAGCTGGCCATCTTGCTCCGATAACCGTGGCGAGCGGGGCGCGTTGAACCAGTCACGCTTGGGCAGATCGCCGTCCAGCACCAGGCTTGGCGCTTGCCGTGTAAGGCCCGGCACAACCGTTTCAAACCAGTCGCGCAGCTCCGGGCTTGAATAGATCTGGCCGTCGGCGCGAGTGTACAGGTCGATCAGCTGTGACCACAAACCTTTTTCCAGGCAGATGAACGGCCCTTCCTTGAAATGCCACACAAACGGCACCCCGGGGTTGTTTATCAGCACCTCATGCGCAAAGGCAACCGTTTGCCAGTTCAACAAGGCATAGATCAGGTCAGGCTTGATCCGCTCCACAGCTGCGCGCCAGCCAACCCGCGGCAGATCCTCGACATGGCCGAATGGCAGCGGGCCAACCGCATTAAACCAGGCGGGCTCTGGCGTCCACAAACCGTACAGCTTATGCCCACGCTCTTCCAAAGCCAGCACGCGATCCGCGTTGTAGGCCAGCTCCCCGACAAGCAAAATTTTCAAACCATTCGGAGCTAATGGCGTGTCGGGACGCTCGCGATAATGCCGATAGCGCTCGACCTCGTCGATTACATTGCCCACGGACGAGTGGAAGCGCAGCGGCTGCTTGATGCCATAGCGCACCCGGTAGGGGTTGATACCGCCACCTGCCGCCTCCTGGATCACCTTGTGCCGCTGGAGCGGATGATCGACCCACTCGCAGGACACCTGGCCGGTACCGACGAACGCTCCTTGGCTCCGTAACTTGCCCCACAGCATCCGCTCCAAATCGTCGGTGACCAGCTCATCCCGCTCCACCCAACGGTCGGCTGTGCGCCGATGCATCACCTGTACCAGCTGCAACGGAACTCCTTCAAGCTGCCCCGACACACTCCGATTATAGTGGTGGCGCATACCGCTAAAGGCCAGCACCGCCTCAGGTTCGGCAGCCAGCGTGGCAACCAGCGACTCAAGGTGATTTGTGTACAGCACATCGTCCGCCGGCAAGTAGGCGATTAATGGCGCGTGAGCTTCGGCCAGCGCCCAATTAAGTGCCGCGCCCAAGCCCTGATTCTGTTCCGAGCGGCGCAAGTGGACCCGTGGATCGTTGAGGTACGGCGCGATCAGCGATTGAGTGTTGTCGGTTGACCCGTCGTCGACGATCAGCAGCTCCCACTCTTGGAGGCTTTGCGCAAACAAGCTATCAAGTGCGCGGCGAATAAATGGAGCGTGGTTGAACGTAGCCATCAGAACCGAGACGCGGCATGGCGTCGGAGAGCCACTCATGGACATGCGCTAGCCTTTCACGTTGTGCGTTGTTCAGTGATTGCGAGTGTGACGAAATGTTGCACTAGCAATAAAGTGACCGTGGCATTGGGTTTGCTCCACTGGGGTCGTATGACAGAGCATGAAACATCAACCGAGCTAGACCTCATCACAGATCCGGTCGAATCAGCAAAGGCGGCGGGTCTCCGCTACGTTAACGACAGCAAGCCAGGCATTCGCCGCGAGCGTGACGGCGATACGTTCCGCTTTTTTGATGCCAAGGGCAAGGAAATTACCGATCCCAAGGTGCTGGAGCGCATTAAATCCTTAGGCATTCCACCGGCCTACACCGATGTTTGGATCAGTCCATGGGCGAACGGCCATATTCAAGCAACCGGTCGGGATGCGAAAGGTCGCAAACAATATCGCTACCATCCGCGCTGGCGTGAAGTGCGCGATGAGACCAAGTATGGCCGGATGATGGCGTTTGGCCAGGCCCTGCCGCTGATCCGCGAGCAGACCGAAAAGCACCTATCGCTGCCTGGCATGCCCCGAGAAAAAGTGCTTGCAACGGTTGTCCGCTTGCTTGAAACCACGCTGATTCGCGTGGGCAACGATGAGTACGCCAAAACCAATAAATCGTATGGACTCACCACCATGCGCGATAAGCACGTCGATATTTCCGGTTCGACCGTACGCTTTGAATTTCGTGGCAAGAGTGGAAAGAACCATACCATCAGCATCAAAGACCGACGTTTAGCCAACATCGTGAAACGTAGTCGCGATTTGCCGGGGTACGAGCTGTTCCAATACCTCGACGAGGATGGCCAGCGCAGAGATGTAACCTCCGACGACGTCAACGCGTATCTGCGTGAAATAACCGGCCAGGAATTTACCGCCAAAGACTTCCGCACCTGGGCCGGCACTGTTTTGGCCGCGCTCGCGCTGCAAGCGGCCGAGCCTTATGAAAAGGAGTCGCAGGCCAAGAAGAACATTGTAGCGGCGATCCAGTCCGTGTCGGAGCGCTTGGGAAACACGCCGTCGATCTGCCGCAAATGTTATGTCCACCCGGCCATCCTTGACGCATACCTCGAAGGAACCATTATCGATGCACTCGAGCAGCGGATCGAACAGGAGATCGCAGACGCGCCGCATGGGCTGAAGCCCGAAGAGCGAGCTGTGATGAATCTGCTCCAGGCCCGGCTTGCCGCAGAGCGGGAGCATGATCTGGCACGCGCAGCCTAAACGCAGGCCGCAACTCCATGGCTCAGTGACAAGAGGGGTTGCGGTGCTGATGCATAGCGCACCGGCGTGCTTGCAGCGCGGGCTTGAAATGTTTGCCAATGCCGCACACGACGCCGTTCCTCGGCACGTTTCACCAGCTTTAATCCTTTGACTTCGCCGATCACATAAACTACAATACCCGTAGCTGTTCTCTCATATTTACTTTTTTGTTGTGTTCATCAAGATGAGCACGTTCGGCTATAACCCAGTGCCAGTTACACAACACTAACCCAGGTTCTTTCCCAGCTATGCAGAAAGGAGCAGGCAATGAAGCCGTCCACGAAGGCAATGTGGTGGCGGATTGTCGCGCTGCTATCCGTGGTGAGCATGGTGTTGGCGGCGTGCGGCAGTCCGCTCGAGCCTGGCGCCTTGGTTGAAGCTAACGCCGCCGATACAGCAGCTACAGCTGAAGCGCCAACAGCAAGCGCGGCCTCCTCCACGCCCCCGCCATCCGCCAACGCGAGTCCTGGCAGGCCGCGTGAGCTTGTGTACAACCAAGAAATTGGCGGCACTATCGATTTTTGGCATTTTTGGGGTTCGACTCTGAGGCGCGATGCGATCCGCAGCGTTATCGCTCTGTGTAAGCAGAAGTTGCCAAATATCACCGTTAACGAAACGTTCAGGCCATTCGGCGACATCTGGACCGCAAACATCGCCGCGGTTTCGTCGGGCTCCGGTATGCCTGATGTGATCGTCGAAGACCGGCCCAAGCTGCCGGATCGGGCGATCAATGGTATTGCTCAGCCCATCAGCAACTTCGCTGAGCGTGACGGACTTGATGACTCGCAATTCTGGCCGTTTACCTGGGAACAGACAATCTATGAAGGCCAGAGCTATGGTGTTCCATTCGAAACCGATGTGCGCGTGTTGTACTACAACAAGACAGCGTTCAAGGAAGCCGGACTTGATCCAGACAAACCGCCGCAGACCTGGGATGATCTCGTCCAGTACGCCGACAAACTCGACAAAAAGAACGCGACCGGCGGATATGAACGTATCGCCTTCTTTCCGTTAATAAATATGGGCCCAGATGTATGGGGCTACACCAACGGCGTCGAGTGGATGACCAAAGATGGGCTGCCTCAGATCAATACGCCCCAGGCAGTCGAAACAATGGCATGGATTAAAACATGGGTTGATCGCTATGGCGGTTGGCCAAAAATCCAAGCCTTTCGGGCCAGCTTCCAAGCCCCACCCAAGGATGCCTTTATGTCGGGGCGGGTGGCGATGTTTGTCGATATCAACGGCTACAGCTCGCAGTTGAATTTATTTGATCCGCAAATAACGACGCCGGATGGCAAAGTCCAAGACCTCGAGTGGGGCGTCACGCATCTGCCATACAAAGTCAAACGCGGCTCATGGAGTGGTGGCTTTGCCCTGTCGATTCCGCGCGGCGCGAAAAATCCAGACACGGCCTGGGAGTTTATCAAGTGTGCTACGAGCCGCGAGGCCCAAACATCGTGGGCCTCGGACACGCGCTCAATGCCCGCGCATCAGCAGGCGGCAAACGATCCAGTGCTGCTGGCGGATCCCCATTGGCAGCTGTTTGTGGACGCGATGAGCTACAGCAATGGCAGCGTGTTTGTGCCCAAGTATGCTAATTGGATGGAACAGCTGGATATGCGCTATGAACAGATTTGGCGCGGTGAGCTGGAACCAGGCATCGCCTTGGAGCAGGCGCAACAAATCGTCGAACAAGAGCTCAGCAAATAGAGCTTAGCGCAGAAACCCATCCTTGACTTGCGCATACACCGCGGGCGTTCCGATATCCACCAGGAACCCCGAGACGGGCACGCCATACACCGGCAGTCCGGCCGCGATCAGTGCTGGAAGAATGTCGTGTCCCCAATCCGATGGCTGGTCGGGGGGGATATGTGACAGCACCACCGGCTCCACAATGTACACTCCAGCATTCGCCGTACGCTGGTCGGCTGGCCAGTGCCGCGGCTTTTCAACAAATCGGGTGATTAGGCCCGTCTCATCGCACTGGATCATGCCCTGGGATGCAGGTGTATCGGTGGGTTTCAAACCCACCGTCAGCACGGCCCTGCGGTCCTGGTGGAACGCCGCCAATGCCGCGAGGTCAATGTTGACCAACAAGTCGCCGTAGACCACCACAAACCGCTCGTCGAAAAAGGACATCAAATGCTTGACGGCGCCCGCTGTGCCCCGCAGCTCCGGCTCGTACGAGTATAACAGATGAACATCCCATTGGGCTCCATCGCCCAACCCTGCCTGGACCACCTCCGGCAGCGCGTGCAGATTGAGCGCGATTTGGGTGACACCAAAGCTGCGCAGCCAGCGCAGGGTATGCGCCAGCAAAGGCTCGCCCGCAATCGGCAGCATCGGTTTGGGAATGGTATCCGTGAGCGGGCGTAAACGTGAGCCGACGCCGGCTGCAAGAATCATTGCTTTCATAGGTCGCATGAACGAAAGGTCAACGGCAACCCGCTTCGCACCACCAGGAGCTACGGCTGCCTGCGCCTGTAGCTTGCGCTTATGCTCCGACCTCAACCACGGCCGGCTCCCCTGCTGGCGCGTGCAGCACCCCAACCTCCGACACGCGCGCCTGCATCTCAGCCCGCAGTCGTTCCCGTAAGGCTACACATAAGCTGTGCGCAATAACCATATGCGCATCTTCAACGAGCTCGATCGACGGCGACGGCACGCGCATGGTTAAGTCCGACAAGCACCGGAGCTTGCCACCGCTTTGGCCAGTCATCGCAATGGTTAGTGCATGGGCATCCCGTGCCACCTCGGCTGCTCGCAGCACATTGGGCGAGTTGCCACTGGCGCTGATCATTACAACTACATCGCCCGGCCGTACCAAGGCAGTCAGCTGCTCAGCAAAAACGCGGTCATAGCTTGTGTCGTTACCCCACGCCGTCATCAATGGCACGTTGTCTGTCAGAGGCATCACGCGAAAGGTCGGCGCGCCGTTGATGCGCGTGCCTTTCGCTAGATCACAGGCGAAATGCGAAGCAGTTGCAGCGCTGCCACCATTTCCCAGCACAAAGATCGTACTGCCCCGCCGCTGACACTCCAGCAGCATGTCGGCTGCCGCGGCGATCACAGCATACGGCATTTTATGCGTTACCTCAGCCAGCTCGCGCCAATAAAGTTCAATATGCCCGCGCATGGGTTTTATCCTCCAGGTACATATACGTCGGTCGCAACGGTTGATGCGGGGAGTGGCACGTGGGCGGCGGCTGGCTGCTCGGCTGGAGCAGAAGGAAGCGCCTGCGCACCGCGAAGATCAATGTCGAATGCAAGCTCTTGCAGTCCATGCTCCGTCATTACCCGGCGAACTGCGGCTTGGTGCTCAGGCGGGCAGTACAGCAACAAGAAACCGCCACCACCAGCGCCGGTAATTTTCCCGCCCAAGGCGCCTGCGGCGCGGGCAGCGGCATACCATGTATCAATTGCCGCCGACGAGACTTTGCCCGACAATCTGCGTTTCTGCTGCCACGCCTGGTCCAGCAGACGGCCGAACGCATCCAAGTCTTCCGCAAGCAGCGTTTCACACATGTTATACGCCAAGGACTTGATGCGGTGCAACGCCTCGATCACAAGTGGCTGGGTGGTAGTATGCTTCCGCTGTTCTCCCAAAATACCGGCCGAATCACGACTTTGACCCGTCGCGAAGAGCAACAAACGCTGGTTGAGCGCTACCATTACCTCCCGGCGCATGTTCAGCGGCGTGACCTGCACGTCATCGTCGGTAAACTCGATGATGTTGAGACCGCCATAAGCGCTGGCATATTGATCCTGTTTGCCAATCGGTTTCCCAAGCCGTTCGATCTCAAGCCTGCAAGCCTGGGCGGCCGCTGCAGCCGGCTCCAGCATGTTGCCGCGCAGGGCAGCCAAAGCATGAACAAGCGCAACCGTCATCGCGCTTGACGAGCCAAGCCCGGTTCCGGGCGGCACTTCCGCAGCCAGAAACAGATCAACACCCCGCGCCAACCAGCCCTGCTCCACAGCCCAGGCAATGGCCGCCTTGGGCAACGCCAGCGGTTCCTGCACAGGCGGCGGCTCGCCAGGACCGAACTGCTCCCAGATACGGTAATCTGCCGAGTTGAGCCGAATGCTCCTATCTTCGGGCTCACGTGCGACCACATAGCAATAGCGCGTGATCGCGGTGCTGATCACAAAGCCGCCAAACGCAGCATAATAGGCCGCGAGGTCGGTTCCACCTCCGCCAAAGCTGATTCGCACAGGTGCGCGCACAATAACAGGGACTTTTGGCATGTCGGGCTTGAATGTATCTGACATCACCATTCCGCTGTGTCCCATGGCTGGCGCAAGGCGAACCTTTGCTCGATTGCTGGCTGTTGCCAAGCCGATTGCAAGAAGATTGTTTGGCCTATGTTCTCCAACATCAATGCTCGCCCAATCTGGTTATGGCCAACTTGTCTCGTTCAACGGCGTCACAATCACTTCCTGCAGCGCCGATTGCAACGGCATACGCACGGCAAACAGCATTGTCTCGGCGACGTTGGCCGGGTCTTGCAGCTTTTCCATGTCCGGCATCGGAATGCCCTGCGCTTCGAAGCGATCAAAGAAGTGAGTACGCATGCCGCCCGGAATAATGGTCGTCACCCGAATGTTGTCGGGGCGACCTTCCACACCCAGCGCACGGCCAAAGCCAACAATGCCCCACTTGGTTGCATGATACGCCGACGCATTGGCCCATGCGCGGGTCGCCGCCGTGGAAGCGATGTTGATGATATGACCATACTGTTGCTGGCGCATGGTCGGCAGTGCGGCTTTGGTGAGCAGAAACGGCCCGCGCAGATTGACGGCGATAACCTGGTCCCACTGCTCGATCGTCATCTCGTCCACCGACACGGTATGGTCGACCGCCGCGTTGTTGACAATCACATCGATCCGACCAAAGCGCTCGATCACGGCTGCAACGGTTTCGAACACTCCGTCGGCATCACTAACGTCGCACTGCAGCGGCAAGCTCTCGATATTCTCGGCCGCCAGCTCTTTGCTGACCCGCTCCGCGGCCGACGCTCGGACATCTACCACCGCCACGGCACAGCCGGCTCGCCCAAACGCACGCGCTGTCGCTTCACCGAGGCCGCTGCCACCACCGGTCACCAGCACAACTTTGCCCTTTACATCCACTTCCATCCTGTTACGCTCCTCTTATGTTGTTGAACCAACCGTGTGCGTTTCCGGCAGCGGTTCCACAGGACCAACCGGCTGCACATCAAACGCCTCGATCAGCGCGGCAAACAACTCGGTCGCATTGCGACTGCGATCAACAACGGTGGTAGGCAGACCCAAATGGTAGGTTCCGCTCGGCAGAATTCCGCAGCCGCCGTACTTACGGATCAACAAAAATTGAACAACCACTTCTTCGCCGGCATGCGCTGCCGGTAGCCGCTCCCACCACGAGAAACCACCGACGCTCAGCAGCTTGGCTCGGTCATACAGCACATTAGCGCCGCCAACCCAAGCAATTTTGTAGCGCACGATCTGGCCATCGGGCACCAAGCGCTGCTCCAGATGGAGCGCATTCGCGGCATTGTTGACGAGGTGGCGATGCCACACCAGCGGCAAGGTATCCGGGCTGAAAGGCTCGGGGCAAACCGGGCCCTGCCACAGCTCAATACCCTGCTGATGGGGCCGTACATCGTGGAGATGCTGTAAGCCGGTTGCAGCACAGCCAACAAACCCACAATTTTCGCTTCGCAACACCTCGAGCATACGCGCCATTACCGGCGGATCCAGCAACACATCGTCGTCGATAAAGTGCACGTAGGGCGCCGTACTCTGCTCCAGCAGGAAGTTGCGCTGCTCGGCTAGACCCCGACGTGGCAGATGGTGATGTAACGCGACGCGGTGCCCGTGCCATTCCAACGCCCGCACGGCCATCTCCAGCTCCAAGCTTGCAAACGAGGGCACTCCTTCGGTCTGCTCCGAGATAATGACATTGAAATCGGTGAACGTTTGGCCGAGCAGGCTTGTCAGCACCATCGCCAGCCCGGTCGGACGGCCGCAGGTTGGGATCAACACATCTACCAGTGCCACAGCATGCTCCTCTCACCTGGTATCAACAACGGCTGCGACATTGTCCGCCACACGCGCTTGTGGCGGCGAATCGAGCAGCGTTTGGTACAGCGCGGCCGTGCGCTCCGCAACCGTCGCCCAGGTAAACTTGCGTTCAACCCGCTCCCGCGCTGCGCGGCCCATCGTTTCCCGCAGCGTATCGTCCATTAACAACTTCTGGAGTGCAGCAGCCAATGCATGGGGCTCACGTGGCGGCACCAGCAAGCCGGTCACGCCGTCGGCAAGGGTATAGGTAATGCCGCCCACAGCCGAACCGATCACCGGACGGCCGCACGCCATACCTTCAAGGGGCGTAAGGCCAAATGGCTCGTACCACGGCGTGGTCACGATCACATCGCCGGCGCTGTAATATTCATGGAGCACATCGGGCTGTCGTTTGCCCACGAAGCGCACCCGCTCCGCGATCCCGAGCTCCGCCGCCAGGGCTTGCAGCACCCCAATTTCGGGCGTCGCAATCGGATCGGGCTCGGCCGTCTCACCACCCACGAGCAGCACCGTAAAGCGCAGCTCCGTCTGCCGAGCGAGCAGGGCAGCGGCCCGCACCAAATTACGCACGTCTTTGCGCGGCATCATCCGGCCGACGTAGGCGATCACCAGCTCATCGCTTTCCAACCCAATCCGGCGGCGGGCTTCGTCCCGCGGCAATGGCCGAAACCGTTGAATGTTCACGGCCGACGGGATCAATGCCACTTTGCCAGGATCGGCCCCGTAATCGTCTACCAGCTCATTGCGCTCGCTGGGACACTGCGCAATCACACGATCCACAGCCCGAATTACTTCCAGCTCGACCGCAATCCGGCCATCGGGGCTGGTATCGGCCTGACCCTGGTGACGCTGTTTGGTCTTGCCCATGGCGTGAAAGATGTGCACTGCCGGAATGGCCAGCTGTCGCGCAAGCTGAGCGACAACCCAGCCCGACATCCAAAAATTGCCATGCAGCACGTCGTAGCGGTCGCCATCACGCAGCATAAAATCATGCAGTGCCCCGCGGAAGGCAGGCATCAGAGGCCACAGCTGATCTTTGAGCATCAGCTCGGGCGGTCCCGCCGACAGGTTGACAACACGTACACCCGGCGCCCACTCGATGACCTCCGGCGCTGATGGATCATCCCGCCGCGTGAAAACATCGACGGCATAGCCGAGACGCGCCAAATGCCGACTGACCTCGTCCACGTACACGTTTTGGCCGCCGGCATCCTGGCTGCCGAGCAGCGCCACCGGGCTGGCGTGCTCGCTCACAAACGCGACGCGGAGCGGCCGTTCCACCGCTGTTGCCAGCCTCATACGCCCACCGTCCGCATGTCTAGCACCTGAGCAAAGGCCGCATTCCAATCACGGGCAAAGCGCTCCAGCCCAAACCGTTCCCGCGCCACGTTGCGGGCGTGCTCGCCCATCTCCCGTGCCGCTTGAGGATTTGCCAGCAAGAACTGCATATGGTCGATCAGCTCATGAAGGTCGCACGACAAAAACCCACTGCGTCCGTTTTCAATCACCGTCGGCAGCTCTGTCGTGGCTAAGGCAACGATCGGCATCCCGATCGTCATGCCCTCGATCACGGCCAGTGGTAAGCTGGTGTAGCGAATTGGGCTGAACATGAAGCGGTAGTCGGCCAGCCGCCGATGGAGATCACGGTACGGCACGTCGCCCAGGCCACCCAGCTCTTCGGTCATCATGCCCACCGCGTCCAGCGGCACCTGTTCGCGCGCCTGCATAAACAGGTCATAGCCGGCGATGCGCGGCCGCTTTTGCAGCCCATTGATGACTGTGATACCGCGCTCAACCTCGCCCCGGTACCGCGCCGTGGGATCAATCGCAACGCTGTGCTCGATTACCATAGTAGGCGTGCGGCGGTTGTCCCACATCAGCCGGTTGTAGTGCGTCACATGCACCAGCAGCACGTTGGGATCGTCGATGGGATGCTGCGAGTCGGTAGGATGCGGCCTGGGCGTGTTATGCTCCAGGTAGATTTTGGGCAGCCGCCGCTGCTCCGGACTTAAAATTTCAAGCTGGTCCTCGAAATAGTTTTTGGGCGTCTGGTAGACGATCAGGTCAAGGTCGAGCTCGCGCACCTGCTCGGCCGGCACCTCGCGCATATACGGCGGCAGATCAAAGGTCGGGCCACGACCACCGTACCCCTCCGGCCGATCCTGCTTGGTGGGCAGATACCAGTCATGGTCGATCCGTGCCAGGGTATTGAGGTAGCTGCCGTGTATATGCCAGATCAAAATCTTAAGTCTGCGCATGCGCTGCTCCTACGCTCCAAATACGAGGCTACGGGCGGTAACGGTAGTCTCCGTTTGAGTCCTGTCGCCGCGTCCGCTCTGCGCCAATGCTTCGGCGCACACCGCAAACACCGTGTCCACCGACAGCTGTGCCAGCACCTGCTGCGGGTCGGCAGCCGGGAACAAGGCCAGGGCATCCACCACCCGATGGCGTTGGCGATCCAGCGGCGCCCAGAGCTGAGGCCGCATCGGGCCAAACAGCACTACGCTCGGCGTTTGCGTCGCGGCGGCGATATGTGACGCGCCCGTATCATTCGTTACCAGCAGATCGAGCTGCGCTACCAGTGCGGCAAAGGTGCCGAGATCGGTTTTCCCCGCCACGTCCAGGGCCGGCGAGCGCAGCGCTGCCTGCGCTGCAGCGGTTAATGGTCGCTCTCCCGCGCTACCGGTCAGCACCAGCCGGGCGCCATAGTGGTGGGCAAGCGCATCACCCAGCGCGGCGAACCGTTCGGGTGGCCAGCGCCGTGAGGCAGCTTTTGCGCCGACATGCAGCCCGATCAAGGGCCCGCAGCCCTCTGCGCCCGCCGCAAGCAACGCATGGGCCCGCTCTTGCTCAGCGGTTGTGGTCGGCAACACCAAGCGCGTATCAGCCGTGTAGGCCCCGACCTCAGCAACCAGACGCAGCCAGCGTAGCGTTTCGTGCTCGTTGGCATCGTACAATAAGCTGCGGTCTAACCGATCGTCGTCGTGGTCGCTGCGGTAGCCTAGGGTAAAGCCGGCGCCAAGCTCGGCAACAAAGCCATTGCTGACACACCCGCTGCCATGCATCTGGATCGCGAGATCGAATTGCTCGGCCTGCATCGCTGCGAGGAACGCCTTGCCGCGCACGGGTTCATATGGAACCTCTTCGATGGCGGGATAGCCCTGGAACTCAACCAGCCGATCCAGGCAAGGCAGGCGGTCAACCAGCTCAGCCGCCCAGGGCAAGCCAATCAAGGTGATCTCTGCCTGGGGAAAGCGCTGCCGGAGCGCCACAAGGGCCGGCGTGGCGCACAGCAGGTCGCCAAGAAAGAGCGCGCGGTAGACGGCGATCTTGCGCACCGAGCGCGCCCAAGCCGGATCCAAAGGCTGTTCCAACGCTTGGTTTTGCACCACGGTTGCCATGGCTAATACACTCCCCCCGGCATGTCGTTCTGCAGCGTAGCCGCCGGCTTGCCCAAAAGCTCCTCGGCAGCGGCGACAACATCCTCCGGGGCGATGTCGAGACATGGCATCCCGATTGGACACTTGAACAGATAGCACGGATGGCACGGCGTGGGCACGCGCAACAGCGTGGAGCGGGTAAACCGCGGCCGCCACTGGTCCTCGTAATCGGTACCGGAGTACAAGCCGAGCACTGGCCGTTCGAGCGCATCGGCCAAATGTAACGGCAGGGTGTTGCCACAGATCACCAGCGCGGATTGCTCCACGAGCGCAGCGTACTCCTCCAACGTCGTGCTCCCCACCAGGCATCGGGC
>JADDQF010000079.1:19078-24784 GCA_016781505.1 bacterium
CACCAGGCATCGGGCGTCGGGCGCTTGCTGCGCAACCTGGGCTACCAATTCGGTCTCCCGCTCAACAGCGGTGACCAGCACCGGCCAGCCCCGCTCGCACAGCAGCTGTGCCACTGCCCCGGCACGCTCCATGGGATAACGCCGCGCCTGCGCGCTCGCGCCCGGATGAAACAACACAAAGGGAGCTTGCGCGTCAAGGCCAACCCGGTGTAACAGCAGTGGCACCGCAGCGCGTGCCTCAGGGGAAATACGGATCCGCAGCCGTCGATCCCGCGCCACAAAACCCAGCGTCTCCACCAGACGCAGGTTACGCTCCACCTGATGCATATCGTCGGGAGCGCCTCGCAGCTCGGTTGTTAGCGCTGCCCCGCCAAATTCCTTGCTTTCGCCAGCTCGCAGGGGAATTCCTGCCAGGTAACAAACATAGCCCGGCACATGCGGCGTTTGGCTGAACGAGGTAAAGATGATCGCGGCATCAAACCTTCGCTCGGCAAGCACATCGATCAGCTGGCGCTCGCGGGCCGGATCGAAAGCTAGATGGCCCAAGTCCTGCCACAGCGTGCGCCACGCTATCACATCGTCGACCCAGGGCAGCAGTGGAGCCGCAGTGGCGCCACCACTACTCGCCAGCAATGTTATGGTGGCGGCGGGCGACGTTTCTTTGACCGCCCTGAGTGCCGGGCCGAGCATCACCACATCGCCGATGTTGTCCGGCCGAGTCACCAAAATGTTGCGAGCGTCGAGCCAACCGCTCATGGTTGCACTCCATCCAACACGGGAGTTCGCCCATCTTGAATCACATGTAATGTCGCCGCTTGCGCGGCTTGAGCGCGTGTACGCGACTCGTTCAGCAGCTCCTGCGCAGCGGCCAAAACCATATCAGGTGTTACCAGCCGTAAACATTCATGGCCGTACGGGCAGACCTTGCTGTAACAGAGCCGGCAGGGCACTTCATGAAACAGCTGACGATGGGGCACTTGCCAGGGACCCCATTGTTCCGGCGGATTCGTCAGGGCAAACAACGCCACGACCGGAGTTTTAACCGCCGCCGAGATATGCATCGGACCGGTGTTGTTTGTAACGGTGAGGTCGGCAGCCTCAATCAGCGCACAAAAAGCTGGAAACGGCAAGCTGCCGGCAACTGAAATTACACCGTCCCGTTGGGCCGGACGCACACTCCCACGCACCTCATCAACCAGCGCCTGTTCATCCGCTGTGCCCGTCAGGACAACCATCGCGCCAAGCCGCTCAACCAGCAGATCGGCCACTGCGGCAAACATTGGAGCCGGATAGGTGCGGGCCGGCATGGTACAGCCCGGATGCATCACCACCAGCGGGCGACGCTCTTCGATGCCCAGCTGACCGAGTACCGTCTGCAGCTGCGCATGCGCTTCACCAGGAACACGCAGCACAAGATCGCGCTCCGCAGTACCGCAGCCGATGGCAGCGACCAGATCCAGGCCACGCTCGACCTCGTGCATCATGCGCTCGGGATGCTTGTGGCGCGTCGTGAGCAACGATCCCGGTCCGTCAATCGAGGCGGCCACCCGCAGCGGAATGTCGGACAGATAGCACAGATACGCCTGCGGCAGCGAGCTTTGGCGGAATGAGGTAAAAATGATGGCGCCGTCGAACTGCCGCTCCTTGAGGCTCGCAATCACGCGCTGCTCGCGCGCGCTATCCTGCGGCAGCTGTTGCCACGGATCCATCTGGGGCGACTGATACACTATTACGTCGTCCAGATCCGGGTTGAGCCGCCCAACCTGCGCTCCCACCGGACTCGCAAGCAGGGTCAGGCTAGCCTGTGGCAGCGACTGCTTGATGGCGTGCAAGGCCGGCGAGGTCACCAACACATCGCCTAGGTTATCAAGCCGGATGGCCAGAACGCGCTTCGCACGCTGCCACGCGTCAGGGATAGGCATATGCTGCGTCATCGTTCCGATCCAATCTTAGTAATTTCAGCGGCAAGTTCCACGCTGCCTGGAGGGGCTAGCCGCTCATGCTGCAGAATGATGTGCAAGGCTGCAACAGTGTCGGCGGCGACAAAGTCGGGCGTCCGATATGGACCGGTCACCCACTCGGTCTCGCCACCATTGTTGACCAGCACTGTGCGGCAACCAGCTCGATTACCAGCCTCCACATCATGCAGAATGTCGCCCACAAACCACGAGCGCTCGAGATCGAGCATGTGGTCGGCGGCGGCCTGCAGCAGCAGCCCAGGTTGAGGCTTGCGGCAAGCGCATTCGATCGCAACCGCGGGAACGCGCCCCGCCGGGTGATGGGGGCAGTGGTAGATGGCGTCGAGGTGCACGCCGACCTGCAAGAGTTGCGTGGCAAGATGGGTGTGCATCTGCACTAAAGCCGCTTCGTCGAAGTACCCATGCGCCAGGCCAGCCTGATTGGTGATGACGATGATCCGCCAGCCGGCCGCCTGCAACTGAGCGAGCGGCGCGCCCAAGTCGGCGTACAAAACAAGCTGCTCGGGTCGCGTCGGGTAGTGGCGCGGCAGCACCAACGTCCCATCACGGTCTAGAAACAAGGCCCGGTTGGTCATCAAGCAGGATTCCCCTTCTTCCACTGCACGGCGTCGGCCGGCACGTCCATATCCCGGCACGTGTTCCTTCTGTACCACATACTAATAACTATGTTCTACTCGCGCATTGGGCGTATGCACAAAGAACGTTTTGTTGCTTTCAGTAGTAATTGTGCAAATGCCTAAAGAGAAGGAGCCCGTAGGGAGCGTAACAGCAGTGCTAGGCGAATTTGGATCGCATCATCGAAGCGTCGGGGATCGAGGCCGGTAAGCGAGGTAATTTTGTCGAAGCGATAGCTAAGGGTATTGCGATGGATCGACACGCGGGAGGCCGTGATCGACGGCGAGCAGTCCACCGCGAAGAAGACATTCAGCGTTTCCAGCAAGTCCGGCTCGTGGTCCAATGGACTCAACAAATAGGTAGCGAGGTCAATCTTTGTGCGCTCGTCTGGAACGCCAACGAATGCGGCAATGCCCAAGCTATCCAAACAATGTACGCCGTTTTGGCCATGAAACCGCCGCCCCAGTGATAGCGCTGCGCGAGCGTCCTGGTAAGAACGAGCCAGGCCGCACACTCCCGGATGGTAACGTCCGATACCAACCGTCATCGAGGCGCTGGTATCACTGCGCAGCCGAGCGACTAACGCATCACCGGCGCGCCTGAGTGCCGTCAGATTGGCCCAAGATGGACTGGATTGGGCTCCAGTCTCGGGACTGTCCACCCATCTCACCAGGTTTTGGGTATTACTGGCTTTCAGCACCGCCACTTCGCCGTCGCCGATATACGCACAGATCGTGTCGTTTGGCAGATGGAAAAAGTTCACAATGCTGCCAATAACCATCTGTGCACGGCGCCGGACCTGCGCGTCCGCCGCGCCGTGCTCGCCGTCTCCGGCTGCTGCCAAAATATATTCCGCCGCATCGATCAGAATCACCGCTCGGGGCGGCGCAAAATCTAAACCAAGCAGCTTAGCATCCCGCAGAATCGTTTCCTCGTCGTCGACCACGCCATGCAGCAGATCGGAGATAAATGTATTTTTGCGCTCATGCGAACTTGCTGCAAAAGTGCCGCTCCGGGCCAGCATGGTCTGGTTGACTACGAGTTCGATCAGCACATGGGCCAGCCGCGGCGAGATGACCTCCCCATTCAGTGACTCGCCAACCACAATTTCGCCTACCTGACCATCCAAGCGCAGCGGGACACGTAGCTCACTCGCCGACACGGAAGCCAGGCTAGCCAGTCCAGCCAGACTTGCGTCTGTGCTGCTGACAATCTTGCCGCGCGCGTCAACAACAGAAACTCCGGCACACAGCAGTTCGGCAACACGGGTCGTTACCGTTTCTGCTACGCGCTCAAAGGATGTGCCCATGCTCATGGTTGTCACTGGAAACTCCTGTTGGGGACAGCTACGCAAGAAACGCTACACATGGGTTACTGCTCGGTCGCGCACCGCAACCATCACCTAATCAAACAATACCGCAAGCAATAGTGGCACCAGTTGCCGCAGCTTGTCAAGCGAGCCGACAGGAGCGTGTTGACTAACGGTTGCTGGTACATTGCTTGCTCGCGCAAGCGGCAGCTACATCGGGAGGAAGCAAGGATGGGCGATACAACGGTTATCAAGGTGCAATCAAAGCACTCGCCGGTCGGCGCCATGGGCCAGAAGTATTTGGCATCCGGCAAAAACGTCGCGATGCGCTTGTGGGAAAACGAGCAGCCGGACGAAGCCAAGCCAGCTGTGGCCCGTGATTATGAGACGGTAGGCTATGTGATCAGCGGGCGAGCCGAGCTTCATCTGGAAGGCCAGATGGTTCTGTTGGAAACCGGCGACTCGTGGGTCGTACCCAAGGGTGCCTCGCACACCTATAAAATTTTGGATGCTTTCACCGCGGTGGAGGCGACGTATCCACCAGCCAGCCAACATGGCCGTGATGAAACGGCCACATCGACAGGCAGCGCTCAGTAACGCATAAAGTCACGCTTTGAGGAGGACACGTATGGCTAGCTCATCAAAAACAACAACCGATCACAAAGAAATTCAAAAGTGGGCTGAATCACGGGGTGGTAAGCCGGTAACGGTGCGTGGCACCGGCGACAAGGACGAGCCCGGCGTGCTGCGCATTGACTTTCCCGGCGGCGCTGGTAGCGATCGGCTCGAAGAAATTTCCTGGGATGAATGGTTTGCGAAATTCGACGAAAACGAGCTGGCCTTTCTGTACCAGGACAAGAAAGCCAGCGGCGAAGAAAGTACCTTCTTCAAGTTGGTCAGTCGTGAGACTGCGGAAGAAAAGGGCAAATAAGAGCAATACTACCTGGTACTGCGACAGAAGAGCGGGCGAAGCAGAGTGCTTTGCCCGCTCATGTTTTTGGTCCATGGAAAGCACGGGCGCTGGACACGGCCAGCATCCGTCGCTCCGCCCGTCTTTGCTGAATAGTTAACGGCGGGGTGCGCGCATCACCAACTCGCGCTGGTGCGCAACTTGCAGGACGGTGGGATGAGGAGAAGGACAGCGGGCCCTGCGCATCCTCGCGGCGCAGGTCCTGTCTGGAAGGAAATGCTGTACCAGCCAAGCACCGTTGCCAATTTTTGCATGCGGCCAAGCATCCCCTGTGCTATGATCGCCGGCGGGGTTGGCAAGATATACGTTCAGCTCCAGAAAATTTCGCCACGAGTGATGGACGGATTGCTGCTTACGATTGGCTTTAGATCGCAACAAGATCGCGCTGAACTGAATTCGGTTAGTTCAGCGCGTTCATGATTTAGGCTGAATCACAACATATTCCCCATTTTTACTGACCGCTTGGCACATATCCTGCTAACAGAACACTGTTTTGTGGCCAACCATGACGTTAAATGGCCAACTTTGAAACAGGAGGATGAACACAATGGGACGGACAACACGTGTGGCGACGAGCATCGTCGGGACCATGATCGCGGCGGTATTGGTATTCGGGGTGTTGCTGGTAGGGCGTGCGGGCGCAAATAATGCCTTCGCCGCGCCGTTACAAGCAACGGCGACGGCGACCCCCGGCACGACCCGTGCGACCACAACAGCAACTCCTGGCACGACTGGTGGCGCAGCTGCTACCGCGACACCCGGCACAACCGGCGGCACGACTGGTGGCGCAGCTACTACCGTGACACCCGGCACAACCGGCGGCACGACTGGTG
>JADDQF010000079.1:24904-38836 GCA_016781505.1 bacterium
GCTACTACCGTGACACCCGGCACAACCGGCGGCACGACTGGTGGCGCAACTACTACCGTGACACCCGGCACAACCGGCGGCACGACTGGTGGCGCAGCTACTACCGTGACACCCGGCACAACCGGCGGCACGACTGGTGGCGCAGCTGCTACCACGACGGCTCCGGGTAACTTGCCCAATACCGGCGGCGAGTCAAACATCGGCATGCTCTTTATGGGGGCAGCAGCGTTGCTCGTGTTAGGTATTGCTGTGTCGGGCGTCCTTGCACTGCGCCGCGGCCGAGAGTCCTAGGTCACACACACCGTTCACTGGTTTGAATGATTGCCTGATGTGCAAAACATCGGGAGCAGAGCAGATGCCAAGGCATCTGCTCTGCTGTTTAAGGCGTAGCGTCCACCATTGAACTTGCCCTTGCGAGAGCACCGCCGCGACAGCTTTTTTTGGTACGTAACTTGCCACCAATGTGGCGATAGTTGGGTCACACGCCTTTCTTGCCTCGCAGCGATGTGGCTCCATGTACGCTAAGCGAAGGAGCAAGATATGGCAGCGACAGAGCGCGACGTTATCAGCACGGCTAAGCAAAACCGCGTGCCCGGCAGGCAGCTGGTCGCTCAACAACGCAACGTCGGCACCGTGGATCGGTTGATTTCCGCCGTCGCGGGTGGCGCGCTCACCACCTTTGGCGCCATGCAACGCTCGGCGCCGGGCGTCGCCCTGGCCGTTGCCGGCACCTACCTGATCTATCGGGGTGTGGTCGGCAATTGTTTGGGCTACAAAGCCCTGGGCATCAGCACGGCGCAGCCAAGCCAAGGGATTGCGGTCAATAAAGCGGTAACGATCAACAAGACGCCGGCCGAGCTGTACGAGTTTTGGCACAACTTCGAAAATTTGCCGCGCTTCATGGATCATCTGCAATCCGTAACGGTCCAGGACAACAATCGCTCGCATTGGGTGGCCAAGGCTCCCGCTGGCACCACTGTTGAATGGGACGCCATGATCACGGATGAGCAGCCCAACTCCTCTATCTCCTGGCACTCCACCCCCGAAGCAAGTATCGCTAACTGGGGCACGGTCCGCTTTGAAGAGGCGACGGGGGGGCGCGGTACGGTGGTGCATGTCGAGCTGGAGTATCAGCCGCCAGCCAGTAAGCTCGGGGCAATCGTCGCGAAGCTGTTTGGGGAAGAGCCAAATCAGCAGATCAGCGAAGATTTGCGCCGCTTCAAGCGCTTGATGGAGGCCGGTGAGATTCCAACTACCGCGGGCCAGCCCCGAGGAAGCCGCTCCATGCTGGGCAAGCTGTTGTCGCCAAGCTCATAAAGGACCTGCGTACAATGAAAGCATTAACCTGGCAAGGCAAGAACGACGTCCGGGTCGAGACTGTTCCGGATCCACAGATCATCAATCAGCGCGATGCGATTATTAAGATTACGTCAACCGCAATCTGCGGCTCGGACCTCCACCTGTACGACGGCTATATTCCTTCGATGGAGGCGGGCGACATCCTGGGCCATGAGTTCATGGGCGAGGTGGTCGAAGTCGGGAAAGAGGTAACCAATCTCAAGCGCGGCGATCGTGTGGTGGTGCCGTTTCCGATTGCGTGCGGCAATTGCTTTTTTTGTAAAAGTGATCTGTGGTCCTGCTGCGACAACTCCAACCCGAACGCCTGGATGGCTGAAAAGCTGTGGGGATACTCTCCCGCCGGCATTTACGGCTACTCGCATCTGGTAGGCGGTTACGCCGGCGGGCAGGCCGAGTATGCGCGGGTGCCGTTTGCCGATGTCGGACCGATCACGATTCCCGATGGGCTGGACGACGAGCAGGTGTTGTTCTTGACCGATATTTTCCCGACGGGCTACATGGCCGCTGAAAATTGCAATATTCAACGCGGCGATACGATTGCAGTGTGGGGGGCCGGACCAGTCGGGCAGTTCGCGATTGTAAGTGCGTTTCTGCTCGGCGCAGAGCGGGTGATCGCCATTGATCGCGTTCCCGAGCGCTTGCAGATGGCCCAGCAGCAGGCCGGAGCCGAAATCATCAACTTCGACCAGCAGCCGGTACTTGACACACTTAAGGAGATGACGGGTGGGCGCGGCCCGGACGCCGTGATCGACGCCGTCGGCCTTGAGTCGCATGGGGCCAGCCCGGATGCCTTGTATGACCGGGCCAAGGTGGCTACGCTGCAGGCGACCGATCGGGGCCACGTCCTGCGCGACGCGATTCTGGCTTGTCGCAAAGGCGGGACTGTTTCGGTTCCAGGCGTGTACGGCGGCTTTGTGGACAAAATCCCCATGGGCGCGGTTGTGAACAAGGGTTTGACCATCAAGGCGGGCCAGACACATGTCCATCGCTACCTGCGGCCGCTGTTGGAGCGTATTCAGCGCGACGAGGTTAATCCAGCCTTTGTGATTACCCACCGCATGAAGCTCGACGACGCACCTTTCGGCTACGAAATCTTTAAGAAGAAACAGGAAGAGTGCATCAAAGTGGTGCTCAAACCCTGACGACTGAGCTGCAAGGGCAACGGCGAGCGCGACGCTAGGACAGTCGTATGTTCGCCTTTGGCCCTTGCCACTCCATGGAGACGAAAATGGCAGGCAAGCTACTTTCCTATACTGCGCTTGGGGCTGGCGCGTACTTCACCGCACGGGCGCTGCGTAAGCGGCGGGCAATTGATTTTCGCGACAAAGTTGTGTTGATCGTCGGCGGCTCGCGTGGCCTCGGCCTGATCATGGCGCGGCAGCTGGCCGACGAAGGAGCCAAGCTCGCGCTAGCCGCCCGTACCCAGGCCGACCTTGACCGCGCGGAAGCGGAATTGCGAGAACGCGGCGCTGAAGTGATCACCATCGCCTGCGATATCCGTCACGAGGACCAGGCCGAGCGCGCGGTGCAAACAGTGCTGGCGCACTATGGCCAGCTGGATGTGCTGATCAACAACGCCGGCATCATTCAAACCGGCCCGATCGAGCATATGGAGCGCGAGGATTTTGATGATGCGCTGGCGACTCATCTTTGGGGTCCGCTTGCCACCATTCGTGCAGCAGTGCCACATATCCGTCAGCGTGGTGGGCGCATCGTCAACGTTTCGTCGATTGCCGGCAAAATTGCCGTGCCGCATCTCGTCCCGTACTCCGCCAGCAAGCACGCCCTGGTGGGCTTGTCCGATGGTCTGCGGGCCGAGCTGGCGAAAGATAACATCCGGGTCACCACGGTGTGTCCCGGCCTGATGCGCACGGGCTCACCGCCGAACGTGTTTGTTAAGGGCCAGCACAAAAAAGAGTATGCCTGGTTTACGATCTCCGATGCCTTGCCGTTGCTCTCGATGGATGCGGAGCGCGCAGCTGCGCAAATTATCGAGGCCGCGCGCTATGGCGATCCGGCTTTGACGATATCGACGCAGGCGCGCATGCTGGAGATGGCCAACCATGTTGTGCCCAGCCTAACTGCTAATTTCATGGCCTTTTTCAACCGCCTGCTGCCTGGGCCGACCGGCAGCGAAGGCGATCGCCTGCGCACCGGCTGGGAAAGCCAGTCGCCGCTAGCACCGTCCGTGCTAACCGCGCTTTCCGACAAAGAGACGGTGGAGAACAACGAGCTGCGCGGTTCTGAGCCGATGCACCAGCAAGCCCACGAGGCGGGCGTTTAAGCGAACCGCATTGCGCCCGGCTGCGCTCCTGTCTGGTAATAACTATTGGGTGGCAGCAAAAGAACTATGTTTTTAGATGTCGATTGGGGCAAGGTCTTCTTGCCCACCACCCCGCTCCTTGAGATCGTAGTGCGGGGGTCGTTGACCTACATCGTGCTTTTTGTGCTGCTGCGCTCCATCCTTAAGCGGGTGGCGGGAACGGTTGGCACAGCGGATTTGCTGATGATCGTGTTGATCGCGGATGCGGCCCAAAATGCGTTGGCCGACAATTACACATCGATCACCGATGGCTTGCTGCTTGTCACCACGATCATCTTTTGGAATTACGCCTTTGACTGGCTCGGCTACCGTTTTGAACGGTTTCAACGCTTTTTCCGGCCGCCAGCGCTGCAACTGGTCAAAGATGGCCAGATGCTGCGGGGCAATATGCGCCGGGAGCTGATCACCGAAGATGAGCTCATGAGCCAGCTTCGGGAGCAAGGCGCAGCCTCGCTGAAGGACGTTGAGGCAGCCTTTATGGAGGGCGACGGGCGCATCAGCGTGGTTTGCGGCGACACCCGGAGTCAAGGCGTGCCGGAACGACAGATCGGCTAGCACAAGCCCGATGATTCTGCGGGACGCAAGGTTTCGGGGTCAGGCGCGCGCAGCAGCTAACCACAAGCGAATGCTAGTTCCACCCGTGGTTGGCTGCTATGACTGCTGATCACTGCCATTCGGCGCTTCAAGGTTACTGCCGCCTACCTCGTACGACTCCTCGGAGTCGAGCACGCCCGGATCGATATCGGCGCTGAGGCTGCCAAAGCCAGTCTCGCCATAGCCGCCGGTCACGCCCGGATCGGTATCGCTGCCAAAGCCGCCGGTTTCCACCTGCCGAGCGGGTGGATTACCACTGGCCATCTGAGCTGCCGTACCCAGAACACGCCAAACAGCAGCCTCGCTCGTCGCATGATCTTGCGCGATTTCATACACGCTATGGCCCGCCATCGCGTCGCGCACGATCGCCCCTTCGTCGCTCGGCATAGTGGCAGCATAGCCTGGATTTTGCTGCAGCAGGGCCAGCAGCTGTGCCATACGCTCATTTGAAGATTGTGTCACCGCTTTCTCCTTCACTGGTGCTGGGTCGAGCAACCCGTGTGCCGCCGTGCTTGACGGCATGATTGCTGCTTACCCCAAGCCTCCGATTCGTTCACGATTCCATGCGTGCCGGAGCATCGAAAGCAGTCCTGGTGTGCTGTGCGCTGCACGAGCGCAGGTCCAGCCTCGCTCGCGCTCTCCTGCGCCAAGCATGCCTGTACCTTGCCCATTGCAACCAAGCATGAGTTGGACCCGAAAGGAACTTTCATGGAAACAACCAACATCGATCTGCACGCCACATTGCGCGAGCATTTCCAGCTTGATTCGTTTCGGCCCGGTCAGGAGGAGGTCGTGCGGACCTTGCTGCAAGGTCGGGATGTGCTTACGGTGTTGCCAACCGGCGCGGGCAAGTCGCTGGTGTACCAATTGACGGCCCAGCTGCTGCCTGGCGTCACCATCGTGGTATCGCCGCTGCTGGCGCTGATGAAAGATCAGGTCGATTCAATCGAGGCGGCCGGACTTGAGGTTGGCGTGATCAATAGCGCCCAATCCGCGGGCGAAACAAAAGACGAATTACGTCAAGTAAAACAGGGCGAGGCGAAGCTGCTGTACGTCACGCCCGAGCGCTTCGAGAACGACGAATTTATGGCCCAGGTCCGCCGCCTGGAGGTATCCCTGTTTGTTGTGGACGAGGCTCACTGTGTTTCGGAGTGGGGGCACAGCTTTCGGCCCTCGTATCTTGTGCTCGGCGATGCCATCAAACGCTTGGGCAATCCCACCGTGCTCGCGCTGACGGCCACAGCAACTCCATGGATCCGCAACGAGATTATCGAGCGATTGGCCATGAAGCAGCCAAGCATCGTTGTGCGTGACGTTGACCGGCCCAATTTGTTTTTCGAAGTAACGCGCGTTGAAAACGAGGATCATGATCGCCAGGTACTGCAACGGCTGCTGCTCACGCCCGAAGACCAGTATCCCGACGACCTGGCGCAGCAGCTGACCGAGGCGATGCAAGGCTGCGGCATTATTTACACTGCAACCACAAAAGCTGCCAGGGAGACGGCGGAGTGGCTGCAGAGCTGGGGCATTCCTGCCGATTATTACCATGGACAGCGTAAAAAATCGGACCGTATCCGCGTACAAGATGCCTTTATGAACGGCGACGTGCGCGTGGTGGTTGCGACCAACGCTTTTGGCCTGGGCGTCGACAAACAGGATGTGCGCTTTGTGATCCATCGAGATATTCCGGGCAGCGTCGAGGCGTATTATCAGGAGGCTGGCCGCGCGGGTCGCGATGGCGAGTTTGCCCGGTGCATCGTGATCTATCGCCCTGCTGACCTCGGACGCGCGGCATTCTTGTCCGGTAGCGGACAGCTAACCCGCGAGGAGGTCGTGCAAGCTCATGCTGGACTGGTTGCCCATCCCGAAACGACGCTGAGCGAACTGCCGGAGATTACCGGCCTAAACAAGGGCGACCTCGCGCGTTTGGTCAAAGTGCTCAAGCAGGACGGCATCATCAAAGAAACACGTGGTCGCGTCCGGCTGATCAGACCAGACTTCGATCCCCAGGCGGTGTCACTGGAGGACGAAGAACATCGCCTGGCCTATGAGCGCAGCCGGATCGAGATGATGCGCACCTATGCCGAAACAGCGGAGTGCCGCCGCCGCTATATTCTCAACTATTTCGGCGAAGAGTATGAGGCCCCACGGTGCGAGCGCTGTGACAATGATCTCTCCGTCGCTGCCGAGCAGCGCGTCGTGATCACCGAGCAAGCCGACGCGTCACATGGTTTTGTTGTCGGAACACATGTAGCGCACGAGGTTTGGGGTGAAGGCGTGGTGCAGCGTGTAAGCGGCGATGACGTGACCGTTCTGTTTGACACAGTTGGGTTCAAAACGCTGGCAGCCAGTGTGGTGGAAGAGCAAAACCTGCTGCGGATTGTGTAGGTTTGCCGGGTGCGCCAACAGGCCGGAGGTTCGGGGTCTCCCCCGAACCATTCCCTTCCTCCAGCCTTATACAACACTGCAAAGCGAAAAGCACTGTTGCTTATGCGCGAGGTAAAAAACAGGGGTCGCTGCTGAGCAGCGACCCCATAGTGCGCTCCGCTAACCCAAGCTAGGCGCCAATTTCGTGGGCACGCAGACCATCCGTCGCGTCCTGCAGCGTATCGGTGATTTGGTCGGTATACTGCGAAACCTGCTCGCCATACGACGGCTCGGTCTCGGTCGACAACGAGGCGAAGAGCTCGAACAAGCCCAGGCCGACCACGGTAGCCTTTACGCCGGTGCTCTCCTTGGGGAAGAGCAGCGGGAAGGCACAAAACAGCAAGCCCTGCATAAAGTCGATCGCCAAGTGACCGCGAACGGGCAGCAGCTTCAGCGGACCGTACTCATAGCGGGTCACAACCGAGTTCGCCAAGGTGCCCAGCGCCATGCCGGTAAGCCATTGCGTTGGGCCTTTGTTCCAGCCAAGCATCCGAGGCATTGCCAAAAGCTGGCCCACTGTCAGGTAGTCCAACACGCCATGGGTTTTGGTTGAAAAAACTTTTGCCATGATCCACTCCTTTGCTTCCTCAAACGATGGTTGATCGCTGGAGGCACAATACGTGCCACGATCGGGGGCATCCCCCTTCATCCAGCGCCTTGAGGCCGAGCCGATGACGGCGGTGGTGCAGCTGGCTTAAGCTGTGGCAGCATAAACGGCACGGCCTGCTGGTAGTCGGCATATTGTTGGCCATAGGCCTGACGTAGCCGCTGTTCCTCGTGCAGCGAGCCGACAATGGCGTAGATCGATCCAAGAATGGCGAGGGTTAGCCAGTTTACCGTCATGTTGGGAAACAGCCACAGCACGCCGATGATCGGCAAATTGTCGGGATGCCGCGTGTACCGAAACGGACCGACGATGCGCAGCTGTCCGTCACGCTCCAAGGGCGGTCCTTGGGCCTCCGGCTCGGGTGGCGGCGTCGTACCCTGCTTAAGCGCCGCCACCTGGGACAAGCCAAGGAACCGTGCAAATCCGGTAACGCGCACGCTGTGCCACAGCATCCAGAGTGATGCCACCTGTCCCAATCGCAGCAGCCAGGACCAGGGAGCCTTGACGTGGTACAGCGGCTGATCGGGAAGCCGTAAAAACCAAATCATTGCCCAGCCATACATGATCGCCGACTGCAGGTTGTACACAAACCGATACAGCCCATTCCGATACCGCGCGCCGAACAAACGGCGCGCGGCATCTTTGCATTGCCGTGAAGCGAGCAAACTATGAATGCCGAAAAGTACCAGCCCAACCCGCATGATGCGCCCGGAACTTCCCCGTTTCACCGTCGCCTCCTCTGCCGTCATTGGGCATTGACCACTAGCAGCTCATATGCCGTAGCAGCGCCATGACATGACCTTTGTGCGCTGTGTGCAACGAGCAAGCGCTGCCACAATCTGCGTTAGGTTGACGGGCAGCATGGTAGCGTTGACATAGACAGCCCCACTTCTAAGCTTGATGCATAACAAGCTGCAGTGTTCGGCCTTGGTGATCGGGACGTTGGGAGACGGGAGCATAACCACCAAATTGGCTAGTGGTTGGGCAGGCCCGACTAGCGCCGCAGCAGCTTACCGCTCATCTCGGGCTGGGCTCGCTCGTCCATCAACGGCAGCAGCACAACTTCTCCGCCAACCTCGTACACCGCAGCCGCCTCGGGCAGCTCTTCGACGCGGTAGTCGCCACCCTTAACATGCAGGTTGGGCCGGATCGCCCGAATAACCGCCTCGGGTGTTGGCTCATCAAACGCGATCACATGATCGACCAGCTCCAGCGCTGCTACCACGGCCAGGCGCTCGTTTTGGGGCACCCGGGCCCCGTAGCCGCGCTGCGCGACGAGCCCTTGGTCGCTGTTAACGCCGACGATCAGCACATCGCCGAGCTGTTTCGCCGCCCGCAAAAACGCAATATGGCTGCTGGAAAGTCCGTCGAAAACGCCGTTGGTAAACACAATTCGGCGGCCAGCCTGACGATACCGCGCCAACATTGTTTCGAGATCAGCCGCCGCCTCAGCTAACAAACCCGACTGCGCCAATCGCTGCAGCAGCTCACGCCCGCTAACCGTCGCCGTGCCTGGCTTGCTTACCACAACAGCCGCGGCTTCCGCTGCGATTTCTACGGCCGTCCGTACCGCCGCGCCCGCGGCCAACGCCAGCGCAAGTGCGGCGGTAAATGTATCGCCAGCTCCCGAAACATGCGGATTTGGGACCGGCCGCGGCGCTATCCGATATGTTGGCTGTTCGGCCTCAAACAGCAGCGAGCCCTTTGGCCCAAGCGTTACCAGCGCCCACTGCGAGCCGATCTGCTGAAGCAGATGCCGACCCAGCTGCTCCAGCTCATCGCCGCTGAGCCGCTCTGCATCGCGCACGCTCCACCCGGCAGCTCGCTGCGCCTCCAGATGATTCGGCGTGATCACGCTGGCGGCCATGCCGCGATACAGTGGCAAGTTTTTCGAGTCGACCAGCACCAACCGTTGATATGTTTCTTTGAGCCGCGCGATCTCCGCGATCACCCGCTCGCTCAAAATGCCGTAACAATAGTCGGCAACAATAACCGCGGCACACTCCGCAAAGCCCACCTGCAGCCGCTCGATCAGTGCTTGCTCTATCGCAGAATCTAACGCCTTCCGCTCGCCCTCGTCAAAGCGCACCACGTAATGGCCATCGGCGACGATCCGCAGCTTGGTAATGGTCGCGCGGTGTGGATCGGTGAGGAGATCATCCTCGATGCCGCGAGCACGAAGTTCTTCGCGCAGCGCAGCGCCCGCCTCATCAGCGCCGACAACCGACAAGCAGCGAACGTGTCCGCCGAGCGCCGCAATATTAGCCGCCGCATTCGTCGCGCCGCCCGGGTAGCGTTGTTTGGAAGCGGCGTTGACAACAGGCACCGGACCTTCGGGACTGATGCGCTCCGCGTGGCCATTGTAATAGCAATCCAACATGGCCTCGCCCACCACCAGCACACGTTGCTGTCGGAAGCGCCCAACTACGGCGGATACGTCGATGTTAGCCACTGCTACCTCAAACGCTCGTTTGCCTGCTGCCGAATCAGAAGCTAGCACGAAGTTCGCCGGATTGCAAATTAGCTGGTGGCAAGCACTCTAACGCCGAGCAAACACGAGACCAATAGCCGCCCATGCGACATGGACCAGATTGGCCGGCATGTTGACCGCCATGCCCGTCACCATGTGGATTTGCTGCGAGCCACGTACCCTCAGCACTCCAATTGACGCCAGCATACCAAACAACCCGGCGTGCAAACGCATATAGCTCGTTGCGCCGGTGTTGGTTTGCCTCCAAAAAAGACCAACGACGCCAACCATCAGATGCAGCAAGGCATGCAGCCAGTTCATCCCGAAGACGCCATACAGGTATCCCGGCCGTATGTTGATGAACCGGTCATCATTACCCGTCACAAACGGACCAAGCAATCCGGTAATGCCGATGAAACTATTGGCCAGCGCCAACGCAGATGCCACCTTTTGCAGCCGCATATCCAGCTCCTTTAGTTGATTAAAAACGTCGCCACCGCAGGTAGCATACCGCGACACAATTATGTACGGCAACCGTTAACCAGCCCAGCCGCGCTGTACACTCAGAGCGGGACTGCTTACTGTTCCCAAAACGGGTTGGACGTGCGCTACGGGTGACTTGGTCCTCATTGGCTATATACGCATGAGCTTGGCAGCGGGCATACTACGGTAAGCTGGCGCGTAAGGTCACCAGCGAAGGTTTGTCATCCGTCAAATACGCTGCGCGCACTCCATTCCGTGCAGTATCGCTGGAGCAGTCAACTTGATCCATGCGGAAGGAGGTCTGTTGCTGCTGTTACACGACGCGCACAGCGAGTTGTATCTGCGTGCCGCGAAAAACGTCGGCCCAGGGAGACCGACAGACGGTGGTTGGCTGCAGCGGAGTTCCAGTTCTGCTATCATGGTCTACCGCATTCCCGAGGTTGGGCATGCCATGGCTAAGCGAGGCTCGCGGTCTTGCCAGATAGCTCCGCCGCAGTGCGAAAGGACGAGCTTATGCTAACACGATTTGCGGTACCGACCCACCGACAAGCCGAGTTTATCGACGTAACGCGCGACGTGCAGCGGATTGTCAGCGATAGTGGCACACAAAGCGGCCTCGTGTATGTCTACTGTCCGCACACGACGTGCGGTTTGACTATTCAAGAAAATGCCGATTCAGGCGTACAACATGATATGCTCCTGCTCCTTGGCCGCCTTGCCCCGCGGAACGACGCCAGCTACCGGCATATCGAAGACAATTCGGCGTCGCATCTGCAGGCGAGCATGATGGGCTTTAGCCTGATGGTTTTTGTTGAGCGTGGCAAGCTGGTGCTGGGCCGCTGGCAGGGCATTTATTTGACCGAGTTTGACGGGCCACGCGAGCGGACGCTGATCGTTAAAATACAGGCGGATGCCGTCAATGAAATGCCGCAGCGCAGGTCTTAAGCGGATCACAGGGAGGCTAGTTTGAGCTACACCGAGACCTTTATCCAAGTGGCCGAGGATTGTCCGGTAACGACCGCAGTTGTTCCGACCGCAACCGGCCCCAAAAAATCCCTTCACGTTCTCCAATATGAGCTGCTGGCAGCAGCCCCCTACAGCTACACCCATGAAGATTTGCTCTTCGAGGTTTATGTGCGGCATCGAAGCATACCTCAACACGAAGTTGAAATGCGCGGCGCCGAAATTCGGGCTGAACTGTTGCAAAAGTCGCATCCGTGCCTGCGTGCTTCGCTTCTGCCCAAAAAGTATGGCTGGGGCGTTCACTATGATGCGGCTGGCAGAATTGCAATTTATGCCCGCGAGTCCAACGAGTATCAACAGTTTACCCAAACCGCGAGCGGCAGCGTGAAGCAGCTCAAGGCAATGCGCAATAAGCGTGCATAGACGCCGACCAGCGCAGAACCAATCCCACTGAAGCACACATAGTCAGCAGCTCTTTGGGGGCAACTCGTGCGCACACGCCATGTACAGAAAATCCCCGGCGCTTGTGGGTTGGTCAAGTGGTTGACGAATTGTCGCTACGGAGTCGCTCTGCGTTTGCAGAACCGATGCAAGCACGTCGCTAAGCTCGCGCAACTCATGATTTCGAGCTGCAGCGGAGGTGTGTCAAGCTACCCCAAAAGTTCTGGGAGCGAGCGAGCGCTTGGCCTGCAGTACGCGCTCCGCACAACGGTGGCCATGATCGCGTCGCTGATGCTTCTTTGGGAACGGCAACAACTGGTGCCTTCACGCCGTCGCGGTCCAGTGTGTGATATGCTGCGCCCGATCATCCGTTGTGCTGATAGGCTTTGAAGAGGAGGACCAATGCCAGCGCCAGTCGTTGCCGTGATCGAAGACGATCAAGAAATTCTCGAGATGCTGGATGCATTGCTTCGGAACGCGGGCTTCCAAGTTATTAGCTATACGCTAGGCAAGGATGGACACCAATTTATTCTGCGTACAATGCCGGATGTGGTCATCCTCGACCTTTGGCTAGAAGATAACAGCGCTGGTAGCATGGTGCTCGGCTTGTTGGAGCGCGACCCCACGACCTGCCATATTCCTATTCTGATCTGTTCGGCCCATATCGCCGTGCTACGAGACTGGGCAGCCTCGCTCCGAGATAAAGGCTACGATCTGTTGGAAAAACCTTTTGAACCGGAAGAGCTTATTGCGAAGCTTTGGAACCTTTTGGAAAAGAAAGAACGTGTCACAAGGCGCAGCAGCTAAAGATGGCAGTGGGTGATGGAGCGTCCACGTTACACTCCACCACAAGCGCGCGAGTCCGGAGCCAGGGCGGTTGCAAGGGTTGAAAGCAAAGCTTCAAGCTCGAACGGCTTCTCCAAAATGCACGAGCCTTCCTCCATCAAGTGTTCGGCATGTTGTTGTAACAGCACCCTATCAGCCGAACAGATGATGACCGGAATATGCGCGGTCTCCGCGTCCAGGCGCATCCGATCCAAGATCATCCACCCGCCTTCTGCATGCTCCAGATGCATATCAAGCAAAACCACATCCGGTCGATGCCGGCGAATTACGTTGTGCGCTGCATCGCCACGTTTCACAGGAATAACCAGGTGGCCTTCGTCGCCCAGCAGCTCTTGTAATAGTTCAAGAAAGCTCGGCTCATCATCCACCGCCACTATGCGCGCCACCGCTTACCTCCACGGGATCGGCTTGCCGTTGAAACGCCTTTTCGGCTCATAGCTCCTCCTTGGGCTGGCGCAGCAGCACCAGGGTACGCGGGTGCAGTTCAAAAATCTCGCCCGGCGCCGCGCTGCGCTCGTGCAGCGCGGGCGTGTTGGTGTCCAACAGCACTTCCCAACGCGGCGAGGTTGGCGGCCCCGGCAGCTTGAAGCCCTGCGTCTCGTCGCGGCCGTTCACCAGCAGCAGCAGGATGTCGTCGGTGATGTGCTCGCCGCGCTCGTCGGTCTCGTCGATCGCCAGGCCGTTGAGCCGCATGCCCAGCGTACGGACGACGTCGCTTTCCCAGGCCTCCTCGGTCATGTCGCTGCCGTCGGGCTGGAACCAGGCGATGTCGCGAATACCGCCACCATGGATCGCCCGCCCCTGGAAGAAGCGCCGGCGATGAAGCACGGGATGGTTGCGGCGCAGCTCGATCAAGCGGCGTGTAAAGGCGAGCAGCTGCGCATCTTGCGTGGTTAGCTCCCAGTTAAGCCACGACAGTTCGTTGTCCTGACAGTAGGCGTTGTTGTTGCCGCGCTGCGTCCGGCCGCGCTCGTCCCCGCCACAAAGCATGGGCACGCCTTGCGACAACAGCAGCGTCGCCAGGAAGTTGCGCTTCTGTTTTTCCCGCAGCGCCACAATCTCGGGCGCCTCGGTCGGCCCCTCCACCCCGCAGTTCCAGCTCAGGTTGTGGTTCTCGCCGTCCTGGTTGTTCTCGCCGTTGCCCGCGTTGTGCTTTTCGTTGTAGCTGACCAGGTCGTTCAGGGTAAAGCCGTCGTGCGCCGTCACAAAGTTGATGCTCGCGTACGGCCGCCGTCCATTGTGCTCATACAGGTCGCTCGATCCACTCAGCCGATAGGCCAGCTCGCCCACGCCGACGGGATCGCCCCGCCAGAAGGAGCGGACGGCGTCGCGGTACTTGCCGTTCCACTCGGCCCACAGCACCGGAAAGTTCCCCACCTGATAGCCGCCCTCGCCCACATCCCACGGCTCCGCGATCAG
>JADDQF010000060.1 GCA_016781505.1 bacterium
TCGATACGGACGGCGACGGAACTGGCAACAATGCCGATCTGGATGACGATAATGACGCTGTGCTAGACACCGAAGATGCGTTTCCGTTGGATCCGAGCGAGTCGAAAGACACCGATCGGGATGGTGTTGGCAACAATGCGGACCCCGACGATGACAACGATGGTGTGAGCGACGCTGTTGAAACGGATAATGGCACAAACCCTCTTGACGCTGACAGCGATAACGATGGGGTCCAGGATGATCAAGACGCTCTCCCGCTGAACCCCGACGAAACGCTGGACACCGATGGCGATGGCCGTGGCAACAACGCCGACCTGGACGATGATAACGATGGTGTTACGGATGTTGCTGAGGTAGCCAATGGCACTAATCCCATGGACAGTGATAGTGACCACGACGGAATCACGGACGGTAACGAAGCGGCCAATGGTACGGACCCGATGGATCGTGACAGCGACGACGATGGCATATCGGATGGAGATGAAGTGCCGGCAGGAACGAATCCAATGGTGCCTGATTATCAGGTAACACCATCACCTGAGACGCACGTTTCACCAATCCCAGCACCTTCCAATCCACACGTATTCTTGCCTATTGTGGGACGGTAAAAGCTGCGCAATGCGCACAACGAGCGGCACCAATGCATGCCGCTCGTTTCTTTTATTTCAGCAAAAGTTTTGGTCTAGCAACGGCTACGGCATAAGCCTCCAACCGCGGGCATGGCGCATGCGAATCAACGAAAAGTCCATGGTCGAGGCGATAACGGCCTGCCCCAACGGCACCAAGGATCGGCAGATACGCAGTTCGACCGGCGCAGACACAAGCGCATCAACTAAATCGCCGACCGGCTCAACCCCCAGCGGCACAACGGTTTGCCGGCTGATATATGTTCCGACTTCATCGAGCAAAGGCTCAAAGGTCGCGGCCGGCAAGATGTAGCGGTACAGCTTGGTTTGCTCTAGCCGTGCCAGCCACGCCGCTTCGATCGCCGTAACCATCCGTCCGTCGACGTAGCTAAAGAAGTGTTCATAATCGGCTGGGGTGGTCGTTGGAGCCGGCCAAAAGCAGACGCGTGGACAATCCCGCGGAAAGAAATATTTGGGGGCGGTCCACGCTTCAATTGCCCAGACCGCCGGCTCCACCGCGGGCCGATGTAATGGTGCGTGCGGCTCAAACCGCTCAATCGTTGGATCTTCGCTGAAGTGATACAGCATCGAGGCTGCTAACCCCAGAGCTGAGCCACATTACGGATTGTGAAGCCAATGCCAAGCACAAAGGCGATCCCTAGGTAGGCCATCACCAGCCGCGGGTCACGCAAAAAGCACTTGCTTTGCCGTAACCCTTGGCGCCAGGCTTGGGCATACGCAACCAGACCAAGTCCGCTCATCAGCGTTACGGCGAAGGGCGGGCCAAAGGCCCAGGCGATCAGCGCAATGGTGGTAAAAATGCAAAAGCGGATCGGGTCGTAGACTGTGGGCTGCGCGCGGTGCATAATGTTCTCCTCCAATGCTCGAATGCTGTCGTTAGGCGACCTCAATTGGCTGTGGCTGTAACAGTCGTGTTTGTTCGGCCAGCTTCATGCGGCCCAGCTGTGGCCAGGCTTGCGCCGCACAAAAGGGAGCGCATTGGTGCTGCAGTTCGCCGGCTGTACCCACATGCACACAGCACTGCAGCAAGCGCTCTTCAAGCATCGTGTTGATGTCCATAAACGGCTTGACCGTGATGCGTTTGATGCGGCTGGCAAGCAGCTCACGCAGCTGCTGTTGCCGTCCAAACAGCGCACTGCCTGCCAGCCGGACAAGCGTACCGAGGCCAAGATCACAGTTTTCGCAGATGTTGCGGAACAAGTCGGTGATGGTGGGATGCGTAAGTGAGCTTTGCTCGCTGAGCAAGCCCAGCAACGATTGCTTAACCAGTGCTCGCAGCTGAGCCGGAATTTCACGGTCTGCAATCCGGTTGCTGACGAGCTCCAGATGCTGCAGCAACTGCTCGTGGCCGATAATGCCGGCCAGCGAGCGCCACTCGCCGTTGTCGGTCTTGAGCATGTAGCCAACGCTGCAGCAGTGCGGGTGTGAGCAGGGCAAGGCGGTGAGGTCGCGCCATGTTACCAAGCCATCTGTTTGTGGAGCTAATCGCGCAAGTACCCCGGTGTGCGTCAATCGGTCTAAGGGATCGAGCGCCGTCGAGCGACCTGAGCCAAATTGGGGCTGGATCGATACCCCGCCGATAAAGGGCGTGTCGAGCGCAAACCGCACCACATTCCCTATCTCATCGTCGTTTACCCCAAGCGTAGCCGTCATGGTCAGGGTGGTAAAAATGCCGCAACGCGTCAAACGCTCGATTGCGCGCTCCTTGACCCCCCGCAGATCGGCGCCGCGGTGAAAGCGATGGGTTTCCAGCCGAAAACCGTCAAACTGAAGATACACCTCGATCCGTTGGTTGTGCCGTGCCAGAAAATGGAGCAGCGCATCGTTCTGGGCGATTTCGATGCCGTTGGAGTTGATCAGGATGCGGATGATATTGCGTTCGAGTATTTGCTCCAATAATTCCATGAACTGGGGGTGGATGGTAGGCTCACCGCCACTCAGCATCAGCACATCGAGCTGCCCATTTTCGCGTTCCAGCCGCTGATCGATATTGTGCAAAATGTGCTCGATGGCAACAAAGCCCGCCGCCTGGGGTGACGAGCCGGCAAAGCAGTTGGGGCAGCACAAGTTGCACTGCGGCGTGATATCTTCAAGCAAGATGCAGGTGTGCTGCGTCTGCATCTCGCCCAGCCCTTCCAGATACGCGCCGGGTACTGGAGCAAAGTTGCCAACGGTATCGGGTGTATGGTGCTTGGTTGGTGCAGTCCACTGTTCGAGGTAGCGCAAAATCTCGGGCGATTCATCGTACAGCGTTGTGATCTTGCCATGCTGCGGACAGCCGCGTACGAGCCAGATTCGTCCATCGGCCTCCGCGAGATAGCCGCTCAAACGAGGCACTTCGTGCAGCGCTTGGTTGGGTTGCTCCTGGTGGCACTGCGGACAAAAAGCATTTACGTAGCGATGAATTCGATCAGTACGCAGCGGCATTCCAGGCATAACCAATTCCTCGCGGTGGGCGCTACAGGTTGTCAACGATCTGTTTCGATAACTATCGCTGGGGCAAACTCACAATGCAGACCAGGCGATACGTGATCCATGCCGTTTTTGCAACAGCCGCTGTTCACAAAACCGGGCTAGTACGAGCTCACGATCCCAATGCAAAAACCGAGCAGCAGCCCCATGGCTACAACCGGTAGCGAGCCGATCAAGGCCCACATAAAACCACGCGCAACCGGATGGTTGCGGCGCCAGAAGTAGGCCATGATGGCCATTTCAAGCGGAATCAGCGCCGCCAAAAGAAACATGCTGGGATTAAACGCTTGCAATGTGAAGATGATGCCTGAGAATGTGCAACCTGCCACAAAGTTGAGCAGCAGCACCCCAAACAGTGTCACCAGAAACGGACGGCGATTGGCTTGGGGATCGGGTGGTACTTCTGCCGCTGGTATCGTCAAGCCGTAGACCTGCGCGAAGGCAAGGTCTACGGCCTGGGGGGCCAGTCCATCGTTCAACAGCTTGCGCCGCAGCGCTTCTCGGTCGTAGGTGTCGCGGTGCTGCTCAAGGTAGCTGCGAATCCGCTCGACCTCCGCCGGATTATTCATGGAGCTGACAGACGGGCTTGTGCTCTGCTCTGACCCAACATTGCTCTCAGGTGTTGAGGTCGGCGCAGCCGGGTTAGTTGGGGCCACTGTGGACTGGCCGTACACTTGTTCCATCGCTTGGTCAACCAGATCAGCGGGCACACCGTCGTGTAATAGCTGCTGCCGCAAGAGCTCACGGTCGTGGGTGGCGCGGTGCGTTTGCAGGTAGGTCACGATGGCATGAAGCTGCGGGTCTTCAGGCATGGTCGCTCCCGTATGGTTGCAATGCGATCGAATCGAGGCTCGGCAAACGGTACACGTCCCGGCGCCATTGACGCCAGAAGTACAAGCACAGCAGCACGGCTGAAGGAATCAGAAAAAGCTGGGAGCGAGTCAGGCCGCCCCATACAATTTGATTGCCCCGCACAAACTCCACGCCAAAGCGAAACAGGGCATAGCAGAGCAGATACATCTTCAGCAGCTCGCCTTTGACAAAGACGCGCGGCCGCAGCCACCAGAGCACCCCGAACGAACAGGCGTGGAAGATGATTTCGTAGATGAAGGAGGGGTGCATCTTGACGCCTGAAGCGCAGGTGGGGCAATTGGGAATGTGGCTGGCTAGCTGGGCATTGACGCTTATCCCCCAGGGCAATGTCGTGGGCGTGCCGATCTGCTCGGTCAAAAAGCAGCCCCAACGGCCGATCGCCATGCCCAGCGCTACAGCCGGAGCGAACAGGTCGCCGGTCCGCTCGCGGTAGCCGACCAGCCACTTGGTCAGGATGGCTCCGCCATACGCCGCGGCCAGCCCACCAAGAATGCTTTTGCCGCCGCGCTCAATCGCTCCCAGAAGCGATGGCTCGGGCGCGAGCACAACGTACTGCCAAGTCGTGCTCAGCTTCGCGCCCAACGCCCCGAATACAAGCGCGCCCACGGCGACTGCCGCCAGTTGATCGGTGAGCATGTGGCGGCGGTCTGCCTCATAAAAGAAGATCAACGTTGCAGCGCAGACCCCAAGCAGGACAAAGAAATCATGTGTGCCAACTGTGTAGCGTCCGATCTGGAACAACGTTGGATACACCACTCCTCCTTCGTCGTGCTCCGCGTCCAAGCAGCTGGTGACTAGACCGGATCGTGTTGAGCGAGATCGCTGCCGTGCCAGGTACGCGGCGCGTCAGATACGGGGCGCAGGATAACGTAACTTAAGATTACGAGCAAGAGCAGAACGAGCACGCCAATCCCTTGCCCGACTCTGGGCAACAAGCCAAATACCTGAATAGTGACGTAGGTGACGATGGCCCAAACGACCGGGCCGGTGATCGCCGAAAAACGGCCAACCATGCCATACAGCCCATAAAACTCGCCGATACGGGCGGGTGGTGTCAGCCGGAGCATAAAAGGCCGATCCGCAGCCCAAACGCCACCCAGCGCAAAGCCCGCCGCTGCTGCAACCAGATACAGGGTCCACAGCGGAAGGCCAATGATGCCGATCAGCGCAGCCGCGACGAAGATCGCCATCCAGCAGAGCAGCACAAAATTAAGCGTACGTTTTGGGCCAAGCTTGTCGGCCAGCCAGCCCCAGAAGAAACCGCCCAACACTGCAAACGTGATGGCCGACATCAAGATCAAGTTGGCCTGCTGCTGCCCCTGATCCTCCGTCAGCCCGGTGCCTACCGCCACATTAACGGTGTACAGCGCCATGATCGAGATCACGGTGTTGATCGAGTCGGTATAAAAGACGCGCCCAAGCAGGAAACGCAGCAAGCCAGGATACTCGTTGCCGGAGCGGAGGGTGCGGATTGTTTCGGCCGCGGATTGCCGCACCATGGCAAAATTAATGGGCTGCGGGTTGGGATTACCGCGCTCTTTGACGAACAGGAAGCAGGGGATGGCAAAAAGCAGAAACGCGACCGCGATGATCCCAAACAGCAGGGGCTTATTGCCGGTGCCAAGCAGCAAGCCAATGCCGACCGCGATATACGAGCCAAGATAGCCAACGCCAACGCCAATTCCGCCTATTTTGCCGCGATTGGCCTCGGTGCTGACTTCGGGCAGCAGGGCATCGTAGAATTGCAACCCGGCCTGGTAGGCGATATTGGCGATGATAAAGCATAAGGCTGTGATATAAAAACCTGAGCGGGCGAGCAGCGCGGTGAACACAACACAAATCAGGGTGCTGACAACCAGGAAAGGTATGCGTCGGCGGGCTCGGTCCGTCATCGCGCCCAGCAGCGGCGATACCACAAAGATAATCGCCATCGAGATCGCCGTGATCATGCCGTACACGGTATCAGCCCTGGTAGCGCCAACTTCGTCGCGGACCCAGAGTGAGAAAAAGAGCGAGATTACGCCCATGGAAAAGATGGTGTTGGCCAGATCGTACAGCACCCAGCTGACGATGGCCCTCCGTGTTACCACATGAGCGCGCTGCGGCGCAGCGGCGGTACGAGCGGATACAGCGTGAGACTCAAGCATAGTCCCATTCCTTTGTTAGTGGTAATCGTCGCAGGGCAATGCAGCTGTAGCAGCTGTAGCATACGCGTTGCTGCTTGAAGAGCAGTGAACCGAGTACTGCTGGCTTGCTTGGCCATACCCGCCCGGACTACCTCCCAATCGTGTAGCTTAACTATATGAGTGCAGCAGTGCACGCCAGGCCGTTTGCTGTACATTGCTGTATTTCGCCGCTGTGTGTTAGCTGGCGGCTGGGCTACAAACCGCGAAGTTGGCATAAAGTACCCTTGGATGTGCTCCTCGGCTTAGCCTGAGGTTTGAATCAGACGCATGCTCGCCACCTGCGCTGCAAACTGTAACGCTTCCTCAAACCCGGTGTCATGCACCAGCATGTCAAGATCCTCGCTCAAGACCTGTTCCAGTGACAGTGTTGCCAAGCGTGCAATCCGCTCAATGGGCGGATTAGGGGGCAACAAAATTTCCGTTTTCACACAGCCACTGGCTGGACGGAAGGAGAGCTGAAAGGCGGCAGGGAACGCCGTGAGCGACACACGCTGCAGCGAGCCAGCATGTGGTGTGCGGACAAATTGCACTGCCACAGTGCCACTGCGTGATTGAAGGACTAGCTGGTCGTCATCCGCTCCTGGAGCGGCTGGTTGCCAGCCTAGCCGCGTAGCTAGCCAGCCCACAAACAGCAGCGCCATGATCCGGTCGCTTTCCTCCGGCCCGTGCTCGATGGTAACTGCTCCAAGGCGCTCAAGATACGGCAACGCTTGGGGCAGATCAAAGCACTGGGTAGTTTGGCGGCGCCACGGCGTTAGCGCGGTCCACTGCAGGTCCGTAAAGGCGATATACGGTTGACGAGTAATCGCTTCGCCCAGCTGCGGTAGAACACGCAGGGGAGCATCCCAGGAGCGCGAGTCAACAACGACGCGGTCAACACTTTCGACAAAGCTTTCAAAAAGAGGACTGCCAAAGGCGGGAGTGCCAAGCCACCATAAAAACGTTGGCACTCCTGGCAACAACAGCGCAGCGGCAATGCTGGGCAATGGTGCTCCGCCTTCGCCACTAGTGATGGTGATTTGTTCGCCACAAACCTGTTTGCCACCGTCACCTAAGCGGCAGGCAATGGCCACATGCGCGCGCGGTGCTTCCGTCCCTTCCGTAACCACCATGGCGATTGTGCGTCCGGGATGCTGAACGGCAACCGTGTCTATGGCGCGAAAGATCGGGGGACGCGCCAAATCTTCCGGCACAACAATCAGCAAGTTGAGCGTCCGAACCTGCATCACGGTGGCGTCGGCTTCCTCGCCCTGCGACTCCCGCCACAGCTGTTGGACAACCTGTTCGATCTCATCGGGCGGGACTGCGTACGTGTCGTCCTGAGTAATTGTGAAGTTAGTATCGCTCATGGTCGTCTCCACCGTCGTCCGCTTGCTTCCAGCAGCTGATCAGCCGCTTCCGGTCCCCACGTGCCGGCCTCGTAGTTCGGCAAATCGGTAGCCTGCGTCGCCGCCCATGTATTAAGGATGGGTGCGACCAGCGTCCAGGCCGCCTCAACCTCGTCGCGGCGGGCAAAGAGCGTGCTATCGCCGAGCATGACGTCGAGCAACAGCCGCTGGTAAGCTTCCGCAGGCGCAGTCGCGAAGGCGGTGCCATAGCGAAAATCCATGGCCACAGGTCGATGCCGCGCTGTCGGGCCGGGTACTTTCGCCTCAAATTGCAGCGAGATGCCTTCGTCGGGCTGAATACGCATGGCCAGTACATTGGGGTCAGTTGGTCCAAACAGCAGCTGCGGCACGGGCCTGAACTGGATTGCGATCTCGGTGACCCGCTTCGGCAGCCGCTTGCCAGAGCGCAGATAAAACGGCACGCCTTCCCAACGCCAGGTGTCGATGTAAAAGGTCGCCGCGACATAGGTAGCCGTCTGGGAATCGGGAGCAACCTTTTGCTCTTGACGATAGGCCGGCACAGCTTTGCCGCCGATCCAGCCCGCCCCGTACTGGCCACGCACCACGTCCGACTGTACCCGTTGCAGATCGAAGGGCCGCATGCCTCGCAGCACCTTGACCTTTTCGTCGCGGACAGCGTCGGCATCGAACGACACCGGCGGTTCCATCGCCGTCAGTGTGAGCAGCTGGAGCATATGATTTTCCAGCATATCGCGCACAATGCCGGCTTCTTCGTAATAGCCACCCCGGGTTTCCACGCCCAAATCTTCAGCCACGGTAATTTGCACATGATCAACATAGCGCCGGTTCCAGATCGGCTCCCAGATCGCGTTGGCAAACCGGAAATGCAAGATATTTTGGACGGTTTCCTTGCCGAGGTAGTGATCGATGCGGTACACCTGCGCCTCGTCAAAGACGCCGTGCACGACACGATTAAGCTCACGAGCAGTGGCAAGGTCACGGCCAAAGGGCTTTTCGATAACGACACGCGTCCAGCCCGCGCCGGTAGCCGCGTCGCTGACCAGCCCGGCCTGGCCGAGCTGCTCCATAATAACGGGAAAGAACGAAGGCGGCGTCGCAAGGTAGTACATCCGGTTGCCGGCAGTACCGCGCTCACGGTCAATCTGCTCCAGGACCTGCTTGAGCCGCTGGTACATGTCGGGCTGATCAAAGGTTCCCGGCACGTAAAAGAGACCTTGCAAAAACGTATCAAGCATCGTGGGATCGACCGTGAGGTCATGGGTGATCGAATCGCGCAGCTGCTGGCGAAACTGCTCGTGGTTTAGTTCGCTGCGGGCGATGCCGACGATCGAAAAACCGGGCGGCAGCTGTTGCGCCTCGTTAAGGGCCCATAGTGCCGGGAGCAGTTTGCGTTTTGCCAGATCGCCCGAAGCGCCGAAGATAACCATGGCACACGGAGCAGGTGATCGTTCAATTCGCAGGCCGGTGCGCAGCGGATTGCTGGTCAGCGTAGGCGCCGTGATTGGTGGTGCTATGTCAACACTCATTGGCAATTCCCCTCACTGGTATCTGAAGGTAGGATACACCATTTCCCTAAGTCGGCTGAAGCATCAGGTGTGGTGGGAGCTGCGGCCTTGCTAGCACAATTGCGGCCGCCTGCTGCAACATACAGGCTCTGTTGTTCTCGGTGGTTGCTTCTCTGGCCGGGAGTCGTGCGGCAGCATGTTGGCGGATATTTTATGGCCCAACATAGGCGTCGGCATAGACCTGAAAGGTGCCATTGTTGTTGAGGACATAGATTTGCTTGCCGTGGTCGTGGATCCCCGGCACAAAGAGCATCAGACCGCCCTCGAACGCTTGCAGCGCGCCGGTAAAGCCTTGTTGCGGTGTGGTAGCCCAGCCCAGCGCTTTGCGGATCGACGCGTACTTTTGCCATAATTTGCCGAAGCCACCGGCGGCCGCGAATTTCCCTTCGGGCGGCGGGTCCGTGGGATCGGGATCCGTTTCGTACACATCCTCGTACTCGCGCCATCGGCCGCTGGTGTTGCCGTCGAAAATCCAGAAGCGATGGCCCTCCTCGCGGTAGTACATGCGACCACCGTCAAAGAGTTGCTCAACCGAATAGCCGGCCAGTTCAGCCTGTGCTGGGCATTTAAGCGCACTGCGTACGTCGTCGTTTGTGCGCCACAGATTACCAAAGCCGCCGGTCAGCTTGAACGGACAGGTGGGCAAGGCGGCCACAGGCGGAACGTCCGTCGGCCGGGCGGTGGGCAGTGCGGTAGGCTGCACAACCGGGCGCGGCGTGGTTGTGCGGGTTGGAGCGGGCTTGGGCGTGGGGCTCGGGCGTGACTGTGCTGGTCGTGGCGTAGCTCGCACTCCGCGGGCGGCCGCCGGTGCACGCGAGGGCGCCGTTGTGGACACAGCCGTTGGCGCGATCGTTGGCGTGACGGTGGGTTGGGTGGTCGAGGTCGCCGTGGGAGCGCTGGTTGCGGTCGCCGAAGGCTCCGTGGTTGGGGTAGCCGTGGGCTCCGCAGTGCTGGTCGCTGTGGGAGTTGCTGTGGAGGCAGCCACCAACGTTTCTGACACGGCAATTTCGGCGGGTGCCCTCACCTGCTGTTAGCTCTGCACGAAGCTGGCCAAGTTAATGCCCAGCACGCCGATTAACACCATCGTCACGAGGGCGGCAAGGGGCGCGAGGGCAGCGCGGTTTCGATACGGCGGTGGTTGAGCAGTGACGACTTCCGCTGCTGCAACCTCCGCGGGTGCTGGCGCGACCTGCGTAGTCGGCTGCGTGTGTGGGTCACGGCGCAGTGCGGCCGCAGGAAACACAACACCTACCTCGGTCCGGTCGTCCACGCCAGCCATATGCTGCTCGCCAAAGCTCGCGGCCAACGCTTGGGCTAATGCTGTTGCGGTGGAATAGCGGTCGGTCGGCCGCTTGGCCATGGCTTGCGCAAACACGGCATCCACAGCCGGTGGCAAATCCGGCAGGTAGGTCGATGGTGGCGGCGGCGCCATTTGCAGATGTGCCAGCAGAACAACCTGTGACGGACCATCAAACGGACGATGCCCGGTCAGCGTGCGGTACAGCAGGGCGCCTAGGGAATACAAATCAGCCCGATGGTCAAGCTTGCCGTACGGCGCCAGCCGCGGGTCGATCTGCTCCGGCGCGATATAGTCGGGCGTGCCCACAATCACGCTCGACTCCGTCAGCGCAGGCGCGTCCAACGACTTGGCGATGCCAAAATCGGTCAGCAGCGCTTTGTCGCGCTCGTCGAACAACACGTTGCCAGGTTTGATATCACGGTGAATAATGCCGCGCTGGTGAGCCGCGTCGAGAGCATCCGCAAGCTCGCTGGCAAGCCGAACAACGCGATCGGCCGGCAGCCGCTGCTCACGCTGCAACAGCTCGGCCAGCGAAGGTCCCGGCAGCAGCTTCATGGTCAGGAAAAAGAGGCCTTCGGCGTCGCCCACATCGTAAATGGGCGCGATATGCGGGTGATCCAGCTGCGCGGCGGTGATTGCTTCGCGGCGAAATCGCTCCACGATATCGTCGTCGGCAAGGTACTGCGGATACAACACCTTGAGCGCTACATGGCGTTGCAGGCGGGTATCAAAGGCGCGATAAACCGCGGCCATCCCACCGCGGCCAATCAGCGCCTCGACGCGATACCGTCCCAGCTCTTGGTTGATCAAGTCGTTCAGGCGCATAGCTCGCCGCTCAATTCTCGAAGGCGTTGGCGAATAAGTGCTAAAGGCTGGGCTACGTCGATCCGGTGGAGGCAGGTGCGGTCGGGGCAGCCGTGCGGCGTGCCCAACGTATGGCCGCGGTAGATACACGGGCTGCACGCGATGGTTGCCTGGAGCGCCCGGTGTTGCCCTGAGTGTAACACAGCCACGCCATTCGGAAACTCGCCCGCGTTTTCCCAGCACGCGCCACCATATGGCCCCCAGGCATGGACAGCGGTCGGGCCGAAGAGTGCGACGACGGGGATGCCGACGCTGCTGGCCAAGTGGGCAACGCCGCTGTCGTTGCCCACAAACAGGGTACAGCGCTGCAACACGGCGCCTAGCTCGCCGAGCAATGTGCGCCCCCCCAGATCGCGTACGGCAGCGGCATACTGCATCGCGCCCAGCACCGTTTGCCGCAGTGGAGCCTCTTCCGCCCCACCAACCAGCACAACCTGCACTCCGTCTTCGATCAGCGCGTCAGCCAAGGCCGCAAACCGTGTGGGCGACCACTTGCGTGCCGGCGCGAATTGACCTGCGCCCGGGTGCATGGCGACGAGCGGTCTGTTGCCATCAACGTGATCGGCGAGCAGCAGCGCGGCGGTACGTTGATCAGGAGCGTTCACCTGGAATGTTGGCGTGGGCGTGCCATGTCCACCCAGGAGCGCAACGATTGCCAGCCAGTATGCGGTTTGATGGTGTTCGCCAAAGCCAGGATCGGGCACGCGGTCGGTCAGAAAGAAACCTCGCCCGTTGTCGCGACCGTACCGCCGCTGCGCTCCTGAGGCAAACGCGAGCGCGGCATATTTGAGCGCGCCGAACCAGGTGGTGAGATGATGCAAGATTAAACAGGCATCAAAAGGCTGCTGCCTGAGCTGGCGCCAAAGGCGCGCGGAATAGATCAGATTGTTGGGCCGCAGCAGCTGTTGCGGCCGGTTGAAGCGCTGCTTCTCAAAGACGATGATCTCGTCGTAAAACGGCTGATCGCGCAGAGCGGCTATGCCAACGGGTGTGGTTAGGATGGTGATATGTGCGTGGGGCTGAGCCGCACGCAGTGTTTGCAGCGCAGGCGTCGTTAATAGCGCATCGCCGAGATCGGCAAGCGTTACCACCAGGATCCGTTTCGGTGTCAGGAATGGCTGCGGAGCTGCGCTCATTGTTTGGGAGAGTATAGCACGCCGACCACGCAGCGGAACTTGAGCGCAGCTGAGGGATGGGTGATTGGCGGTTGATATGCCGGGGGCGGTCTTGCGTGCCGTTAAACAGGTGCGCCGGACGCTGCAGCGTCCGGCGCACCACCCACGTGGATATCGGAACTACGACCAGCGCAGGGCGCGGCGAAGCACAACGCCACCCAGCAGTGTAAGGGAACCAAGCAGCAGGAGTGCAACAGGCGACCACGTGCTGCCGGTAT
>JADDQF010000023.1 GCA_016781505.1 bacterium
CCGATTACGCGCGGCATTGTGATCCAGCGCCAGGTCGGAGCCGTCAAGGCCGTTGACGGGATCAGCATGACGATCAAGCGCGGCGAAACGTTGGGCCTGGTCGGCGAGTCCGGCTGTGGCAAGTCGACGGCCGGCCGTGCGATCTTGCAGCTGTACAAGCCCACGTCCGGCGAAGTGATCTTTGAAGGCCGCGACTTGACCAAGCTCAGCGGGGCCGACATGCGGCGCACGCGGCGCGATATACAGATGATCTTTCAAGATCCGTATGCCTCGCTCAATCCGCGCATGACGGTGGGTGACATCATCGGCGAGCCGATCCAGGTGCATAACCTGCGGCAAGGCAAGAAAGCCGTGCGTGAACGCGTGCAGGAGCTGCTGCAGGTGGTCGGTCTCAACCCGTACTTTATCAACCGCTACCCCCATGAGTTTTCGGGCGGTCAGCGCCAGCGCATCGGGATTGCCCGCGCGCTCGCGGTCGAGCCGGATTTTGTGGTCTGCGACGAGCCGGTCTCGGCTCTGGACGTGTCGATCCAGGCGCAGGTGATCAACCTGCTGGAAGACTTGCAGGACCAGCTGGGCTTGACCTATCTCTTTATCGCCCACGGCCTGAGTGTGGTGAAGCATATCAGCGACCGCGTGGCGGTGATGTATCTGGGCCGGATCGTGGAATTAGCCGACAGCGACGATCTGTACCGGCAACCTCTGCACCCCTACACCCAGGCGCTGCTGTCGGCGGTACCGATCCCGGACCCACAGATCGAGAAGAAGCGCCAGCGCATCATTCTGCAGGGCGACGTGCCCAGCCCGATTAATCCACCCCCAGGCTGTCGCTTCCACACGCGCTGCCCGATCGCCATCGACATCTGCCGGGTCGAAGATCCGGCGTTTGTGGATTATGGCGGCGGGCACTTCGCGGCCTGCCACCGTGCCCGCGAGGTCAACGAGCTGCTGCCGAACCAGGCAGAGCAAGCCGACGTGCCAGTCAAGACGGGTGCGCCGGTCGCTTAGCGCATAACGACAAAAGATTCCGAGTTGAAGAGCCGAGCAGCGAGAACAAAACGTTCTCGCTGCTCGGTTGTTGGTGCGCGATTTGTTATAATACAAATCGCACACCTTTTCACCGCCCACAAACAGACAGCAAGGAAGATCATGGTTCCAGAACAGCTCCAGGTTCGTAATTTTATGTGTTATGGCGAGGACGTGCCCCCGTTGCACTTTTCTGGCCTGCATGTTACCTGCTTATCCGGCCATAACGGCGCGGGTAAATCGGCGCTGCTGGATGCATTTACCTGGGCGTTGTGGGGCAGAGCACGGGCGAAAAGTGATGACGACCTGATCACGCTCGGCCGTGAAGAGATGGAGGTTGTGCTAGACTTTCTGCTGGATGAACAGCTGTATCGCGTGATTCGGCGGCGCAAGCGGGGCAAACGAGCCGGCATAACGACGCTGAACTTTCAGGTACTGACCCCCGACGGCGGCTGGCGTAATCTTTCGGGCGACACGATTAACGAGACTCAGGCAGCCATCAATCGGGTGTTGCGGATCGAGTTTGAAACGTTTGTTAATTCAGCGTTCCTGGTGCAGGGCCGGGCAGACGAGTTTACGGCGCGCAGGCCGGCCGAGCGTAAACAAGTGCTGGCCGATATTTTGGGCTTGGCGGGCTATGAAGAGCTGGAAGCGCGCGCCAAACACGAGGCTAACCGGCTCACCAAAGAGTTTGATATTGTTCGGGCCGATGTGGAGCGGCTGCAAGTCAGTGTGATCATGCGCGATCAGCTGGAGCAGCAGCTTGCGGAGGCGCGAGACCGGGCCGCGGAGGCCGAGGATCAGCTCAAGGATCACGAGGCTACTATCCAGCAGCTGCGCGAGCAGGCTGTGCAGCTGCGTGAGCTCAGCGCTACCCGCTCGGCCTTGGCCCAGGCAATAGCGCAGCAGGAGCAGGCGCAGCGCGAGCTTGACGAGCGCATCGTGGATTTGCGCACGACCATCGTAGCATTGGAAGATGTGGTGGCGCGGCGTGACGCGATTGAGCAAGGCTGGGCACTGCTGCAGGCGACCGAGGCCGAGCTAGCCGCCATGGAGACCCGGCGCGACGAGGCCTATCGCCTCAACGACGAATACAAGTCTTGGAAAGGCAAGCTCGACGACCAGCGGCGGAGCCTCGAAACCGAGCAGCGGATCGCCGGTGAGCGAGTCGCGCAGGTCGATGCACAGCTCGCGCGGCAAGCAACCTTGCGGGCCGAGCGCGAAGCGCTTGGGGACCGGCTTGCCGAAAGCCAGGCTCTGCAAGCCGAGCTGGCTGAGCTGCGGGTGGAAGAAAGCTTGGTCGCCGAGCAGCAGACCCGGCTACTTGAGCTCCAAGTGCGGGCGGCGGAGCTGCACGGCAAGATCAATGTCGAGCGCGATTCGCTGCTGGGGGCACAGCAAGACACCCAACGCCAGATTACACAGCTTGGAAGCCAGGTCGCGACGTTGCCGGATGTTGAGCGCCGGCTGCAAGAAACGCGGTCCGAGCTTTTGCATTTCCAGTCGCTTGAGGATGAGCTGGCGACGCGGCGTGATGAGCTCAATGCGTTGATGCAGCGGCTGGGTGAGCTCCAGGCTGAGGATAAAGCGGTCGAGTCGGCCGGCAAAGAGCTGAACGAAAAGCTGCACCTGCTTGAGCAGGGCGAGGGCTGCTGTCCGGTGTGTGAAAGCGAGCTAGGCGTGGACGGCCTGGCGCAGCTGGCGGAAACCTACAGCCTACGCCGCGCGGAGCTGCGGGAGCAGATAACGGCACTCCGCCGTGAGCGCCGCACCAACGAGGCCATGTGTTCCGACCATCGCACGGCGATGGCACAGCTAGAACAAACGCTCGCTAATCGCGCCAAAGCCCAAAATCGGTATGCCAAGCTTGAGCTGCAGCGTGCTCAGGCCAGCGAAGCCGGCGCCCAGCGGGCCGATCTCCAGGTGACGTGGCAAACCCTTGAAGACCAGCTGCAAAGGTTGGAGTATGCCCAGGACGAGCAGCGTGAGCTGCGCAAGGTGCAAGCGCAGCTGGCGGAGCTGGGCGAGCTCCCCACAATCAGGCAAGCGCTATCGACACTGCGCACACGGATCGCCACCACCGAACGGCAGTTGGAACAGACGCGGACGATTCAGCAACAGGTTGCGCGCCTTGATGCCGAGCTAGCAACGGTAGCCGCGGCCGAAGCCCAACGCCCGGCGTTGTGCGCTCACTACGACGCTTTATGCGAGCAGATCGAGCAGGAGGCTTACGGAGCGGAAGAGCGCGCCCAGATGGAGGTGATCTTCGCGGCGGGCCAGGCGCTTGGGTATCACAAGGAAGAGCACACGGCGCTGCGTGAGCGCCTGGAGACACTTAAGCCCTGGGAGCGGGAGTTGTTGGAGCTAGAGCGGGCGCTGGCGGCTATCGAACCTACGCGCGCGCAGCTGCAGCTCAGCGAAGAGCGATCAACCCGTAACCTGGCCGATTTACATGAGCAGCGACAGCAGGTAGCAGCCTTGGCGGTGCAGCTGGTGATGCAGCCGCGCGTTGAACAGCTGCTGCGCGATGCAGAGCTGCGTGCCCAACAGCTACGTAACCAGCACCTTGTTGCCCAGCGTGCGCTGGTAAGCGCTGAGGAAAGTCTGCGGGCGTGTGAGCGGGATTGTTTGCGACTTGATGAACAGCAGTCCAAAGCGGCAGCGTTGAATGACGAGCGCGCGGTCTATGAAGAGCTGGCCCACGCTTTTGGCAAGAAAGGCATTCAAGCCATGCTGATCGAGACGGCGATCCCTGAGCTTGAGCACGAGGCCAACGAGCTGCTCGGGCGCATGACCGACCATCAGTTCCATTTGTCGTTTGAAACGCAGCGCGACACCAAAAAGGGCGATAACACGATCGAGACGCTTGATATTCGGATCGCGGATGGCCTGGGCACGCGGGATTACCAGATGTACAGCGGCGGCGAAGCGTTCCGGATCAATTTCGCCATTCGCATAGCGCTGTCAAAGCTATTGGCCCGGCGGGCGGGAGCGAGCCTAAAAACGCTGATCATCGACGAAGGGTTTGGCTCGCAGGACGGCAAAGGCCGCGACCGGCTGGTCGAAGCGATCAATTCAATCGAGCCCGACTTTGACCGAATCCTGGTGATTACGCATATCCAAGAGCTCAAAGATATGTTTGAGTCCCAGATCGAAATTCAAAAAACGTTGGATGGCTCGACCTGGTCGCTCGTGGGTCAGTAACCGTGGGTCAGTAACCGTATCCCCAGCTTCCGGCTACGGACAGCGAAAGTTGGCTGAGCGACATTGTGAGGAAGCTTTGTAGGTAGGTGGGCCGATTGCTGGTGCGACTCTTGCGCAGGCATGCGCAACAAGGTATTATGTAAGAAGCGAAACTAATCGTTTTTGCACATAACTCCTGTTCAAGGAGGAGGTACCAATCATGGCAACGACCCCTTCGGTCGAGACTCAGACACTGATTAACCTTACGCCTGCCGCCAGCACCAAATTGCTTGGTTTGATGCAGGAAAAGCAGCTCGAAAACCAGGCGCTGCGCGTCTTTGTCGCAGGCGGCGGCTGCTCAGGCTTAACATACGGCATGACCTTTGACGACGAAACCCACGAGGGTGACAGCGAGTTTGAAGTCAACGGCCTCAAGGTCCGGGTCGATCCGATGAGCCTGCGCTATGTGCAGGGCGCCAACATCGACTATCAGGACTCCTTGATGGGCGGCGGCTTCAAGATCGATAACCCGAACGCGGTTTCCGGCTGCGGCTGCGGCTCGTCGTTCCGGCCTCGCGAAGAGGAAGGCTACGATGATTACGCGCCGGCAAGTGGTGGTGGCTGCGGCTGCGGCCACTAGCGCCTATTCGACAACCGGTAGCGGCAAGCGGTCACCTGCATAGGTGGCCGCTTTTTGATCCGCGAAAGGGCCTACCTCCTACCTGTCCTAATGACCAGGGAGCATGTTGCAAAGCGTGGCACACTGCTTGTAAAGGTATAAATCAGTTAATGTCGTAAGGGAACCGAGATGGCACTGGGGCAGGGCAAACTACATGTCGTGGGGGTGGGCGGTACCCTTCGTGAACATTCAACAAGTCGCTGGGCTTTGGAGCGCGCGCTGCAATCGGCGGCGGAAGCAGGCGCGAGCACGGAGCTGCTCGCGCTCAATGATCTGCGGCTGCCGATGTATGAGCCAGGCAAACGGCTGGCCGAATATACTGCCTCGGTGCAGCGGTTTGTCGAAGCTGTCCGACGCGCGGATGCAATGATCTGGAGCACGGCTGGGTATCATGGCACACTGGCCGGTGTTACCAAAAACGCGCTCGAATTTATTGAGTTTTTGTCAAAGGATGCGCGGCCCTATCTGAGCGAACGAACGGTCGGCTTGATTGCAACTGCCGGCGGCGATATTGCGGCAGTGAATGCGATCGGGGCAATGGTGCACATGGTTCACTCGCTGCGCGGCAATGTTGCTCCACTGCTGGTGCCGATCCCGGTTGCACAGCAAGTTTTTGACACCAACGGCGAAATCTTGGATCCTAAGTGGCTGGGACGGCTTGATCAGCTGGGCAAGCTTGTCGTCACGTCAGCTCAGAAGTGGCAGCCGCTCGCAATTAAGCTGGGGGCCTAGTGGTAGCGCGGCGCGGTGTGCTATGATGGAACGGGAGGCGTTTGAGCTATCTCCCGTTAGCTAGAGGTTTGTACGTGGAGCAAAAAAAGCCATTCAAGGAAGCCACTCCGCGCGAGATCAAAGAGCGCCTGGATGCCGGTGAGAAATTGACGCTGATCGACGTGCGGGAGCCGCAAGAAGTGATGACCGCGGCGATTGACGGCGCCAAAGAATATCCGTTGAGCCAGGCTATGTCCTGGATCGACACGCTGCCCAAAGACGAAGAGCTGGTGATCTTTTGTCACCATGGCGGCAGGAGCGCTCAAGTGGCGATGGCCTTGGCGCAGCGCGGTCATGACAACGTCACAAATATGACGGGTGGTATCGACCAATGGTCGCAGCAAGTTGATCCTTCCGTGCTGCAGTATTAGGCTGGCTCTGGTGCGGGAAAGCCGCTGCTTGATCGGATATGTCAGCGATCAACATGAGGTACGGCCATGAGCTACCCTGAGCAGTACCTGGCTGGGATTAATCTGTTCAATGACGGCCATTTTTGGCACGCCCATGAAGCCTGGGAAGCAGCCTGGCTTGCCGCCGACGACGAGCAGGTGAAGCTGTTTTATAAAGGGATTATCCAAACTGCGGCGGCGCTGGTGCACTGGCAGAAGGGTAATCCAAAAGGTTTGCATCTGAACTGGGCAAAAGCGCGGGGCAAGCTGACGCAGCTGCCGACCGAAATGATGGGCCTGGGCTTGCGCCAGCTGATTGCGTACATGGATTACTTCGATAAAGTTGAAGGCAACGGGCCCGAGCCGCCCCGGCTGATTCTGGTGCGCTAACGCAATGCTCGACGCGGCCGGACGGCCGCGTTTTTGTTGCTCTGGCGAAAGCTGCCCGCCGCGACCTAGCCCTTGGTCCCTTGCGAGATGGGCCCCGTCTCCTTACACTCGTGGTACCAGCGAAACGAGAAACCAAATGCCACCGATCGTCCAGGTAACGAATCTGAGCAAAACATTCACCCGACGGGTCCGTGGAAGTGGTCTACGCGGTCTCCTGCGCTCCTACACACATCCCGAGGTCCAAACGGTTGCAGCGGTGCACAACCTCAACTTAAGCATGGAGCCAGGCGACTCGCTGGCACTGATCGGGCCAAATGGCGCCGGCAAAAGCACCACGATCAAGATGTTGACCGGCATTATGCATCCTTCCGGTGGCCAGGCCACGGTACTGGGCCTGGTGCCGTGGCACCAGCGGACGGAGCTGACCATGAACATCGCGACCGTGTTCGGCCAGCGCTCCCAGCTGTGGTATCACTTGCCGGCTGGAGAAACCTTTGATCTGCTGGCGCGGATCTATGAGCTGCCCGCTGCCGAGTATCGGGTTCGCCGCGCGGATCTGGTGCAGCGCTTTGAGCTTGAGCCATTGCTAAGCACGGCGGTGCGCAAGCTGAGTCTGGGCCAGCGGATGCGCTGTGAGATCGCTGCCTCATTGTTGCATCGGCCGCGGATTCTGTTTCTGGACGAGCCGACGATCGGTCTTGACGTGATTGCGAAGCAGCAAATTCGCACCCTGATCCGCGAGCTGAATCAGCAAGAGGGAGTATCGGTGCTGCTGACGTCGCATGATGCGGGCGATATTGAGCACTTATGCAAGCGGGTCATCGTGATCAACCACGGCACGGCGATGTTTGATGATCGGGTCAGCACCCTGCGGCGGCGCTACCTGCGGCGCAAGGTTGTCAGCCTCCGGCTCAAGGAGGAGGTCGGGGAGCTAGGGGTGCCCGTGACGGGGCTGCCTGGCGTCGAGCTGGTCAAGGCCAAAGGCTTTGGCGTGAAGCTGGAGATCGATACCGACCAACAGCCAATCGAGCATGTGATTGCCCTGCTGATGGCGGGGCTGCCCATTGCCGATATCACCATTGAAGACCCGCCGATGGAAGAAATCATTGCGGCGATGTACCGGGACCAGACGCAAGCTCCGGCTCAGGCTACGCTGACGGAGGCTGTATGAGCCAGCTCAAGCCTACCACCACGCTGATCGAGCCACCAACCTTTGTGCTGCGCCGGCCAGGCGGATGGCTGGCGTCGCTGCGTAAGATGTGGGCTGTGCTGGGGATCACGCTTGCCTCGCGACTGGCCTACGTGGGCGAGCTGGTGATCCGCACGCTGTTTATGGTGTTGATCCTGTACACGTTTACCCAGCTCTGGCATACCACGAATCGCTCGCAGGATGTTGTTGCGGCGACCGGCTTCAGCATCGCTCAGCTGATCTGGTATCTGGCCTTTACCGAGGCGATTACGATGTCGGCGACGCGCATTAACCAGGAGGTGGATCGCGAGGTAAAATCCGGCGATATCGCTTACCGCCTGGCCCGTCCGCTGCCATATCCGCTGTATCACCTGGGCGCGACCCTGGGTGAGCGGTTGCTGCGGTTCGGCATCAACCTCGTTGTGGGCGGCGCGGTCGCCCTGGTCTTTGTTGGCCCGGTGGAGTTGTCGCCCTTGGGCGTGTTGGCGGGCTTGTCCACTGCGCTGCTCGGCTTTGTGGTGGATTTTGTGTGGAGCTTTGCGATCTCGCTGCTGTCGTTTTGGGTGGAAGACACCGACGGCCTGCATCTGCTGTACAGCCGCGCCTTGATGATCTTGGGTGGTCTGCTGATTCCGCTCGACGCGTATCCGGCCTGGCTCCAAAATATCACGCGGGCGCTTCCGTTCCAGTATTTGGTGTACCAGCCCGCGCGGCTGTTTGTGCAGGGCGATGCCGCGGTGTGGGTTGATGTGCTGCTCCGGCAGGCGCTGCTGGTGGGGGTGGGACTGGTGCCGATGCTGCTGCTGTATCATTACGGTCTGCGCCGCGTGAGCACGCAGGGTGGGTAGCAAGGCAATCAAGACGGCACACGCGTGGGGCGGCTCGGCGATTGGAGCTTGTATGCAACGGCTTGGGGCGATGCTCCGCTTTGGTTTGGGCTATCTGAGTGCAAACTTTCAGGGGGCACTCGAATACCGGCTGTCGTTTTTCACCCAAGTCTTCTCGATGCTGATCAACGACATCATGTGGATCGTCTTCTGGATCGCCTACTTCAGCCGCTTTCCGGTGGTGGGCGGCTGGGGGCGGGATGAGGTGGTAACGCTGTGGGCCGTGACGGCGGCCGGCTTTGGGCTGGCAACCGCAGTGTGCGGCAATCTGTTTCGGCTCGCGGGCATGATTACCCGCGGCGAACTGGACTTTTATCTCGCGCTGCCCAAGCCGGTGCTGGCCCATGCTTTGATCAGCCGCATGAACTTGCCTGCGCCGGGTGATATTTTGTTCGGGATGCTTGCATATGGCTTCTTGGTGCGGCCTACCAGCGTCCAATGGCTGTTGTTTGGGGTATTTGTCCTCACAAGCGCGATGATCTTTGTGGGCTTTGGCGTCCTGACGCAAAGTTTATCCTTCTGGCTTGGCAATGCCGAAGGGCTGGCGCAGCAGCTGGTCAACGCCCTGCTTGGCTTTTCGACCTATCCCACCGTGATCTTCAACGGCGCGGTTAAGTTCGCGCTCTTCACGCTTATTCCGGCCGGCTTTATTGCGTATGTCCCGGTACAGCTCTTGCGAGAGTTTAGGCCAGCGCTGTTTATCGGATTGCTCGCCTTTGCCGCTGGCATCCTTGCGTTGGGCTGGTTTGTTTTTCGCATCGGCCTGCAGCGCTACGAGTCCGGCAATCTTGTGCTGATGCGTGACTAGCAAAAGGAGTGGGATATGCAGACGGAACCAGAAACGCTTGAAGAGCGCATGGCACGTTTGGAGGGCCAATATCATGCCCTCAGCAAAGAGTTGACCGATAATTTCAAGACCGTGCAAGATACGCTCAACACCATGCAAAAGCAGGTCGAAGCGATCCATACGGTTAAGGGCGGCTTGCTCCGGAGCGAGACGCTGCCGGATGTGCTGAAGCGCATGGACGATCAGCTGCAGCAGATGAGCAAGCAGGTGGTTGCCATCAGCAATAACCTCCAGATCGATCAATCCAAGATTCGGTAGGGAGGGCGGCATGTTTTTTTCGCGACGGGGCGATGATGGCTTTACCGACCTACTCGGTGGCCAGCGGCTGGCCAAGGAAAGCCTCCGCATTCATGCGCTGGGCGACATGGACGAGGCGACGTCTGCGATTGGCTTGGCGCGAGCATTGGCGCTCGAAGCCGATACCAAAGCCGCGCTGCTGCATGTGCAAAAAGATTTGTACTTGCTGATGGCCGACATTGCCACCGTGGAAGGCCGGATGGCCGGTCAGCAGCGCCTGGCCGAAGACGCGGTGCAGCAGCTGGAAACCATCATCGCCAGCTTCGATCCACGCGTGACGATTCCCAAGGAATTTGTTGCCACGGGCGATAGTGTGCCCGGTGCCGCGCTGGATGTCGCTCGCGCCGTGGTGCGGCGAGCCGAGCGCACCGTTACGCATCTGTTTCATTCGGGCGAAGGCGCTAATCAAACCATGATCACCTATCTCAATCGGCTGTCGTCTCTGCTGTTCGGCCTGGCGCGCTTTGAAGATACAGCTGCCGGCACAGCTCCCACCATCAGCAAGACCATTACGCAGTGATAGCACATAGGCCTGATAGGGCTGCTGCGGGAGTGTTGGTAGCCAACAAGCATGGCGCGAGAGGATCTGATGGAGCAGTTGCCCAACACCGCCGCCCATTCGCTTGAAGCCAAAGCTTGGGAGATGTACGAGCGTTTGCTCGCGCTGCATGGCCACCAGCCGAATATCCCACGGCGCGAGCCGATGCACGAGCTGATCTCGACAATTTTGTCGCATCGTACCACGGGCCACAACGAGGACTTGGCCTACGAGCGGATGCTGCAGCGCTTTGGCAGCTGGGAAGCGATCCGCGATGCGCCCGTGGACGAGCTCGCCGCAGCGATTGCGCCCGCCAACTATGCCGAGCAGAAGGCGCCGCGGATCAAGGAGGTGCTGCGGCGGATCATTGCTGAACAGGGTGCTGCCAACGTCGACTTTCTGCGCGATATGCCCCTTGACCAAGCGATGGCGTGGCTCACGGCGCTGCCCGGTGTCGGGCCGAAAACCGCCTCGCTGGTGCTGCTCTTTTGCTTCGCGCGGCCGGTGCTGCCGGTTGATACCCATGTGCATCGCGTGTCGCAGCGCGTCGGGCTGATCGGGCCCAAGGTCGATGCTACAGCCGCGCATCCGTTGCTGCTGGCTCTGTTTCCGGCCGATCCGCAGGTGCTGTACAACTTCCATATCAACACGCTGCGGCATGGTCAGCGGATCTGCGTGTGGGGCACGCCGCGCTGCCAGCAGTGTCCGTTGCCCACAATCTGTAACTGGTATCAGGCCAATCGGGCTCCACGCTAGCTGCTGTTTGACCGCAGCCCTGATGCTGGCACCCTGGACGTGGCGCAGCAAAAGCGTTGCGTTTATCGCGTATCTACGTTATGATAAAGCACCGCTGCAGCCCTCGCGGGCAGGTACGGCAGCCTTCGCTATGTTCTCGTCGTTGCTCATCAAGAGGAGACGGCCCGTATGCGCCTCGCTCATCCGTTTAGCCGTGCACTGATCGCGCTGGGTTTCACCCTGGCCCTTGGCCTGCTATTTTTGGCTCCGCACCTGGGCGATGCGCCGGTGTTGGCGCGGCCGCTGCAGCAAACCCAACCGGTTGATCTGACGGTTGATAGCCCGACAAAATATGGCGATCCTAACGCCCTGATTACCTTTAACTTTACGGTAACAACTTCCCCTACCAACACCTGTGCGTCGCAGACCTACAATGTTTCGGTTACCGGTATTGGCTCCGGGTTTACGCTTGTCCCGCCGCCTGGCACCATCACCGTTGGCGCAGCCAGCACAACCACGTTTCAGGTCCAGATTCGCGTAGGGTCGACGACCCAGCCGGGAACGGCCGAAGATGCCGTCGTGCAGGTCGCTTGTCAGGGCGCCACAAGTATTTCGGATGCGGTCAGCATCCTGGTCGTGGCAACCGTGAATGGAGCTACGCCAACCGCGACATTGCTGCCCACCGCCACGGCGACGCCCACCGGCATGGTTGGTCCCTCGCCGACGGCCGGTCCGATCTGCGCCGATGCGTTTGAGCCGGACAATGGGCCTTCACAGGCCAAGGAAATTCGGCCCGACCAGCCCCAAACGCATGTGATCTGTCCGCGCGGCGATGAAGACTTTTTGTACTTTGGCGGCGTCAGCGGCAAGGTCTTCACGATCGATGTGTCGGCGATGACCGAAGGGCTTGATTTGTCGTTGAGCTTGTACGATGCTGCCGGGAATTTGCTCGCCTTCAATGACGATTTTCCGCGCAACAACGACCCGTTTGATATCAAGCCGCGCATCCAGTCCTATCGCGTACCGGTTAACGGCCAGTACTTTATCAAGGTTCGTGATAATGCCGGTCGCGGCGACCGCAACCTGTCGTACGTTGTGGAGCTGCAAAGCGAGGCATACGGTCCCACGCCTACCCAGGTAGCTGAGCTGTGCACCGATTTATTCGAGCCAGACGGCGTGCCGGCCGAGGCCCGCTTGTTGGTGATTCGTGAAGTGCAGCCCAACCATCGTTTCTGTCCGGCAGGCGATGCCGACTGGGTGCGCTTCTTTGCCAAAGCCGGCCAGCGCTTTGTGCTGCGGGTCAATAGTCAAGGGCGGGCGGGCGCAGATCCGGTCATGATTCTGGTTGATCGCGATGGCGCGTCGATCCTGGATTTCGAAGATGATACCCAGAACTCGCTGGACCCGCAGATCGAGTTTGAGGTGCCCGTCGACGGCTTTTATTTTGCGCAGCTGAAGAACGTGGGCGATATCGGTAACCAGTTTATCGCCTATGATCTCGCCTTTGAGCCACTTGGCCTGGCTGCGCCACCGGCCCAGCCAACCTCTACCGTGCCCACCACGGATGGCGCTACGGCAACGCCGACGGTGACCGGCACGAGTCCGACGGCAACAATCGAGCCGTTGCTGGATGAGAATGGCGACCCCTATCCCGCGCCGAGCCAAACCGCATTTGTGCGCCAAACGCTTACAGCGCTCCCGCAGACCAGCAGCCTGGGCGGCGTTAAGGGTGCGCCGGCGTTTGTTAACGGTCAGGCCCAAGGATTTGTCGATCCTGCCATGCAGCATGTGTGGTCGCGGACGGATCAGGTCGTGGCGTCACGGCAGGTGGACCGCTCGTGGATGTGGGGACCGGGCGGACTTGTTGCCCAGGCTGAAACCTACACCCAGTCAAATGGCGGCGCGCGGCAGGTGCAGTATTTCGACAAGGCACGGATGGAGATTAATGATTGGAAGCGAGACCGCTCCAATCCATGGTTTGTTACCAACGGGCTGTTGGTCAAGGAGCTGATCGACGGTCAGCTGCAGATCGGCGATGTGGAATTTTTGAAACGTGCTCCGGCTGACATCGCGATTGCCGGCGATGCCAACGATGCTAGTGGTCCGACGTATGCCAGCTTTGCCCAGCATACGGGTCGTGTTCCGAGCCGAGTCGGTCAGGTGGCAACCGAAACACTGCGCCGCGACGGAAGCACGGGCTCCGCTGCCGCCAACAATGCTGCGAAGCTGGTGGTGCATGTGCCAGAGACTGGTCATAATATTCCGCAGGTCTTCTGGGACTTTCTCAATACTCGCGGTCCAATCGGTGATGGCAAGCAAAGTGGCCAGTTAGTTGATTGGGTCTTTGCGATGGGCTATCCCATCAGCGAGCCCTTCTGGACCAAGGTGAAAGTCGGTGGAGTTGAACGGGATGTGCTGGTCCAAGCCTTCCAGCGGCGCGTGCTCACGTACACCCCTGGCAATCCGGAAGGCTGGAAGGTCGAAATGGGCAACGTTGGGCGGCACTACTACACCTGGCGCTACGGGAAGCAGCCGTAGGCATGTACATCGGGACGAGCCAAGGGCACGGTGCGCCGTGCCCTTTTTTGTACCAGTTCGGCTGTGGTAGCTCATGCAGGCGCTCGTATCATGTTCCGTCCCCCTCCTAAACCACCACTAGCTTCCTCCCCAGCGCCGGGCTATGCTGGCGGACGGCCGTTGCACGCGCGGATTGTCGAGACCCTGCGCTACTTCAGCGATGAGATCGATTCACGCCGGGCGGGTGGCTTAGGCGAGGCGCAGGCTGCAGGGTACATTGCTGGCCGACTTCGCCGGGCTGATTATGCTGCGGCTGTGCAATCATTTACGGCAGGTGTTAGCGAGAAGCTGCCCCTCGCTCTGTGTACGCTATTGGGCGCGGCGGGCGGGAGCATCGCTATCCTTGCCCGTAACACGCGTCTGGGGCCATTTTGGGGTGGCCTGGCGCTCCTGTTGCTGGCGGCTGCACTCGGGCTGTTGTTGGCCGAGGTGGACGTACTCCCGATCGGCACAACCACGCTGCGCCGTCTCGTGAAAGGCAAAACGAGTCAAAGCGTTATTGCTGGTCGGGCAGCGAAGGGCAAGAAGACGAAGTGGCGGGTACTGGTTGTGGCACCCCTGGACGGCCCCCTGCGATCGGTGCTCCATCGTCAAGGCCTGCTGGTGCTGTTCGGTGTGCTGGTGTTGGAAACAGTGGCCGTGGTAGCCTTGTTGTTTACCGCAGCGCCCTGGCTCCATGGTCTGGCAGCTGTTTGCGCAGTGGGAGTGGGGCTGCTCGGCGTTTGGATTGTGTTGCGGTTATGGGATCGTACTCCGCTGCCGGCGATCTATGGCGCGGGCGAGCTCACCACGCTGATGATGGTCGCCGAGGAATTGGAAGCATTGCATGCGGTGGAAGTCTGGATTGTGGCTCTGGGCGGCAGCACCATCGGCACTGAAAACATTCGGGCCTTGTTTGCGCAGTATCCTTTCTCGGCCGCCGATACATGCATCATTAATCTCCATGCCATCAATGGAGGTCAGCCGGTCTTTGTTACACGCGAAGGGCTGCTGCGTGAGCGTCGGTCTGACCGGATGTTGCTGGCCGCTGCTGCCGATGCCGACGCCGCAGACATCATGATCGATGCCGAGCCGCGCCGCATACGGGAACGAACGCTTGCCCAGGCATTGGCTCACCGGCGATTGCGGACGATTACCATTTCCAGCCATAGCGATGTATCGCCGTTCGCAACACCCGAGCCGGCCACAATCGAGCGCTGTGTACGGCTCGTCGTCGGCATGATTCGTGGGCTTGACCTGTAAAGTCGTTAACCGCTTAGTTGCCATCACTTCCCGTTGTCGTACCCAGGGATAGATACAGATGCAGCTTGAATTTATTCGCCAGGTACAGGATCTCCGGTTTCCAGCGCTGACCTTCTTTTTTGAAGTGATTACCAGTTTAGGCGGGCCGCAATTTCTGATTGTGCTTATGCCGATATTGTTTTGGTGTGGCAGCACGCGCGTTGGCTTTCGCTTTTTGGCGGTCGTTTTAATCAGCGCATACACCAATAGCCTGCTCAAAGACCTTGGGCCGTATTTCATCGACGGGGACGGTCCCCTGCACACGTTGCGGCCCTTTGTGGCTCACCCACAGCAGGTCTGGACCTGTCGGCAAGCTCCGGGCTTCAATTCCCAAGCCTGGCTGGCACAGCTGTGCCGTGAAGAAGAAAGCTTGGCGTTTCCCAGCGGCCATGCGCAAATAACTTTGGTTGCGTGGGGCTACCTGGCCCGCGTCGTGCGGCGCCGCTGGTTTACGATCTTTGCGGTGGTGTGGGTGCTGCTGGTGGGCATCTCGCGGCTATACCTTGGGCAGCATTGGCCAACCGATATCCTGGGTGGCTGGCTTTTGGGCAGCCTCATGCTTATAACGGCTTTGGGTATCTTCTCGCTTTGGCAGCGACAGCCGGCGCGTCTTAACCGCGTTCTGCTGGCGACACTAGCGGTGCTGGTGCCGGTTCTGCTGCTGCTGGACAATGATCCCAGGTTTACGCGGTCAGGCTTGTTAGGTGTGCTGGCAGGCGCTAGCCTGGGCTATGTTTTACAGCAACGCTATGCATCCTTCCGCGTACGCACGTCATGGCCTACGCAGATCGCCAAGGTTTTGATCGGACTGCTTGGGATTGCCGTCGTGCAGCTAGGACTGCGCCAACTGTTGCCCGATACGCGTGTATGGGAGGTGCTGCTTGGCGGGTTGACCGGTGTGTGGGCCATCTACGGCGCGCCATGGGTCTTTGGGCAGGTTTGGGGTAAAGCTCATGGTGAGCAACTGTTTTCACAACGACGCGAATACGTTGCGGATTGAACTGATTGGAGGGCTATGGTATAGTACGTCGTGCGCCGGAGTGGTGAAATGGCAGACACGGGGGACTTAAAATCCCCTCCTCGCAAGGGGGTGCGGGTTCGAGTCCCGCCTCCGGCACCAACGCGCTGTGCTCGCACAGCGCGTTTTCTTGTGCCTCCTTACCTGGTCCGATGACGGGCAAAGATCGCGGGAATGCGACTTTCAAGCTCACGCTTTCCAGCCATACGGCGTTGCTCAGGCGCTGTCGCCCGCCCTTGGACCTCATCCTCCGTCTTGTCGAGCAGAGCATCCACACGCCGGAACATGCCTTCGATGGCGAGGTTGCGCTCGGGCTCGGTTGGCATCTGCGTTTGCAGCTTAACGATCCGCGCCCGCAGATCTTGCAGCTGGGTCGAATAGACCGAGTGCGTTGATGCGCGAGGCGCGGTATTGACCTGCACAAGCTGGCTCAAAACACTCTGCACTGCCGCGGCAAGCGGCAACGCCACCAACATGCCCAGAATACCGGCGGCTTCGCCAAGCATCATCAACGCCAAAACCGAGACGATCGGATGCACGATCCCTTGGACGCCCAGCCGGGGCTCGACGAACCGATCCATGAGCACGCCGGTCACAATAATCAGCACGATCGCTCCCAGCACAACCGGCAGCAGATCGGTGAGCAGCATCGGGAGTGCTGGCAACAAGGTGAGCGGTACCCCCACCCAGGGAATAAGCTGGACCAGCGCGCCATACAAGGCCCACACTGCGGGATAGGGAACACCAAGCGCATTCAGCCCACCCCACAGCACAAGCAGCGTGAGCACAAACTGAACCGACTCAGAGCGGACAAAGGTGCCAACCCGTTCCTCGATGTCGTGCCAGGTGTTGCGCGCGACCATCCGTTGTTGTACCGGCAGGAGCATCAGCCACAGCCGCACAAATCGGTCCTCGTCGACCAGCCAATAAAAGGTGAGCGTCAGAATAGCCAGCAGCGAGATCGCCACATTGAAGATGCCGTAGGTCAGTCCTGCTACCTGATAGGCCACCTGCGGCCCGCGCTCGCCGATGCTGCTTACAATCTGCTGGGTGCGCGGCAAAAGCCCGGCAATCGTTTGCTGCCATTGCTGATCGCTGTTTTGCGCCCGCGTGATCAACGAGTCATAGATTTGGGGGAAGCGTTGGCCGGCCTGTCGTACTTCTGCTCCCAGTGGCTGGCCCAAAAAGTAAACCAACCCGCTGAGCACAGCAAGCACCAGCACATACAACAGCAAGATCGCGCCGCTGCGAGGCACGCGCTGCCGTTGAAGCGTGAGCACCGGGCTGCGCAACGCAGCGGCAACAATGATCGACAGCAAAAACAGGAGCACAACCTGGTTAAGTCGATAGGTGACATACAGCGTGGCCAGCGTGGCCAGCACGAGGGCGGTGTAGGCGGCGATACGTTTATAGGCGATTCGTTCAACTTGAACCATACAATGTACTCACAGTTGTGGTTGGGTACACTACACCGGGCGGACGGACGCTGCTTCCGGGAGTGGCGCAGCCATTGTTTGCAGCAGCGTATCGATCTCGCCGACGACTGCCTCCAGGTCTTCCTCAAGGAGGTTTTGCCCGGCTTCCTCATCGTGGTCCTTGATCCGTTCACGCAAATCGTTGGCCAGATCTTGCGCCTGATAGCGTAACAGTGCGACGTGATCCCGGCCCGTTATTTCAACCGCAGGCGGTGCGGGCGTGTTCAGCAGAAAGCGCTCCAGCAGCACCTGCACAATCACCGCCAGCGGAATTGCCATGATCGCGCCGCCAACGCCAAGCAGCGAGCCAAACGCAGCGATCGCGAGCAAGGTAACCACGGCATTGACGCCAACCGCACGGTCCATGATGCGCGGCACCAGGATCGCGTTTTCAATCTGCTGAATGACCACACACGCCCCGATCACCCACCAAATATTTTCGGGCGACTGGGCCAGCGTAAGCGAAACTGCCAACAGTGTGGTTGCGATCGGGCCGATATACGGCACAGCTTCAAGAATGCCGGCTAGCACTGCAAGCAGCAGCGCGTTTGGCAGGCCGATGGCGAAAAACGCGATCGCCGACAGTGTGCCGATCGAAAGGCACAACAAGGCTTGGCCACGGATAAACGCCCCAACCTTTTCTTCCAGCGTATCCCAAAGCTCGTGGGCTGCGCCGCGCTGATCGATCGGCACAACCAATAATCCGGCTCGCACGATCTGTTCACGGTCCACAATCCAGAAGAACGTAATCAACACAATCGCGATGGCCCCAAACGCACTCCACCCCAGGGCTCTAACGTAGCCGACAGCCTGCGCTACCGCGTTGACTTGTTGGTCGCCTTGCGCGGCTGGCTGGGCCATATTCAGGGGAAACTCTGCGGGCAGCTGGTTGGCAAAGCTGCGCATCATTGGAATGGTTGTGCTGGCCAGCCATTCCCGGAAGCTCAGGTAGTACTGTGGCAGCTCAGCCGCGAGTGCCAACCCTTGACTGATCAACAGCGGCGCTACCACGGCGAGCACCCCGACGGTAAAGCCGCCGATCAGCAGAAACATCAGCACGGCGCCGAGGCGCTGCGGAACGCCATGCTGTTCCAGCCATAACACAGCCGGCCGGATGGCTGTGGCAAGCACCGCCGCCACAAACAGAACGAATAAAACATTGGAGAAAAGATAGACCAGATAAAACGCCACGGTTACCAGCACGACCACCAGCGTCGCGGCGATGACCCGGCGAGGATACCAGCGACGCTCACTGCCCGCCGGCGAGGGTGTCAGGGTAGAAATTTGCATGGTTTGGTCCAGCGCAAAGGTATCGATCAAGGAGCTTTTGGCTCTACATAACCATCTTGCAATTCGTGGACCACAACGAAGCCGTAGGGGGAGTATCTTCCCGCTACGGCTGCACCTATGTTTGACCAGAAGCAAATCTAGACGATTGCCTCTCCCTCACTGTCCGGTTCCCCAAGTAGCTTATTGGTGAGGTAGACCGCCAGCCGCGTTGCAATGGCTCCCAGCACGACGCTGAGCAAGCCATACACCAATCGGCGTTTTACATCATCATCCATTGTGCAGCAACTCCTTATACAGGTCGGCCTATACACTGCCCCTTGCAAGGGGCGAACAGCCACTAGTGTACACGATCTTCCAGGTATGCCCGGCTGTCGTCTTAAACCACAACAGGACGCCCCAGGCGTCCTGTTGAGATATTGTTCCAATTCAGATTAGTCGCGGCGTCCACCAAACAGAAGCATCGCAAAATACAGCAGCTGTGAGATCGACTGAGCGGCGGCGGCGACGTAGGTGAGCGCCGCGGCGTTCAACATCGCTGAAACACCCGCTGCCTCTTCCCGCGAAACCAACCCGTTCCGGATCAGCATCTGGCGTGCACGATTGGAAGCATTCAGCTCTACGGGCAGCGTGACGAGTGTGAAGGCCACGGCCCCGGCGAAGAGCAGCAAGCCGGCAAAGGCGACGTTCCAACCCAAGCCGCCACCGCGGGCTACACCACCAAGCAACATGCCGACAAAAAACAACATCGTGCCCAGATTCGATCCAAGTTGAGCGATGCCGACGATGCTTGCACGAGCGCGCAGCCAGAAATAGCCCTGCTTGTCCTGCGCGGCATGACCGAGCTCATGCGCAACAATCGCCAGCGCGGCAATCGACGGCGCACGGGTCGAGCCATCAGATAGACTCATGGATTTGTCTGCCGGATTGTAAAAGTCGGTCAATTCGCCAGGTACGCGGTTGACTTGCAAATATTCAAGGCCCTCATTCCGCATCAGAATCCGCGCGACCTCAAGACCATTCAGGTTGTGCATGTTGCGCACCTGCGAATACTTTTTGAAGGTCGAGCGTACCTTATACTGCGCCCACAGCCCAAACAGCAGCGCGGGCATCGTCAACACAAAAAACATCGGGTCAAAATACAGAAATGGCATATTTATTCCTCCGCATGGACTGAGTCTATATGGTCATGCCCATAGTATATACTACGCAAACGTGCCCCGTCTAGATGTAGGCCGCTGTTCGGGCTGGCCAAGCGTGCCGCGCAAAACAATGGCTAACAGTAAGCCGACCACAAACCCACCGGCATGCGCGGCATAGGCAACGCCACCAGTGGTCTGCTCCGTGCTGGCAATCGTGCCATACGTTGCAATAAATTGCTGGGCAGCCCATAGCCCGATCATCATCCACGCGGGCACAACTGTGATAAACCAGCCCAGCAGCACCCGAATTGGATTGCCGCCAAAAAACACAATATATGCGCCAAGAATACCGGAGATCGCGCCACTCGCGCCCACGCTGGGAATGGTCGAGTTTGGGTTAAGGAAAATATGTGCCGCGCTCGCCGCGAGGCCAGTCACCAGGTAAAAGACCAGGTATCCGAAGTGCCCAAAAGCATCCTCGACGTTGTCGCCAAAGACCCACAAAAAGGCCATGTTGCCGAGCAGATGCGCCCAGCCGCCGTGCAGAAACATGGACGTGAGCAGTGTAAAGACGTCTTGACCACGCATAATTTCAAATGGACGGACGCCATACTGGCAGACGAAGCCTTGGACCGTTCCCGCCAGCGCTGCTTCACACGAGGCAACCTGCTGCGGGTCGGGCAGTCTGATTTGGAACAAAAACACGGCGATGTTGATCGCAATCAATACGTAATTCACTGCGGGCGTGATATGCCCATGTCGATTTTGGTCTCCGATGGGAAACATGGCCGACCTATCCTTTTGCTGATCGTTATCCAACACAATTAGCAAAGCATATGCCGGGGGACGATGCGGCGCAGAGGCCATGGAAGGTGCCAGCCACCTGGTGGCCAAAAACTGGTATCGGTCGTAAGGCGATTCAGGACTTGACCAGCACACATGTTCGTACTATACTGGCGACACTCAACCGAACACATGTGCGCAACCGTCAGCTAGGAAGGAGCTTGGTCATGGCCGTCACAAGTCGCGATCTCCACAACAGCGGTACCCTTCGACGTCAAGTCTCGCATCCCATTCCAGTCGCACGCCCGTACCGGACGGCCGCCCGCGCCCCGTATCTGCTCACCGTGGCGCTGAGTCTCGTTGCTCTGCTGCTGATGGCGAACAGCATGCTGAACTGGACGCAAACCAAGCTCGACGATCTGCGCTATGGCCGGCCACGCACTATGCAGCTGGCTGGCTTTGTTGGGCATAATGAAAATGCGGGCGTTCCAACGCAATTCGTGGCCATGAACCTGAACCGGCGTGTGGTGGTCTTTGAGATCCCGGGCGGCGACGCTGCCCAGGCCCGAACACTTATCGGTCCATACTTGTTCGGGGCGAACGAGCATCTAACGCCGGTGCGGCTGCGGCTGCAAAACATCAATGCGGACCAGAACGCCGATCTGGTGGTCAGTGTCAAGAACGAAGAAATTATTTATATCAATGAGGCTGGCAGTTTTCGGCTGATCAATGCTGAAGAGCGAGCCGCCTACGAGCGCACGCAGCGCTAGGTGCTCGGACGAGCAGTGGCGCCCGTCTCCAGCAGATCCCGACACGATGTACCGCGCCTACTGGACGACGGACTGAGGCACAGCTGGCTGTTGCTCGGTTGCTCCCGATGGTTGGTTCGTCCGCCAGTACGTGGTCCATAGCCAGAGGGCTAGTGGCAACGTGTAGATTACAACCACGTACAAAGCTTGTGCTTCCAGCGTTTGTCCGCCAAGCTTGAGTGTGGGCAGCACAATGTATTGGAGTAGATAGCTAGCCTGCGCCATCAGCGCCCACGCGGTCAGCCAGATCCACATCCCAAAGGTTGGTCGTAGCGCAAAGATAGCCAGTATCCAGACGATATACCAGGGTTGGAACCATTGGCTGCTGACGAGCACGTACCATAGGAGCAGGCCAAGGAACGCGGACACGAGCGGCCGGCGTCGAAACCAGATGTGCCAACATTGCCACAGCAGGCTCAGCCCTAACAAGATGGTGCCAAATGAGCTAACAGCTCCCTGCACATCCGTCTGCTCGGCGATGGGCTGTGTCAATGCTTGCATCACTCTGTTGATCAGGCGCAAGCTCCCATCGGTTTGCAGCAGGTAGCTGACGACGGCTAACGGCGACGCGTTCAAAAAGCCTTCGCGAACTGCCAGATTGTGCAATGTCGTGGTACGGCCTTGCCAGATGGCCATGAGTTTGGCGTCAAGTGACAGGCTGGCGAAGGCCGGTGGCAGATCCCAAAAGGGCGCATACAACACGCCGACGGGCACGCAAAAGAGTAGGCTGGCCAGCACGAGCGCTCGTCCGCGGCGCCACCATGTCGGTTCGCTGCGCAGCCAAGCGAGCACAACCAGCGGCAAAAAGATCGCCGGCAAAAACTTGATCAGCGCGCCGCCGGTCAACGCCAGCACCGCCAGCCAATAGCGATCATGCCGAACGGCGACCAACGCCAGCAGCAGCGTGATGATCATCAGGCCGTCGTTGTGTCCTACCGCCACCAGTTCCCATAAGGCTAGTGGGGAGAAGAGCCACAAATAAACGCTGAGCGTTCTTGTCCGCGCGTCGGTGACGAGTGTACCAATCAGCAGGCCGCATACGAGATGGGTAATGGCCGCCAGCGCCTTGTACAACAGCACATTGCGCAGCAGCGAGTCGCCGCCGAGCCACACGCTGCCATAGCTGAGGTATTCCCACAGGGGGCCATAGGCCGAGGGTGCATTAGGCCAGCCGATATAGCGCAAGAATGGGTCGGATTTGAATTGATTCGGCAGTGCTAGGTAAGGATTAGCGTCGTACGTCACGGCCATCCGCGAGCGAAAAAAGTAATCGAAGACATCGGTGGAGGTGACAGGGTACGCCCACAGGAGCAGCATGCTTGCGGCGATGGCTCCCGTCCAGATCAGCTGTGTTTGTTGCCGAAAAACGGGTCGCCACCACAGGATCAGCGCTCCCAGGACGTACAAGGTGTACAACGTGATGCCAATTAACACGAGCAGCATCGTCCCGCTGGCACTGTTTTTGGTCACGGTGCCAATGCTGGTGCGCGGCGTTGGGATCCAGCTCGGCAGCCAGAATAGCCAGGTGAGCAAGGCGTACAACAGCAGCGCGCCGGTGACCGCAATCAAGAGCCACAGATAGGCGCGCAGGGCTGGCGCGGACTGAGGTGGTGTTGTCAACTCCTGTTTCATGAGTGTTTACGACAAACAAACACAAGTGCTGGTGGCAGATTGCGCAGCACCAAACGGGTAATGCGTGTGGTGTCGAAGTAGCTGGCGAGCACGCGGCGCAGCAACGGTGTGTATTGATAGGTGACGAACACACCACCCGGCTTAAGCGTGGCGTAGGTCGCCTGCAAGATGGCGTGGGTTACCGAGCGCGGCAACGACGTAAAGGGGAGCCCGGAAACGATGCAATCAGGCGCTGACAAGCCCAGGCGCTCGATGTGGTAATCGATTTCGGCCGCGGATGCGTGTAATACCTCAACCCGACCGTCGGTGATGCGCGCTTGCAAGTCGCGGTGAAATTCGGGGTTGATCTCGAAGACGAGCAGCCGTGCGTCCGGCCGTAGGCGCCGAAGCATGGCAAGGGTAAAGACACCTGTACCTGCACCAAATTCCACCACAACTTTGGCAGCCTCAACCTGTGCTTCGGCGAGCATTGCCTTTACCAGCCAACGTGACGACGGCGCGATCGACCCAACCGAGCGGGGCGACCGAATAAAGCCCTTAACAAAGCTGTACCAGGGGGTGAGCGAATTAGCCTTATGCGTCATGGACCTATTTTACCATCATGCGCTAGGCAGCTTGATCTGGTTTAGGCTTTGATTTGTGACGGTAGGTGTCACAAGGTGCTGCTATTGTGAGGCTGAGCCGAGTGTGTACCATCAATCTGGAGGACGAAGGATGCCGACAATTGCGCTACGTGTGCCAACGGCGATGCCTGGACAGGCGATCCTGCCACATGGCCAATGCTATATTTTGTTTCCCTGCGGCGAGGTCTCGGCGCGTGAGCTGATCGCGGCAAAGGTACGGGCAGAGCTACGCAAGGCGCGCGCGGGAGGGATGAGCACAACATCGTTGCCGCTGTTGTTGCCGGACGGCGCGCATATCGGGTTTGGCCCGCTGGACGAGCAACTCGCTATTGCCCAGGCGTGCCGAGCCTTTACCGCGGGGTTGTTCTTGCTGCTCTGCGATGGTCGTCCGCTGGTCGAGCTTGACGAGCAGGTTGAGCTGGCCCGGAACACCGCGCTGTTGTTTGTCCACGTGCCAGCGAACGTTGTTTCCACCGTCAATCGTCCGCTGGAAGACGCGGCCTAGCTACGGGGAGTTCGGCGGAGTCTAGGGGGATGGGCAACCATCCCCTGTCTGTTTGTCGATACATGAGTCAGCACTGGCCAAATGGTCAAGTTGCGGTCATAGGTGCCCCTTTGTACAATGCTACCGTGCGGGTTTCAAGAGGGAGCAGCGCGTGGCTATCGACCAAGCTGAGTTTCGACGCGTCCTGGGTCATTTTGCCTCGGGGGTAACCGTGGTTACCGCTTGCCAGGCGGGCATCTGTCATGGCATCACGGTCAGTTCGTTCGCCTCGCTTTCCCTTGAGCCGCCACTTGTACTGTTCTGCATCGACCAACATTCATCCTGCCATGACGCGATTGCTAACGCTGACGGCTGGGTGATTAATATTTTGGCTGAGGATGGTGAATGGTTGTCCCGACTCTTTGCCGGCCGCGATCCGGACAAGTTTGCCAAGGTACGTTACCGCCTTGGCTTGGTCGAGGCGCCAATCTTGGATGATGCTTTGGCTGTGATCGAATGTCGGCTGCATAGTCAGCTGCCCGGCGGGGATCATACGATCTTTGTTGGCGAAGTTGTGGCCATGGACGTGCGGCGGAACGCAAAACCATTGCTTTATTTTCGCAGCGGCTATGGCCAACTCGCTTAGTGCGTCGCCCGGCGAGGGTTCGAGGTTGTCCCTCGATGATGTACCATCCTAAGGCTTCGAACAACTCCTGTTAAACCAAAAAGCTTCGTTGCTTATGCAATACGGAGTCGCAGCTGATCTTGGCAACGCAACAGCGCCCCGACGATTGTCGGGGCGCTGTTGCGTTGCTCTCGGTTAGCGCACGCGCAGAGGGCTCCCAGCGCTAAGTGCAATGATCTGTACGTGCCCAGACCGAGAAGACACCATGTATCGTAACGCTTGGCCTGCACTTCGGCTATAGGAATGCAGATGCGAAGCCTAGTAGTACCGCCGATGGCGTTCAGCCGACCTAAGGTTGCAGTCGCGCAAGCGTAGCGGCAAGGCCGGTGTAGTTCTCGGGCGTGAGTGCCGCAAGCTCGGCCTTAACTGCAGGAGCGACATCCAGCGTTTGCACAAACTGCCGAATATCACCCAAGCTCGGCGTGCGGCCGCGCGTTAGCTGCTTCAGCACTTCGTAGGGCTCGGGATATCCTTCCCGCCGCAAAATCGTTTGAATCGCTTCGGCCAGGACCTCGGGATGAGCTTGCAGATCCGCCTGGAGGCGCTCAACGTTTGGCTCGATCTTGCCGAGCCCGCGGAGTGTTCGCCGATATGCCACCAAACTATGTCCAAACGCACTGCCAAGCGTACGCAGTACCGTGCTGTCGGAAAGGTCGCGCTGCAACCGCGAGACCGGCAGCTTGCGGCTAAGCAATTCCAGCAGCGCATTCGCCACATGCAGGTTGCCTTCGCTGTTCTCGAAGTCAATCGGATTGATTTTGTGGGGCATTGTGGACGAGCCGACTTCGTTAGCCGCCATGCGCTGGCCAAAATAGCCATCGCTGATATAGCGCCACATGTCCATATCCAGATCGAGCAGAATCACATTGACGCGGCGAAGGGCATCGCACAGCTCGGCCAGCGTGTCATGGGGCTCGATCTGGGTCGTGAGCATGGTTGGCTCAAGCTCCAAGAACTTCAAAAAGGCCTGGCTGAAGCGTGGCCAGTCCACGGTTGGCAGCGCCGCGACATGCGCTGCATACGTTCCGGTCGCGCCGTTAAGCTTGCCGCTGAGCACAATTTGATTGACTGCATCATTGGCTTTCCCTAGTCGATGCGCAAACACATTCAGCTCTTTGCCAACGGTGGTCGGCGTTGCGGGCTGGCCATGTGTGCGGGCTAGCATCGGTAGCTCGGCATACTCAACGGCGAGCTCGCGCAGCAGCGTATAAATATCGCGCACTGCCGGCACCAGCACATTGTCACGCGCGCCCCGCACCAGCAGGGCATACGCCAGGTTGTTAACATCCTCGGATGTGAGCGCCCAATGCAGCATTTCGTTCCATGCTCCCAGCTCCAACGCTGTCAGTCGCTCCCGCAGCCAATATTCAACCGCCTTTACATCATGGTTAACCCGGCGATCCCAGGCGGCAATGGCTGCCGCGTCCTCGGGCGTCCATTGGCGGTACAGCGCACGGAGCGCTCCTTGTTGGGCGGCATCCAATGCCGCGACAAACGGGATGCGCGGCGACCGTGCGAGGAAAATAAGATACTCAACCTCGACCTGAACGCGTGCCCGGTACAGCGCAGCTTCCGTTAAATAGCCGCGCAGCGGCGCAGTATCGGCCGCGTAACGTCCATCAAGCGGTGATAGCGCATCCAAGGGTGCAAGCACAGCATACTCCTCCGCGAATGTTGCGAGATATGGTAGCATACGCAACGGGGCTTTGGGCGGGAGCACTGCCGAGTCGCTTGCGTAGTGGTCGGACAATAGTTGCGGTACACTCTGTGATAGACGTATAATGGCGCTGCTTTCCGGTTCATGTCGCTCAGCAATGCTGTACGTACGGCCATTATTTATGCATTAGTTTGTTCTGCGAGGAACTGTTTGGCAGCTTCCGTTTGCCACAGCGTTTACCTGTTGCAGGATGCGCCGAGAAAGGTAGGATTGCGGTGAGCAAATCAGGCGTCGTTCTTGTTCATGCCCATCCGCTATTTCGTCAAGGGTTGCGCTATCATCTGTCGGGCCATCCCGAGTTCCGCATCACCGGCGAGGCGGGCAATGGCCAGCAGGCAATTCAGCTCGTCGATTACACCGATCCCGATATTGTTTTGATCGAGATCAATCTGCCTGGCGTTAACGGTTTGGAGGTGGCGCGCGCCATCAAGCGTAGCCATCCGAATATCGGCGTCGTGCTGCTCAGCGTTGAGCAAGACGAGAAATTGATGATCAAGGCCCTGCGTGCCGGCGTGGCCGCGTTTATTCCCCACAATGTTCCCTGGGACGAGCTGCTCAAGGTGTTGCAAAACGTCCGCCGGGGCGATTATCCGATCAACGATTTAGTGCTGTCGGTTCCTGAAATGGCGGCTTCGGTGCTGGAAGAGTTCCGAATGTTGACCGCCGAAGAGCATGGCGACAATATTTATTCGCCGCTGTCGCCGCGTGAAATCGAGGTGTTGGAGCTGGTCGCGGCCGGGCGCACCAACAAGGAGATCGCCGTCAAGCTTAACATCAGCAATCAGACCGTTAAGAATCATATATCCTCGATACTGCGCAAACTAGCGGTTAATGACCGGACGCAAGCAGTTGTTTTTGCGATGCGCCGCGGCTGGATCAAGGTCAACCAGCAAGGCGAACGGGCCTAGCACGCATGAACAAGTGCTGGCTCGTGCTGTGTATGTGGGGCCTCATGCTGCTGGTGAGCTGCTCGGTCGACGCGCCGCCTGCATCCGTGCCGGTCAACCGCGAAACGGCGCTGGCGCTAACCCCGCAGGCAACTGCAACCCTGGCGCCAACCCGCACATCTGTGCCAACAGCTGCTGCGACCATCACGCCCACCCCGACGCTGGAGCCCACGGCAGCTCCGGAAGAGACCGCCACCACCCGAGCGTTGGTCGATGTGTCCTACTGTACCCGCTCCTTCGGTCCCGCCAACGGCGCACGGTTTAGCGCCCGCCTGGACCGCGTTCGCACCGATCAAACCGACGACTTTGAGCAAATAACATTTGTTTTTGCGGATACCAGCGGTGCGCTGCATGGCTCGGCAAGTTGTATGCTGGCCGCGGCCTGGCCGGCGGATGCCGATCTGGGTGCGAGCGCCGCGCCCGGTGCCAGAATCATCGCCGTTAGCTTGGATGATTGGGCGCACGATGACCTGTTTGCCGCCTCACCGCTCACCGAAACCGTTGAAATAACTCCCAGTGATGTGCTGGAGCAGGTGTCGTTTGCGGCCGCCTCGCTCGACAGCCGCGGCGCCCTGCTTGGGATTGGCCTGCGCGAACCTCGGCCGTTCCGCGTCCGAGTCCAAGGCGATGAGCTGATCGTCGAGGTGGCTCGCGACGAGATCTTTCCGCCAGACGACGATCCACTGGGCTTAACCGCGGGCGACGCGCCTGCGGTTGAGCAACCGGTCTTCTTTTTGCAAGCTGGCGATGTATTTCGACTGCAGGGCGGCCGGGCGCAGGCGGTAGCGCGGACGCCGGAGCTGGAAACAGGTTTGGCGGTAAGCGCTGACGGGACGCTGTTGGCCGTGTGCCGCGCTCCGGCCGACGCGGAGCCCTTTGCGCTGCCCTATGGGGTACGCGCCACGCTGTGGACCATGCGCCCGGACGGCTCCGGGCAACAACAACTAGCCGATGTTGGCGGCTGTGCTGAGCCCGCGTTTGCCATGAGTGGCAAGACGATTGCCTTTACCGCAAATGTTGCCCCAAGTCCCCCGGCCGTGCTGCAGGTATGGACCGTGCCCACCGTCGGCGGCGAGGCTAGTTCCGTAGCCCCCGCCGATGAATGGAGCCGATCGCTGCCACACTGGTTTGCCGATGGACGCCTGGTGTATCGGGCCAGTAATGGCAGCCAAACGATCATCTTTGTGCGCGGAGTCGATGGCCGAGAGCAAGAAGTGACGGCCCAAATGCTGACCGACGTTACCTATGATGGCGTGGGACAGTTTGTGGTCGATCCGGCCAACGGCCAGCTGGCGATTGAAGCGCTGCGTACCGCCGACGACGGTGCAGACCTTGTGGTTTTGCGGGCGGATGGCTCGTCCGTGGCGGTGGAGCAGCGTGGCTTTTGGCAGCGGCCACTTGCATTTACGCCGGATGGGTTGGTGTATCTGACGACCGAATGTCCGTCCGAAAGCGTGCTGCGCTACACCGTGCATCGCCGCCCGCCTCGCGGCTCGATCGAGACCATGTTTAGTGGCCAAACGGCCGATGGTATCGGGGCTGCGACGACGCAAGGTGATACGTTGCTGTATGTCCGCTCAACCTCCGATGCTCCTGGCGTGCGGGGGCCAAGCGTCGAGCCCGGCCTGGCTGATGAAAGCAGCATCTGGGCGATCTCCGTCGACGGCACTGCCCGAGCCCAGCTGTACACCAGCGATAGCGGCATCACGCAGCTGCAGTCGCGGGGGCCGTAGGAGCGCACCGGATGGTGGTCGTAGGCTCGATCCTGGTTCTGGCTGCCGCCGTACTGGCACTGGCTGTCGCGGGGCTAACGCTTTGGAGCGGCTGGCGCGCTTTTCGCGATGAGCTATTGCCCGGCTTTCGCACCGTGCCGCCGCGTCCCCGCTCGCTTATTTTGACGGTGCTGGGCGTTGTGCTGCCGCTGGTGGCGATCGCCGCATTCACGCTTTACCTGGCCGGCGTATTAGTTCAGCTCAGCCTCGCCGGCTTGTAGCCCAACTCCACCGCAAGCATCTCTTTATCTGCTCTGCTTGGCCTTGGGTAAGCACAGCCTGTGCTTACCACCGGTCTGTCCTGCTTGAGGGCGTAAAGGTCGAGATCGGCAGTGTTTGGCTGATGGCCTACGGTGTAGGCGTTGGCGCTACCTGGAGCAGCACAAGATTAATGACCGGTTGCCCTGGCTGCTCAACGGCCAGCGCCAAGCTGGAAGCATTGGCAATCGGCAGCGTGATGTCGAGCGGCACGGTCTGCTGGGGCTGCAGCTCCGTGGCAGGGCTGCCTGTGGAAGCATACACTGTGCCCGTCGCATCCGTAAACTTGAAGCTGTCGAGCGAGACTGGGATTGGAGCAGCGCCGATATTGGTGACGCTGCCTGCGAGCTTCAGCCCGTCCGCCACCGGCTCGATCCGGCTGATCTCGACTTGCATCACTTCGTTGCGACCGACGCGGTTGATGGGCGCGCTGGCCAAGCCTCCTAACACACGTGCCGTGGTCGTGCGGGCCAGAGCGACCAGATTGGTTGGCACGGGTGGCAGCACAATTTGGCCGGCATTTGGAGCGGGTGGACTAGCCGCAAACTGGTGGTGCAGTGCGTCGGGCTGATTACCCGCGCGGCTTGCGATCTGAACGATCCCGATCAATACCACAAAAATCACCAGTGCCGTAACCAACGGTGGCCATCGTCCATCCGAACTGCCGTATGCGCGCATTGCAAGCCTCCCCTCCGGCCGCAGTGTGCCATAGCTTTGCTTTCTTGACAATTATTTGACCGTCGTTGTACACTCTCTTCCAAAGTGTCCCGCAGAAGCAATCTTGCTCATGGGGTCGCTGCCGGTGAAGATACGTATTGTTCAGCTTGGGAATAGGCGAAGACGTTGTTCTGTCACCGGCAGCGGTCGCTGATCTCAGCGAAAGTTCGCTTGTTTGTGGCACGTCACATATTGCGGGAAGCACCAGATCACAACCTTCCTTCGCTTTTGGTCCAGTCGTATCTCCACAGCAACCTGGCCTAACAAGGAGGTGTTCTGGCAAGAACAAGTCCAACTTAAGGATTGCGTGGCGCTCGGCCACGGCTATTCCTCGTAGGCTATGCCCGCATGGTTTGGATTATTGAAGGAGTTCAGGAGTCCATGAAACGTATCGCTTCATTTGTTATGCTGCTCGTTCTGCTGGCCTCGGCGCTGGCGGCGTGTGGCGCGGCCACACCAGCAACGTCGACTGCACCGTCAACTGCAGCTGGCGGCACGCAAGCTTCGGTGGCGGCATCGGTCGCTGCCGCAACTACGGCGGCGTCTGCTGCCGCGTCTCCATTGGCGGCGGCAACCACAGAAACAATGGCTACAGCCACAACCGACACGACGGCGACGACCACCGCCGGCACGGACGGAACCGCGGTTGCGGGTACGGACGGAACTGCCGTTGCGGAAGAAAACTTGCCCGACGTAAGCGCGCTCAATCTGAGCGGCATCCGTATCGGGTATCAGGGCCCGCTCTCAGGTCCGCAGGCGCAGTTCGGCACCACCGGCCTCAACGGGGCGCAGCTGGCTGTTGAGCAGCTCGGCGAGCAGATGGGCTTCCAGGGCGTGGAGATCGCGCAGTTCGACGACCAGGCAACCGAGACGGTCGGCGCCTCGAACGCCAACACCATTGCCGCCGATCAAAACATTATGTGTGTTGTCGGCCATATCAACTCGGGTGTTGCGCTGGCTGCGCTGCCGACGTACCGCGACGCCAACCTGGTGATGATCTCGCCGGCCAACACCAACCCGCGCGTCACGGAAGAATTTGACGGCACGGCGTATCGCTTGGTTGGTCGTGACGACGTGCAGGGCGTGGTCGCTGCCGACTTCGCGGTAAACGAGCTGCAGGCGAAGAATGCCTACGTGCTGCACGACCAGACGGCCTACGGCGAAGGTCTGGCGACGGTGTTCCGCGATACGCTTGAGGAACGGGGTGTCACTGTTGCCGGCTTTGCGGGCACGCAGGAACAATCCGTCTTTGACGCGGTGCTGACGCCAATCCAGGCGGCTAACCCTGACGTAATCTTCTTCGGCGGCATCTACAGCACAGTCGGCCCGTTCATTCAGCAGCTGCGTGAGCGTGGGATTGAGGCGACAGTGCTCGGCGGCGATGGTCTTGACTCGCCTGACCTGACCCGGCTGGCTGGCGAGACGGCAGTCGGCACGAACTATGTGTCGGTTTCCGGCCCGGCGAGCGCCTATCCACAGGCCGCGCAGTTCTCGGAGGATTACCAGTCTCAGTTCAACGCCCCGGCCGGCTATCCTGCCTTCCAGGCCTATGACGCGGCCAAGGCTTGTCTGCTGGCGATCGCCAACGCTGCTACAGAGGCGAACGGCAAGCCCACCCGCGAGCAAGTCGAGGCGGCGATGGAGGATGTCGATACGTTCCAGGGTGTGACCGGCACCGTTACCTTTGACGAGGAGGGCGACCGCTCGCCGGCCACCTACTACGTCTTCGAGGTCGTATCGGGCGATCCGGAGAACTGGGGCCAGAACACGGTGGCGGGTACGGTCGAAGCCGAACCGCCGGCGGAATAACCAGTTGCTGTAGGTTTGGCACAGGGGGACGAGCTTTGCTCGCCCTCCTGTGCTATCATAGGCAATCAATAAACCACGTGTTTTCCCGCAGCAGTTGTACGAAATGGATAAAGCGCGTATGGCAGTGAAAGCCCAGGCTCAGCCGCTCGCGAGTAGACAGGCGTCCGTGGGGACGCTGCGCCAAGTGCTGGCGCCGATTGGTCAAATCTTTGTTTTTGTTGTCGGCAGCTCACTTATTCTTGGAGCGATCGTACTGGTGCTGGCGCTGCTGTTGAGCCGGACGCAGGCGAATTTGCTAAGCGGCGTGCTGACGGTGCTGCCGCTGGTGATCATCGACGGCCTGGTGCTTGGCTTTCTGTATGCCACGATTGCCCTGGGCTACACCTTGGTGTATGGCGTTTTGGAGTTCATCAACTTTGCCCACGGCGAGATCTACATGGTCGGCGCATTCGTGGGCGGCGGGCTAGGTTTATGGCTCGCGTCACAGGGGCTGCTGGCGGCAATGCACCCGCTGCTCTTTGTGGTGTTTGCGTTGCTGGTCGCCATGACCGCCAGCGGTCTGCTGGCGGTGGGCATCGAACGCTTTGCCTACCGTCCGCTGCGCAACGCGCCGCGGCTAGTGCCGCTGATCTCGGCCATCGGGGTTTCGTTGGTGCTGCAAGACCTGGTGCGGCTGCTGGCCGGCCCTTCACGGTTCAATCTGCGCTATCCGCAGCTGGGGCTCAGCCGCCGGTTCCAGCTGCTTGAAATTCCCACTGCTGCCGGAGCGAACTTGCGCGTCGCAATCGATAGCCAGTCGCTGATCTTTATTGTTACCTCGCTGTTGATGCTGATCGCGCTCAACTATCTGATCAACGTCACCAAGTTGGGCAAGGCAATTCGTGCGGTAGCTCAGGATCGAGCGACCGCCAGCTTGATGGGCATTAATGTCAACCTGATCATCGCGATGACGTTTTTCATCGGCGGTGCATTAGGCGGCGGGGCCGGCGTGCTTTTTGGCGTCAAATACAGCACGGTAAATCCCTACATCGGATTTATCGCTGGCCTTAAGGCGTTTACCGCGGCCGTGCTGGGCGGGATCGGCAATATCACCGGCGCCATGGTCGGCGGGATCGTGCTCGGTTTGTTGGAGGCCTTTGTCTCAACCTACCTGACGCTGTTTACCGGTGGCCGCTTTAGTGGTCCCGATTACGCGAGTGTTGCGTCGTTTCTGATCTTGATCGGCATTTTGATTTTCCGTCCGTCCGGCTTGTTGGGCGAGGCGACGACGCAGAAGGTCTAGGAGGGCACCGTGAGCACAAGCCAACAATCGCCGGCGCTTGGCAGCACTCTGCGCGAACGACTCGCAGCCTCGCTAGGCCAAGGTGTCACTCCGTATGTTGTTGTGGTCGGGTATGTTGTTATCGCCAGCTTCTGGCTCATAAGCAATCCGTTTTCGACCATCGCATTTTTGGTCTTTTTGTCATCACTGTTGGCGATCTATTACTTTCCGATCCCGACCTGGCTGCGGGTTGCGTTGGGGCTGATCGTGCTTGGCGGCGTGATGCCGTATGTTGGCAATCTGAACCAGGGCTTTCTTGATGTTGTAACCCAGGCCGCGATCTTTGTGGCTTTGGCCCTCGGTCTGAACGTGGTGGTCGGCTTCGCCGGGTTGCTCGACCTGGGCTATATTGCCTTTTTCGCGATTGGCGCGTATCTGTGGGCGATCTTCAGCACGCCGCAAGCTGCCAATATTTTTCCTGGTTTAGCCGCCTCATTTCCGCTGGGCAGCGCGTGGTTTTTTGTGTTTCTGATCCTGGGCGTCGTTGCGGCCGGGCTTTTTGGCGTGCTGCTGGGCTTGCCGGTGCTGCGGCTGCGTGGCGATTACCTGGCGATTGTGACGCTTGGCTTTGGCGAAGTGATTCGTCTGCTGGCCAACAATCTGAACCGGCCGGTTAACATCACCGGCGGCGCGCAGGGCATCACCAACATCGGCCAGCCGCCGCTCTTCTTTCAACCGGCACTGGATGCGCTCAACGTTCAGTCCAGCCCCGGCGCCGAATACCGTATGTACTTTTACGCGCTGGCGCTGGTGATCGTACTGATCACGATCATGTCCGCGCGGCGGCTCAACGACTCGCGGGTTGGACGCGCCTGGACGGCGATTCGCGAAGACGAGACTGCGGCGATCGCGATGGGCGTGCCCCTGGTGCGGATGAAGCTGCTGGCGTTCGCGGCAGGTGCAACGTTTGCCGGCGCGATGGGCGTGCTCTACGCGGCCAAGCTGCGCTTTATCAGCCCGCCAACCTTTGACGTGGTCCAGTCGATCTCGATCCTGGCCATGGTGATTCTGGGTGGCATGGGTAGCATTCCCGGCGCTGTGCTCGGCGCAACGCTGATCACACTGCTCAACCTGCGCATCTTGCCGGACTTTGCCAATCAGCTGGTGTTGTGGCGACGAGCCGGCTTGCCAATTCCGGCGAACTTCGACCCGGTGCAATACCAAAGGCTGTTCTTTGGCCTGGTGCTGATTCTGGTCACGATCTTTCGGCCCGAGGGGCTGCTGCCGGAACGGCGACGGCGCGCCGAGCTCAAAGCCGAGGGGTCCAAAGATACAGGTGAAGCGTTGGTGCAGGATGAACAAAATATGGTGCATCCCGACGTTGGCATCAAGTAGGAACGTGGGGTTGAGCGGGCAAACCCCATTGCTGCGTGCGGGGCCGACATTACTTCTAGTGCAAGGATCAGACCGTGGCATTGTTTGAAGCAAAGGATGTTAAGAAACGCTTTGGCGGCCTCGTGGCGGTTAACGAGGTGTCGCTAAGCGTCGACGAGCGCAGCATCGTCAGCGTGATTGGGCCGAACGGTGCCGGCAAAACGACCTTCTTCAACATTGTCACTGGAATCTACCAGCCGGACGAGGGCACGATTACGCTGAATGGTCGTTCGCTGGTAGGTCTCCGGCCGGATCAGATCGCGGCGTTCGGCATCACGCGCACCTTTCAAAATATCCGGCTGTTCAACAACATGACCGTGCTCGAAAACGTGCTGGTGGGGATGCACACCCGGCTCAATGCGTCGGTCTGGCAGATTTTGCTGCATGGCTCCGGATATCGACGCGAGGAACGGCAAGCGATTGAGCGCGGCCTGGATCTCCTTGAATTTGTTAATCTGCGGCATCGCGCCGATGATCTAGCCCGTAGTCTGGCCTATGGCGAGCAGCGCCGGCTCGAGATTGGCCGCGCCTTGGCCTCCGCGCCCAAACTGATCCTGTTGGACGAGCCCGCGGCGGGGATGAATCCCCAGGAGACGGAAGACGCGACGGATCTGATTCTGCGCCTGCGGGACCAACTAGGCATCACGGTGGTCTTAATCGAGCACGACATGAGCCTGGTCATGGAGATATCGGAGCGCATCGCCGTGCTGGATTACGGTCGCATGATCGCCGAGGGGACGCCCAAGGAGATTCGCCATAATCCGCGGGTGATCGAGGCTTACCTTGGGCAAGGTGCGGCGGGCACACGTGGCGACACTCCACGTGGAACGCTGCCAGCGCAAGCCGCCGCTGCCAATCCGGGAGCCCCAACCTCCTCGACCTAACTGTACCGCTACGTCTGGCTGTACATGAGCTCGCCGGAAGCGCAGCTGCAAGCTGCCAGGCTGATCCGCGGCGTGTGCGTTTAGAAGGAACGTAGATCATGGCTTTGCTGGAGTTGCAGAACGTTCATACCTTTTACGGCAATATTCACGCGCTTAAAGGCATCTCACTTGCGGTCAACGAGGGCGAGATCGTGACGCTGATCGGCTCGAATGGCGCTGGCAAGTCGACGACCTTGCGCACCATCTCGGGGCTGCTGTCGCCGCGCCAAGGACAAGTGCTGCTGAATGGGCGGCGCATTGATACCATGCCTTCCCATGAGATTGTGAAGTTGGGTGTTTCGCAGTCGCCGGAAGGTCGGCGGATTTTCCCGCGGCTAACGGTGCTCGAAAACCTGGAGATGGGCGCCTACATTCATTCCCGCCGCGATCCGCAGTATCAGGCCGATCTGGAGCGGGTGTTGGATCTGTTTCCCCGGCTGCGGGAGCGTGTTGCCCAAAAGGGTGGTACGCTGTCCGGCGGTGAGCAGCAGATGCTGGCGATCGGGCGGGCGTTAATGTCGCGGCCACATGTGTTGTTGCTTGACGAACCCAGCATGGGACTCGCCCCGATTCTGGTCGATCAGATCTTTAGTATTGTTCAAGACATTAACAAGCAAGGGACCACAATCCTGCTGGTGGAGCAAAACGCCCTGATGGCGCTGGGCATAGCGCACCGCGGCTATGTGCTGCAAACAGGGCAGATCGTGCTCTCCGACTCAGCCAAGAGACTGAGCGAGAACGAAACAGTTCAAAAAGCGTACCTTGGTCTGGATTAACCCGATGCATAGCCACGACCTCGTGGTGCATTGGCCTCGTCGCTTGATGCCTAAGCGGCGCGCTCGCTCATTTCAGCCGACTGCCAGCGTTTGTACGCTGACACCCGGCCAGGCCGCTAGCCCCACTCGGATAGTACGGATTTCATGTTTCTGGTGTCTGTCATTCCGTGCATGCTCCATGTCGCCACCCTTCTCGTCTGCCGCGCAAAAGTCGTTCAGGGCATGGGCTGCTGCCGTGGGCGTTGCTGGCCCGATCAATCGCTGTTGCTTCAGGCGGCCGTTGGGCGGAGGAATCACGGATCTGTGAATCCCGATGCGGCGTAAGGTTCACGGTAAGGTAGGCCTACTAGCATAACACTACCCCCAGTCACGCTGCCATTAACTAGTGAAGGCTATCCTGTTATGTCCGTGCCTACCTTCCTCATCGTCGACGATGACGCCATCATTCGCCTTGTCATCCGGCGAACGCTGGCTCGTCACGATCCGCATGCCCTGGTCTTCTCAGCGGGAAGTGTAGCGGAGGCGCGGCAGCAACTGACGCATACCACGCCCCACATTGTGATTACCGACTACCACCTCACGGACGGCACAGGCCTTGACGTTCTCGCCGCAGCGCAGGCGCTCGCACCCATGCCGGCAAGCGTCGTGATTTCGGGCGATACGGCGCGCAAAGCTGCGGTATTGGCTGCGGGAGCCGTCGCCTTTCTAGCCAAGCCCTTCGGACCCAACGACCTGCTCGACCTGCTGGGCACGCTCGGTTTGCTGCCTACCTAAGGTAGTGTTGCGCCACGGCTGCGTTGTCCGCCCCGCGTGGCGCAAACCAATTTCTTGCTGTCCATCTGGTCGTCCGCCCTGGAGCAAAATGTTCTGTAACACCAGGCGTCAACCTACTGCGCTCCCATGATGTTGGCAGTGAGCCAGAGGCATCCTCCAACGAGGGCCTTCCCCATAGAACCGCATCCCCCGGACGCGCCTCACCGGTCTCAGTGGGGCGCTGTGACATTTGGAGGCTGATCCGGCAAAGCGGATGAAGTGAAGGCCACTATGGGGTTAAGCCGCAGATCCGATTCAATGTAGCAGTTATGTCGTTGAGGTGAAACGGTTTGGAGATGCACGCTGCGACGCCCAATTCTTTTGAGACCAGCTCCCCTGGGAAGTGGGCTGTCATGAGTACCACCGGTACTCGATCACACGGCCGTCAGCCCAGTTGGGCAGCCCGCACTTCCCGGGCTGTCATGTCCACCAGGTCGTAGTCGAGCAAAATCACATCGGGCGCACACGCGTTGGTAGCTAGCTGGGTGATAGCGTCGGTGCCGGAGGATGCGCTGATCACGCTGTACCCTTCCTCTTCCAGAACAAGCGCCACCAGGTTGCGTAGGGCGTCGTCATCCTCGACAAGCAGCACGCGGCGTGGGAGTCTCGCCATGCTTTCATCCCTTTCCCAGCACTTACAAACCGGCGGAGCGACCAATGGACGTAGCGCCTGGCTCCACTGCAGGTTACTGCTGGCCTCCCCAGGGCGTGGTCAAACAGCGGCTGGGGCTGTGTGGTGCAGTATAGGGCTTTAGGTGACCTGTCGTCAATGGTGCCTTCCATCACAGCGAAAACTTGCCGAACCTGCCTAGCAATGCCAAAGGGTGGGGGGCCGCGCCAGCGTATGAACGCTCACGGCAGGTTTGGATCTTGCCG
>JADDQF010000074.1:0-9856 GCA_016781505.1 bacterium
TCGGCGTCGAAGTTGCCGCCGCCGAACAGGTTGTCGCGTTTAGGAACCGCGCTATAGCCCGAGAAGATAAAGTCGGTGCCGGGGATGAACTGGAGCATCAGCTTGGCCGTTTTGCGGATCGCAGAGTGCGAGGCCAACGCATCGTTGCCGGAAGCTACTTCCAGGCCCAGCATGGCCGCCAGCAAATTCTCGGCGAGCACTGCGCGCACACCGCCCGGCAGTGACTCGGGTAGCGCAATGCACGAGATTGAGCCATTCTGCACACCCTGACTGCCACCACCGCGCGTGACGAGCAGACAGCGCGCTTCGAGGTACAGCATCGAGCGACCCTCGGAGTGCCCCATCAGCGCCTCCGATCCGGTGCCGGAGGTGAAGCGCACCTTGACACCCCGCGACGCATAGGCCGACGCCAGGAACGCTTTGGACCAGGGCGTATCGTCGCCGTCCACAAAGGCGCGCTCGGTCCCATAGACCGAAAGCGTCTCGGCATACGATGTCAGGCCCTTCATGGCCAGCTGCAGACCGCGCGACTCCTCGACCGCACACTGCGTTAGCACCCCGCCCCGCCCGGTCTGGCTACCGACGAGAATTGCCAGCGCATTGAAGGGCGCGAAGCGTGCCACGCCAACGGTGGTCTCGACCTCGGCGAAGCCACGGAGTGCAGCCTCGGCAGCATCGGCGGCCAACAACGCTGGGTGCTCGCGCTTGTTGGTCACATGCGCCTGGTTAGCCGGCGTTCGGCGGATCCGCATCTTGGCCAGCCCGACCATCATCTCCAGCACGTTCATATGCCGGATGATTTCGACCAGCTTGGCGGGAGTGCAGCCACCGACCAGCCGCAGGAGGTCGGCGCGCGGCACGTTGATGTCTGCCAGCATGTGAGCGATCTCGAGCGCGGGCGTTGCCATGGCTTCGTCGGCAACACGGAGGTCCAGCGCGTGATCGGCGATAAACAGGTCGAGCATATCAAAGTCGGCGCGCGGTTTGCCGTCCAGCTCCACCACCTGTCCGTCCTCGATTCGCAGGCTCGGCTCGGGATCGTGCGGGCTGTCGGTGACGACCAAGCCAACTTCGGGCCAGGGCTCGACAAAGGTCTCGCGGTTAATATCGCGCTCGGCCAGCACCTTGAAGCGACGGGAATGCTCAGTCATCACAGTCTCGCTTTTTTCGCCTGTGGTCTATACATCGTCCGTTTCGAATCCCACGTCGTCCAGCCGCTGCCAGATTTCGTCGGGGATCGGTTGTTGTGCCAGCTCGAGCGTTTGGGCAACTCGTTCAGGGCGGGTCATGCCCACGATGGTGGAGGTGATCCGCTGGTCGCGCTGCGAAAATTGCAGCGCGGCAGCAGCCAGCGGCACGTCGTACTCGCGACAAATTGCCATCATCCGGTGGACGCGCTCGACACGTTCCGGCGACGCTTCACGATAAGCATACTTGCCCCAGGCGTCCGGACCTTTAGCCAGCATTCCACCGCCATACGGCGCCGCATTGACGACCGCCATACCACGCGCTGCCGCCTGGTTGAGCAGTGGCTCGGCCGAGCGGTTGAGCAGCGTGTAGCGATTGTGGGTGATCACGGCATCGAACGCACCAGTCTCGACGTAGCGCAGCATCATCGCGATTGGTCCGGCGGCGATGCCGATGCTGCCGATGATGCCTTTCGCCTTGAAGCGTTGGAGCACATCCACAGCACCACCCGGCGCCATGATCTCCTCAAATGGTGTCGTGGCATATTCCGGATCGTGCAGATACACAATCTGCACATGGTCGACTCCCAACAGCTGGAGGCTGCGCTCAACGGATCGTTTGGTCTGCTCGCCGCTAAAGTCCCCGGTACGGAGGTCGCGGTCGGCCTTGGTTGCCAGCACATAGCCGGCCGGCAGCCCGCCTCGTTCACGCAGCACAGTGCCGATCCGCCGTTCGCTCTCGCCGTCGCCATAGGCGGCCGCCGTGTCGAGGAAGTTGATCGGACTGTCCAGGAGCGCCCGCACCACAGCCAAAGCCTGATCTTCAGGCACAGGATAAAACACCTCCGGCATACTCGCCAGCGGTGCGCAGCCAAGACAGAGCGGTGTGATCAGCAGATCGGATTGGCCAAAGCGGCGCAGTGGCAGGGTAGCATTCATCAGTGGGCGACCTTTCTCGGCACATGTTTGGAAACAGGTAGGCGATGGTAGGGCCGAGTGGCGATCATTGCAGCGTCATGTCCGGCCCCTACAACCTTCTTCAACACGCACAAATCAGTCGTTTTCCAACAGCTCCATGATCGTGCCCAGCTGCACGCTGCCGTCCACATACGCGTAGCGCCCGCCCGTGTATTCGCCGCGCTGCACCAACGGCACCCCCTTGGAATCGAGATAGGCTACTTTTTCGCCCATCCCCTTGATCTGGAAGGCGATGTGATGCAAACTGTCGCCGTGCTGGTCGAGCTGGTCCTTCCAGGTGCTTGGCTCACCGATGGGCTCGATCAGCTCGATGTCTACCTGCCCCATATGGAAAAATGCCAGCTTGGCCCGCGCCGTTGAACGCTCGCCCTGGTATTCGGTTTGGGCCACATCGACCGTATCCGTGACGATGATCTGCGGCATGGGCAGACCCAGGATCTCGGACCAGGCCCGTGCTTTCGCCTCGATGTCGCTGACAATGATGCCGACCTGCGTGACTTTGGTGGTGCCGAGTGCTCCATCAGCCATCTCATTCCTCCCCATCGCTGAAAATTGATACATTATGTCAAACAAAACAGACCACTACGACCACAGCCGATCCCAACTGCGCTCAACATCCCACTGCGGCGTCGGCTCAAAGAAGCCCTGGTCGTCGGGCAGCAGGTGTTCGCGGATCACATCCTCGTTGAGATCGAAGCCCAGTCCCGGCCCTTCCGGCACAGGGATAAAGCCGCGTTGAATAATCGGCTTCGGTATCCCGTCGATCATGTCGTTCCAGAATGGCTTTTCGTTGAAGTGATGTTCCAGCGCGATGAAGTTTTCAGTGGCGGCAGCACAATGCACGCTGGCCATGGTACTGATCGGCGTTCCAGCCATGTGCAGCGCCATGCTGATACCGTACTCCTGCGCCATATCGCCGATCTTTTTCGTTTCCACGATGCCGCCGCTGGTTGCCAGGTCGGGGTGGATTACGTTCACCGCGCGGGCTTCCAGGAGCGGCTTGAAGCCTTCCCGCAGATAAATATCTTCACCGGTACACACCGGCGTGTTCAACGCGCGCTCGATCTGCACCCACTTGTCGGTAAACTGCCATGGCACGAGGTCTTCCAGCCAGGCCAGGTTATACGGCTCCAATGCCTGGCCGAGCCGAATACAGTCGTCGACGCCGATGTGGCCGAAGTGATCGGCGGCGATGGGCACCTCATCGCCCACAACCGCCCGCACCTGCTCGACATACTCACAGATCAGGTTAATGCCCTTAGGTGTCAGCCGGACGTGAGTAAACGGGTGCATCAGCTGATGAATACTAAGCATTTGGTCGAGCTTGTCCGTAGGATCGCCGGGCAGCATCCCCTGCGGCCAACTTAAGGCGCCTTTGATGCCAATCAAAGGCTGCACGCCCAGATCCATCTTGAGCATCGTAAAGCCGCGCTCCATGCGCTCCGCAAGTTTCTTGCCCATCGCCTCGCCGGTCGGCTCGTTCGGCGTGTCACAGTACATGCGGATACGGTCGCGGAACTTGCCACCGGCCAACACATAGGCCGGCACGCCGTAGGCCTTGCCCGCCAGATCCATCAGCGCCATTTCGACGGCACATACGCCACCGCCCTGCCGGCCATGATGCCCAAACTGCTTGATCTTGCGAAACAGCTTGTCCACGTTGCACGGATTTTCCCCAAGCAAGCGGCTCTTGAGCATCAGCGCATACGTTTTGCTGGCAAGATCGCGCACCTCACCGTAGCCACTGATGCCCTGATTGGTGTCAATGCGGATAATCGTGAAGCGCCAGTGATCCCAGCCAACTGTCGCCGTGCGCATGTCCGTAATCTTCAGCTCGCTCGGACGCCCGGCTGTTCGCACATGGTCCTCGGGTCTAGCCCCGGCTTGATTGGGATTTGGTGTGCTCATTTGTTATTCGCCTGCTTCCAAGCCTGAAAATCGGCTTCGATATCTTCCCGCCACGTTGGCACATCGATCTCGCCACTGGTGTACGTACCTTCACCTAAGCGCAGCTTGCCGAACTCATCCCGTACGCGGGTATCCTCGCTGCGCTCAACCACTTCCTGCACCAGATGCGGCGGAATGAAGATCACACCGGTTGGCGTACCCAGCACCACATCGCCCGGCAGCACGGTTACACCACTGATCCGTATCGGAATGTTGATCCCGCCCAGCGTAACATCGGCGATAGCCGTGGGATCGACTCCCCGTACATAAAAGTTGACGTCGGTAAGTTGGACCAACCCTTGATAATCGCGGATACCGCCCTCGATCACCGCGCCCGCACGCGTCCGCGAGCGCACCGCGGTGCCCAGGTTATCCCCGACAACCGTGCCATCCTTGATTTTGCCGAAGATGTCCACCACCATCACATCGTTTGTTTGCAACGTTTCGATGATCCACGAGTTCTGACCACCGATCTTGCCGCGTCCTTCGTCCAGGCCGGTCTGCTGCACAGCGTCGTGGTAGTCGGGACGATGCGGCAGAAATTGCGCCGTTACCGCCCGCCCAACGGTGATCGTGCCGGGATGCGTTTCCAGCCAATTGCCCTCGAACTGGCGATGATAGCCGTGCCGCCGCAGCACGCCCCAGGCTTCCTCCGTCGTCACCATTTTCATGCGTTCGAGCAAATCGTCGGGCACCCGTGGACGTCCATCCTCAAAACGCTCAAACGGATTGAGCTGCGTGAGCTTGATCAGATCTTCACGCGACGGTTGAATGCGCATGGTTGTTCTGCACTCCCTTCAACTATTCGTTGTGCTTCCACCCCAGCAGCCGCTCAGCCTTGGCTGTGTTGAAAAATCCGTGATTGCCGCCGAGATCGCCGATCAACGGCACATTTGGAAAAAATTCGGCTTGGAGCTCAAGCGACGGTCGTTCCGTTACGGTGTCGGGCGCAACAATATACAGCACCTCATGCCCGGTGAATGGAGCCGTAAGCGACAGCAAGCAGGCCCGCGCGGCAGCCTGGAGACAAGTATAGCCCCATAAGTGCTTGACGACTAAATCGCGAAATGCGTTGTCTGGCCGTACAGCCGCGGCACGCTCGGGGACGATTCCATGAAAGCGCAGGCTGGTAATCGCCATACCGTCATACCGCCGGGCGAATGAGTCCGCCTGCTGCTCACAGATCCACTTCGACAAGCTGTACGGGTCTTCGTTGTAGGTCGGATGCTGCTCGTCCAGCGGAAAGTAGTCGTAGCGCGGCCAGCGGCTGAAGGCTGCACCGGTAGCATTGATGCTGGAAGCTTGGCACACGCGCTTGATCCCAAGCTGCGCCGCAGCACTCAGAGCGTTATAGCTCGTCACCACGTTGTTGTTATGCACCACATGGTCGGCATGTCCGCGAGGACCGGGGATCGCCGCCATGTGGACCAGCGCATCACAGCCGTAAAGCGCCTGCTCAAACATCCCATAGTCGGTCAACTCGGCCTGGACAAAGGTAACATCTGGCTGTACCGTGTCCGGCCGGGGAAGAGCACGGTCAATACTTACGACACTGTGCCCCTGCTGGAGCGCTAGTTCGATCACGGCGCGGCCAATCCGGCCTCCGCCCCCAGTGATTGCGATACGCATGTGCTCCTCAGCTGCTAGGTTGCGTACACGGCCTGTTGCAAGCCGCGGATATAGCCAATAGCGTACAGCCGACCGAAGGAAGAATAACCGGCATTGGCGTTGCTGTCACCTTCCACCGTCGGCACATGGTCGGGACGGAGCAAGCCATCAAAGCCAATGTCGCGATACGCTTGCATGCACGCAAACATATCCGTCATCCCAGCGTCGTGCCAGGTTTCTTCAAAGCGTTCCGGCGTACCCAGCACGTCACGGAAGTGCACAAAAAAGATTTTATTCTGCCGGCCGAAGTGTCGGATCACCCCCGGCAGATCGTCCGTCATCAGCGTGAAATTACCCTGACACAGCGTGATCCCGTTCATTGGGCTGGGCACAAGGTCGAGCAAGCGCTGAAAATTTTCAACACTACGCATAATTCGGCCTACGCCACGGATCGGCGAAAGCGGTGGGTCGTCCGGATGCATAGCCAGCTTCACATTTGCCTGCTCCGCTACCGGGATGACGCGGCGCAGAAAGTATTCAAGGTTTTCCCACAGCTCGTCTTCACTGATCGGCCCGAGTTCGGTCGGCGGCGCATCCCGCAGCAGCGCCTGATCAAAGCTGGTCACTACTGAGCCACCACGTGACGGAGCGCTGGTGTTGGTGCGTAGCCAGTTAAAGTCGGTCATCCATTCGTAGCACCAGACCGGAATGCCGAGCCGCCCCATGTTTTCAAGCAGCGTACACACGGCGTCGATCTCCGCGTCGCGTCCGGGCAAACCACGCTTCGCGAGGTTCAATGGCGGTCGCGCCTCGATCACGCCTAGCGCGAAATCATGGCTTTCGTAGCGCTGCTTCATTCGTAGCAGCGGCAGAAAATCCCACGGCGCATCTATGCCGTTGAACGTTTCGCCGAACGGCAAGCCGCCAACCGCCCAATTCACTCCCGCCTGCTTGGCCAGCGTCCAAACCGCCGAGGGCGTAGGCGCCAGAAATTCAGCAATATGCAGCATGTGAACCGATTCCTTTTGAGCAAAACTCAATACATTCTGATTGCCATGCGCAGCGCAGAAACCTAATCTTTTTCCCGGCCTGCGCGCTACCATTCGGCCCGAATGCAGCAGTCGGACCTTGTTTGGGAATGGCAGATAATCCCGGCCGGTTGTGTTTGATACAGGGGAGCGGCGCTTCGCAACCCTGCCATACCCCGTCGCAGCCCTGCAGCTGGGGAAGTGTACTGAGCAGCTTAGTACACCGGAAGCGCTGCTGCAACAACGAGGATCAGCGACTTAAGCTCCTACTCGGCTCGCCAGCAAGATATCGAGCAGCGCGCGGTCCACGTTGTAGCCATGGAGCTGCTCGTAGTGCGCGCCGGGACGGCCATGCTCAATGATCCCGAAATCGCCCGCAAAGTTCCACAGCGCAAAGCCCCAGCCAAACTCCTTGTACAAGCCAAACAGGTCGCGTAGCCAGCGAAGCGCAACATCGTTCGGCGTCTTGTTATAGCAGCCACACTCGCCGATATGTACCTGTGCGCCCGGGGCCTGCACATCGCGCCAGGGCTGGTAAAACTCGCGCAGCGTGTCGCGGTTCCAGGTTCTGCCTGCCCATTGCACGCCCGGATACACTGGCGCAGGCGCTTCAGCATTGCCCGACCACCACTGAGCTCGATGGTGGCTGACCGGCATAGGCTGGTAGCCACGGCCGCTGTGGATAACGCCGAGGTCGGCCAGCTCCGGCATGGCCAGATGCCCACCGCCCAAACCATCGACCACGATCTCACGGGCCGGGTCGACCGCCCGAATCGCTGCGACGGTCCGTTGAATTAGTGCAGCGTGGTTTTCACGGGTCAAGCCGTACTGCCCGACGTTTGGCGGCTCGTTCAGGAGGTCGAAGCTGAGGGCCGAGTTAGGCACACCTTTGTAACGCCGGGCAAACGTTTCCCACAAAAACACAAAAGCATCCTGGGCCACCTGGTCAACCCACAGATTGTGTCGCTCCAGATCATTCCGATTGATGCAGTAGCCGGGCGCGCGGTGCAGATTCAAGCTCATTTGGAAGCCGCGCGTGCGGCAGGCCTCAAATAGCTGTCAACTGAGGCGAAGACCGCCTCGTCAGGACGAAAGTAGTCGAAGTCTTTGGTCCAGAAGCGGTAGTCGGTCGGGATGCGCACAAAATCGAAGCCGTAGTCGGCCATGAAATCGAGGGCCTGCTCATCAACTGGCTGGGGCTGTCGCCCAGGCTCGTAAATGAACATCCAGAGAAAGTTAAAGCCATACCGAGGCATAGTCATGTTGCCCGCCCTTCTATATATCTTCTATATATAGTGATCGGTTTGTTAGCAGACGCATGGCGCCTAGGCTGCACGGTTCAGGTCCTTGCTATGTGATCGGGCCGTAAACCTGATCACATAGGCTTGATGGCAATCTTTGAGGCCTGCACCACCCGCATTTACTGAACGCGTACGTTGTATCAGTATGAATCCCAGAGCGACCGGATGCGCAACGCGTCTTGCACACGCGCCGGCGTCCAACCTTCCGGTAATGCGCAGCGGACGCGTACTGCACGACCGGCCGGCAAGTCGAAGTAGTTATCGCTGAACAGAGCATCGACGCCTTCAATCGCCAGCTCGACAAAGCGCGCCAGGGATCGTGCTTGCAACTGAATGCTCCACCGATCGCCATCCGCCTGCACTTCCACGCCGATCTGGGGATCTTCCAAGCTGAGGTGCTTCGTCGGCCCAAAGGGCGTAACCACGGTTTGCACCAACTCATCGCCATGCCGCAGTTCGCAGACCAGGATCGTTTGGCGGCGCTGCGCATCGCTGATGCGTTCAGCAATATCCAGCGTGTGGACCACCATCGTAGCCTGGGGTTCCACGCTCACGTCCACTTCGCCGCCCTCCAAACGCTCGCCGCCCAACGTTTCGAGCGACCAGTCCAGCTGACCGGTCCAAGACGTTGTGGCATCGTTGGTGATGAAGATGGCCATACGCTCGGGGCGATCTTCAACCGACAGCAGCAGGGGCGCGTAGAAGCGCTGGCTGCCGTAATGGGCTGCCTTCCAGCGGCCGAAGTAATCCATGCTGGACCACGAGGCGACCGGCCAGCAGTCGTTAAGCTGCCAGTACAGCACGCCGCTACAGGCGGGATCGCGGCGCCAGTGCTCAACGCCGATACGCATAGCTTCGCTCTGCAGCAGCTGGGTGAGGTAGACCAGGGATGTGAAATCTTTGGGCAGCCGGAAGTGATCGGTTAGGTAGGTGATCATCTTGCCGTTGCCCGCCGCGTTGCGCTGATGGTGCTCCATGATGTAGGACGTCATGTTCCACTCGGGCGGCTCGGCATACGTCGCCACCGTCCGGATGTTCGGCAGCGACTGAAACCCAAATTCGCTCACAAAGCGCGATGAGATATCACGGTAGTGTTTGAGCGGCTTCATCGCGTGCCAAACCGTCCACTCGTGCATATCGCCAACGGTGCCCCCGTTGGGGTCGTCGAACGGCTTGCCCGACGAGGGTGAGCTGGCCCAGTAGGTGGTGTCGGGGTCCTCGGGAGCGACCCAGGCTGGCAGCAACTGGTGGAAGAAGTGGTCGTACGCCGCCTTCAAATCGGCGAGCTCCGGCCGATCCCAGCCCCAACTCACCCAGGCGGTCTCGATCTCGTTGTTGCCGCACCATAGCGCAAGACACGCCCGGTGACGCAAGCGCTGCACATTCTCGACGACCTCAGCCTTGATGGTATCCAGCAATTCCGCGTCGTTCAAGGGGTAAACCGCGCACGCGAACATGAAATCTTGCCAGACCAACAGGCCGTAGCGGTCGCACAGATCGTAAAATGCTTCATCCTCGTAGTAGCCGCCGCCCCACACGCGCACCATGTTGTGATGCGCCGCAGCCGCAGAGCCAAGCAAATGCTCAAGCTGGGCAGCCGAAATGCGCGTAGGGAACGAGTCGGCCGGAATCCAATTTGATCCTTTGGCAAAGATCGGCACGCCATTAACCACGAACGTGAACGAGCGACCCCAATTGTCTGGCTCTTGCCGTAGTTCAATCGTCCGCAGGCCAACCTGGTACGCTCGCTGGTCCAGCACCGTATCGCCACTCGTCAGCAAAACTTCCACCCGGTACAGCGGCTGAG
>JADDQF010000074.1:10028-11863 GCA_016781505.1 bacterium
GAGGTAGGGCGCGCCGTGGATCACATCGTTCACGTCGACCATCGGGCGCTGGCGCTGGCGCTCTGTGACATACTGTACCGGCGAGCGGAAGAGCACGCGCACCTCGTTCTCGCCAGCCCGGAGCAAATGCTTGACCTCCCAGCGGTACGAGCGAAACATGTTGTCGGTGCGGCCCAGCAGCTCGCCATTCAGACGCACCTCGGCCAATGTATCCAGTCCCTCGCAAAGTATGAAAACGCGGTCTGCTTCATGCAGACCGGATTCGACATGAAAGACGCGCCGATATTCCCAATCGCGCTCGGCGACCCATTGTACGCGTTTCTCTTCATCGCCCACGAACGGATCGGCAATTCGTCCGGCGGCTAGCAGATCGGTGTGGACGCCGCCGGGAACGTTCGCGGGAAGCCACTCGTTGCTGCTCGCTTCACGAAACTGCCATGCCCCATCCAGCGAGTGTTCAATTAATGCAGGCATATACTTTTACCCTCGCTCTATGCGATCCATACGTAGCGTACAACAAGATAGCAGCGATGCTCACATCGTCGACGAGGCTGTGTATGGGTCGGAAGTGCTCCTGGCATTTCCATCCTATGCCGATCTTGCTGATTCGTCGCCGCAAAAAATGGGCCACGCGGCCCATGCTTTAGTGCATCAAACCCTCGGTGCATCAAATGGTAACAAACCCCGAAGGTCAGAAACGTTGGTTGTCTACCCTGCTTACATTGCTGGAGCGCCGCTTGTGGCAGTCTGCCCGGTAAAAGTCTGCATGCCAGGCCACTCCAGCCAAATGTCGGTCATCGTTTGCTTGCCATATGTTTCGTGCTCGACGTGGTGCAAGCGGAAATAAATGGCGTAGCGGATGTTGGGCGAGATGTTCGCCGTGATGCCATGCGCGAGCTGATAATGGCACAGCACCACATCTCCCGCCTGAGCCATTAGTTGCTGCGGCTCGGGTAGTGCAACCGGCGGCATACCCTTGAGCAGTGACTGCCAGCCGTGCTGCTGGAAATAGTGCTCATAGATACGGTGCGTACCGGGCCATACGGTAAGGTTACCGGCGTAGGGCTTTGACACGTCGCTCAGCACAACGCCAAGCAGCATCGTAAAATTCTGGATCGTGCCTTCGGGCACACCGTTGGTCGGTGTGTACATCCCGTCCAGATGGGGATGCGGCGGGGACGGCGGGTCCTGCATGGTAGGGAAACGCAGCGCGATCTGTGCCCCCCGTACCGGTTTGATGGCACCTTCCCCAATCGCCGACTCGGCCAATGACCAGGCCGGCGTCTTGTTCAGCAAATCGGTGATTACGGGCGCTGTCTGGAGTTCGCGGCAATAGGATTGGGCGCGAAACGTCGTCATCTCCTCTGCGCTCATGCCCTCCCCGACCGAGTGGTTGATCGCGCGCAAGGCGGCATCGATCATTACCCTGGGAATCACGCCGGGAACGACCACATATCCCTGTTCGTAGATGGCCTGCTTCTGCTCATAGCTCAGTTGCATACGTTCTCCTTGTGATTATGCTCAGGCAGATTGAATGAAAACAGTTATCGTAGCCCGACGTTTGTTATTCAACCGTTGTTTCACTCAACAACGGCGGCCGAAGATCGAACGCCGTCGAGGGTATGCCTTCAAGCTTTGGCTGCTGAATACGTCGACCACCCGGGCGCGGGATATAGGGCACACTCTCGATCAGCGTGCGGGTGTATTCCTGCTTGGGGGCGCGGAAAAGATCCGCCGTAGCAGCATACTCAACCACCTCACCATGATGCATCACGGCAATGTAATCGCTCATATGCTCGACAACTGCCAGGTTGTGCGAGATGAACAGGTAGGCC
>JADDQF010000115.1 GCA_016781505.1 bacterium
CCAGCCTTGCGGCTACACCTGACCTGCAGGGCTTTGTGGTTGGCTCAGCGGCAGCGCCGACCGCCTTCGCTCTCGCCCGAGCATCAAACGCCGAGCTGCGCATTGCCGATGTTGCAGCAGCGGATGTTGCACACATTCCGCCGCTGGTCGCCGCACTGGCCAGCCGATTTCCTGACCGCCGAATGGTGCTCGGTAATGAGCCAGCTGACAGCCCGATTGGTCTGGCATTGGAACGGCAAGGTTGGCACGAACCGCTCCGGCAATATGAAATGGTGTATCACTGTTCACCAGCCGACGACGCGGCTCCCGGCGAGCCTCGTCAAGCAAACACTAGCTCAGCGTGGTAGCCGCAGGTACGGTAGCCAGAATCGAATATGCATACATGGCAGTGAGGCTGCCATCCGCGCCCAAGCTGGCCACAATCGTCGCCTTGATTGCGTCGTTCCACGCTAAAGCCGCGACCAGGCCAAGCGAAGCGGATGCCAGTGTGGTTATGATTTGCAAAAAGCGGGGCGCGTTCATGTTAGCTGCTTCTGACGCGGCGCCGTAGTTTGAACATAGCGCTGTAAGCGCCGTGAGCGGGCATCGTGCTGGATTGGACAAAAACACATGCAGTCAGGTGTCTATGAAAAAGCCGGAGGGTCCCATTTTGTGCATATTAGCCCTGATACGTTGCGAGTGACAGCCCACGAAGTTGAAGAAGCACGCCCATGGCATACAATCAGAGAAATTGTCATAACCGACGGGTATGCCTATCTCTTTGTGACGCCGAGCTGTAGCATCGTTGTGCCCAGACATGCATTTTCTAGTGAAGGAGAATGGCAGATGTTTACGCAACTAGCAAAAGAGTATCATGGTAGTGCACAAAGGGCCGAGGTATAAGCAACCATGTGTACAAACCTCGACGGGCATTACACTCGTGGCGGTTCAGTCATTGCTGGTTGGGGGAAGACGGCGCTCGAAGATAAGCAGAACGTTTTTAACCTCTAATAACAGCTTTTCCCGCTCACTCTTTTCATAGGCTTGAATATGATCCGTGTCGGATATGAGCCGCTCCACTTGCCGTGACAAACGCTCAACGGTCTGTTGCAGCGTTGTGATATCGTCGCGGGTTTGCTTAAGTTCTTGCGCAAGGGTGAAAATCCGCCACAAGCCACCAAAAAAATCACGCCACATGCTGACGTGCTTCTAGGCGATCCAAGATCGAGCGGGTCTGCTCAGACGAACGGACGAACTCTTCCCGACTCTTGCGAACCTCAACCATGATGCTGTCTATTTCATTGAGGGTTTCACGGAATGCTCGCCGCTCGTGTGCCTCAATCGTAAGATACAGCACCGCACTCCGAAAAAGGTTACGCCATGATCCAACCGGTGGCTGCGGATTGTTGGCGATATGGGCCATACAATTGCTCCTTGGACGTAAAACCCGCCGCAACGCAGCGCGGCGGGACCTGTCCTCGCATCTATAAGGAGGTTGTACCACCTTGGTATGCACCCTGTCAACTAAGCAATCGTTCCCGGCAATGCAAAACACCCCACGCGCTTGTGGGGTGTTTACAAATCACGATGGTGGGCGATACTGGATTCGAACCAGTGACCTCTACCATGTCAAGATAGCGCTCTAACCAACTGAGCTAATCGCCCGCGACCGCTAAAGATTGTAACATATTCGATGGGCTTGTGCAAACGATGAAGCGAGGGCTGTATGGAAGTTTTTGACATTTGGATCCCACTCTGGCTGCTGGTTGTCGGCGGCATTATCTTGCTCGTGCTTATCGTGCGGGTCTTGTTTGCCATCCCGCTGGTTGGCGATGCGCTCGAAATCCTGGTGTTTGGCTTGTTTGCGCTCCCAATCAAGCTCTTTGTCATCCTGCGGGAAGCGCGGCGGCCACCGCACCTGGACGCGGGCGACTATCGCCTGGAGCAGGGACGCGATATCGGCGCGGACGAGCAGCGCCGCCCATGATCAGCGCGAAAGCAGGAGCTTGCGCGCCTCGCCGCCCACGACCGTAACGCGTGCGACTTGGGCTAAAGCTTGCCCATCGTTGGTGCGTAGCGCGTCCGTCGCTGAAAATACCACGGCGTTCGCCTGGCCTTTGGCGATGCGATCCGGTCGACCCTGTCCCGACGCGATCAGATCGGCCCGTGCTAGGTTGGGCGCAACTTTGGCCAGCAGCTGGCGCGCGACCGTAGCCGCAGCGGGCGCGACAAGATTGGGCGCGACCGGGCGCCGCTGGACTACCACCGGCTGGAGCCTGGGCAGGGACGTTTTGCGCTCCAGAACGGGACGTGTGTAGGGGGTAGCCCATGGATCGCCCAGCAGCACAAACGACAGCAGTGTTTTGGCGTCGTCGGGATCAAGGTAGCCCTGGCGCTGAACCATTTCGCGGGCCATCCAATCGCGCGCCAGCGCCGCTGCGCGTCCCACTGGATAGCCGCGGCGTAGATTGTGCAGGGTTTGCTGGACCAGTAAATCCGCGCCGCCAAGCGGCAACGTAACAGCGCCATAGGCTGTGACGGTGCTGCCAATAAAGGCGAGCGCGCCGTGTTGGAGCAGCCGCAGCGCAATGGCGTCGGCAGGCGATCGGCCAAGTATCTCCGCGCCAAAACAGGCTTCGCTCACACAAATCATGGCGGGCGCGACGGCACCGATATCGTCAGGCGTGAGCACAACCGGCAGCGCTCCATCGCTTGGTCCGTCGACCGCCTGCCCATACCAGTTCGGACCACCCTGGATGCCATGCACGTTGAAGTAGAGCAAGCGTCCGTCAGGAGGCCAAGCGGCTTCAAGGGTATCGGGCGTGGCTGGCGGGCAGAGCACAAGCGGGCGAGTGCTGCCCAGTTCGCCATACACCGTCTCCGACGGGAGCTGCCAAGCCGCAGCGCTGATGCCCCAGCCCACGACCGGGCCACCGCCCTGCAATGGTTTGGCGAAGCGGCGCATAAACGGGAGCGTCAGCACACCCCCTTGCGGTCCGGCCAGATGCCAGTGTTGGTGGTAGTCAATGACCCGCTGCAGTTGTTCCAGCAGCAGCCGTCCGCCGTCGGCTCCGCCATCCGGAAAGCGCGCCACGATCAGCTCGGGCGCAAGCTCGCTGCCCGCGCCGCTGCCATACGGATTGTCGGTAGGCACGTCAACGTCGGCGTCTTGCGATGGATTAGGCACACGGTGGAAGGGCACGATGGCATCGCCGCCAATCAGCACCAGCGCATCAACATCATGGCCGGCGGTGGTAAGAGCCGTGCGCACCGCCTCGATGACCTGCTTGAAGGCCGCCGCTGTTGTTTCTGCGACCGGCGCGATGTTGCCAATACGTCCGAGCGATTCCCGGTCGTCAACCACAATACATTCGGCTTGCACCGCCCGGGTGCCCAGGGCGCTGCCATACTCGGTCATCGCCGCGATAATGGCCGCGGCTGTTTCCATGCCATAGCTTGCGGCTAACGCGCCGCGGTGCGTAACCAGCAGGGCGGTGGTTCGTTCCGCTTCGTGGACGAGGGGCGTGCGGCCAAACAACCGTTGTGTTGCCTGCTCCACAACATGCAGCGCCGCGGCCGTGTCGGGATCGTGGGGCGGAGGCATCGTAGGCGCGTTGGCACTTTTGCGCACAACGCGGGTCGGCGGTGTCGGGGGCGCATTCCAAACAGGCGTTGCCGGCACTGCTGCGCCCGGTACAAGCTGATCCAGCGTATCCGCGAGCTGTGGACTGAGCCCAACAACCGGCTGTGGTGGAACCCTGAACGGCAGCGGCATGGGTGTGAAGAGCCGCGTCGCGCTTGCGGCTAAGGGATCGAGGCGCAACGCGTCGTCAAGGTACTGTTGGGCTTGCAGGCCATCAAGGCAGAGGGCTGCGGCCAGAAATAACGCCGGTGCCGAACGCGGCCGTCGCCTGAGCAGTGGGTCAAGCGTAGCCCGTGCGGCTTCCTCGTTGCCCAGCCGGCGCTGCACCTCGGCAAACCAGATGATCAGCTCGGCTCGATCCGGGAAGCGCTGGTGAAAGGCGTGCAGCGTGGTTACGGCCAGGTGAGGCTTGCCCGCGCGGAGGTCGTGCCAAACCTGGACGTACGAACCCTGCGGGTTGAGCAGCTGGGCTCGTTCCGCGGCGGCCGTCTGCTCGAGGGGATCAGCGCTTGCGCCGGCCAGGCCATGCCAAACAAGCGGCTCGGTCGGATCGCGACCGGCGGCCAGCCGAAACGCGACCGCAGCTTGCTGCGGCTTGTTTTGATCAAGCGCCAGCCAGCCACGAAACAGCGCCAATGCCACCATATCGGGGTGGAGCGCGGCGACCGCGTCGATGGCTGCGAGCGCGGCTTCCCAGTGACCAAGGCGCAGCAGAACGTCGATGGTCTGCAAGATATGCCGGATGGGACGAACAAGTTCTGTCATACGTGGACTACGATCTTTCGTGTGGTGGAACGTTGGCACAGTGGCGGCGCTTGGCTACCACTGTGCACAAGGCTGTAATCGGATGCTTACTGGCGATCGCCCTGCTGCATAAACATTTCGTGGGTGATGGTCATAAGCTCTTGTAACGCTTCGCGGTAATTATGATTGAGCTTGGTCGCCTTCCGCAGCGCCTCGATTGCGGGCTTGAATTGGCGTAAGCGGCGGAGCGCGTAGGCCTCCAGCAGGTAATAGCTGGCTTCATCCGGGTCCGCGTGCAGGGCCGTGCGGGCCGAATCGAGCGCCTCGGTATAAGCACCACTGGCGTAATAGGCCCAACCCTGGAGCGCATGGAGGTCGGGCGCGTCGGGCTCGATCGCCAGCGCGTGCTCCAACGCTTCATGTGCCGCGTTGATCCAGTCGCCCTTCATTTCCAGCGCTGCCTCAGCGATCGTGCGATACGCGTCGACCAACGTGGGGTTGATAGCGATAGCGCGTTGGGCATCCCGCATCGCATCCTTCCAGCGCCGCTGAACAATGGCGGTGTAGCTCAGGTCGGCCCAGGCCTCGGCATGGTTTTCGTCGAGCTTGACGGCTTGCTGCAACGCTTGGCATGCCTGCTCGAGCAACTCGAGCTTGAGCAAGCAGTGGCCTTGCCCAGCAAAAGCAGCGGCGCTTGGTTGGATCTCGGCCGCACGCCCAAAGCTGGTATTGGCCTCGTTCCACTGTTGCCCCTTGGCCAGCAGTGTGCCAAGCGCCAGCCACATACCCGCATGGTGCGGCTGTAAGGTAAGGCCGCGCCGCAACGTCTCCTCGGCTGCGAACTCATCGCCCGAGCGCTCCAACGCTTCCGCGAGCCGGATCCAGTGGTCCGCGTTGTGCGGCTCGGTGTCCACGGCCTCGGTCAGATGCAGAATGGCCGACTGATGATTGCCTTTGGTCACCAACAGCAGCGCCAGCTCGTTGCGCCAGGCGGCATTGCCGGGCTCCAGCTGAATGGCTCGTTCGAGCTGGGCAATCCGCTCCGGGCCCTGGCTGAGCTGCGCCAAGCGATGGGCTAATGCGGCATCCTCGGGCGCGAGGTGCGCCGCACGTTGCAGCGCCGTGCGGCCACGCTCTTCACGGCCATGTTCCAAGGCAAACCTGCCGTAGGCGACAAACCACTCCTTGTCGGCGTGCAGCACGGTAGCGCGCTCAAATGCTTCCAGTGCCACGTCAACATGGCCAAGCGCCTCGGCCGCCGCTGCCAGTTGCCGCCAGGCAGTGCCATCATTGTTGGCCAGCTGTGTTGCGCGCTGAGCCGCGGCAAGCGCGCGCTGCGGTTGGCGCATCCGCAGCAGCGCCTTGCTCAGCAAAATCCACCCGGCGGCGCGGACTGGCTCAAGCTGCGTCGCCTGCTCCAGGTGGTCGAGCGCGACCTCCAACTCCCCGGTTGTCAGCAGGGCATGCCCCAGCCGACGGTGATGCCGTCCCGCGCTTGGCTCCAAAGCTGCCGCCCGCGCATAGTACTGCACGGCTTGATGCGCGTCGCCGCGCAGCTCCGCGAGCTGACCCTGAACGCTGGCAAGGATGGGGTCGCTGGGTGCGAGGGTGGCAGCGTGACCGCCTACGGCGGCCGCTTCGTCGTACTGTCCGGCGTGCATCAGCGCCACAGCCAAACGCCGCAACATCAAGGCTCGTCCGCCTGAGCCGGGCGCGAGCTGCCGTACGGTATCCGCAAGGTCGCCGACCGCACCCGCAACATCGCCGATGATGAGCCGGGTCCAGCCCAGCTCGCCGCGCCAATGCGCCGCCTGGGCCGCGGCCTCGCTCAATACCTTGAGCGCCTGCTGCAATGCCGGATCGGATTGGGCCTCGATCGGCTCGTCTTCGCAGACCGGCTGCCAGCTATAGCGCAGCGCCAGGCCCAGCGTTCCCAGCACCTCCGGGTCATGGGGCGAGTACTGCGCCGCAAGCTGTAACAACCGCAGCGACTCGGTGATTTCACCCCGCTCCAGCGCGATCTTGCCCAGGGCCAAGGCCGTGGACGCATCTTGTGGCTCCCGGACCAGCACCTGTTGCAGGCTCGCCCGTGCTGCACCATGATCGCCGAGGCGCAGACAGATGTTGCCATACAGCCGGCGATAGCTGTGAGACTCAGGCTCGAGTGCGACCGCCTGTTCCGCCGCCCCGCGCGCAATCGTCAGCTCGCCCAGCTCCAGGGCTTGCTCCGCCAACAGCGCCGCGATATCGGCCCGCTGAGGATGCTCCTGCGCCAGGTTACGCAGCACCTTGAGGGCGCGGGCCGGATCGTTCGCCTTGCAATGTTCGGCGAGCCGGATCTGAACGTCCACATCCTCGGGCGCCAACCGGCAGGCAGCGTCGAGCGCGCGCCGTGCCAGCGCGCTTTGCCCCGCAGCTTGCGCCGCTGCGTGAACGAGCAGCAAGGTTGCGGGCGTTTGTGGCTTGACGTCGAGGAGCGGAGTCAAGCATTGGAAGGCGCGCTCGACATCGCCGTGTTGGAGCAATGCCTGGCCGAGCAGCCGGCGGGTTGAAACGGCATCCGGTGCGAGCTGGAGCGCCGATGCGGCCGCGTGGACCGCGCGCGCCGTTTCGCCGACCTGCAGCGCGGCTTCGGCATACAGCTCCCAGGTTCCGGCATCCGAGCTGTCCAGACCAACCGCCGCTTCCAGCTCGGTCAGGGCCGCCGCGGGCTCACCCAGCTGTAGCTGGAGTCGGCCAATGTGCCGGCTATACTGCGCGTGCTGCTCGTCCAACGCTTGGGCGCGCTGCCATTCCACGAGCGCCTCGGCCTGCCAGCCAAGGGCCTCGTATGCTTCGGCCAGACGCGCTCGCCAATCGGCCCGGTCAGCGCCATACTCCAGGGCTGCCTGCAGTGCCTGCGCCGCCGTGATGGGATGGTTTTGGGCCATGTAGGCTTCGGCAAGCTGGGCATACAGCTCGGGCTGTTGTTGGTTGCGCTGCAGGCTTTGCTCGAGCGCATTCGTGGCCGGCGCCCATTGTCCGAGGGCCAGATAGGCTTGGCCGAGCCAGGACCACCATGCGGCCGGCGCTTCTGTTCGAGCACATGCCCGCGCCAATGGTTGGATGCCATCGGCAATCCGTCCGGCTTCAACCAACGCCCGGCCATAGGACGCCAGCAGCTTCGGATCGTTGGGCAGCGACCCCAGCGTGCGCTCGGCGGCTGTGATTGCGGTGTCCCACTGCTCGGTAGCCATGGCAATGTCGAGCAGCAGCTGATCGGCCTCAAGCCGCCGGTCTTTGAGCGCGGCGACCATCGCTTGCGCTTCGGCATAATCGCCCGCCGCGGCTAACAGCTGGGCAAGTCGTAAACGGTGCGCATCGTCGTAGGGGGCTAGCTCCAGGGCGTGGCGAGCGTACGGCAGTGCCGTGCCCACCCCATGGCGGAAGCGCCACACATCGGCAAGGCCACCCCACGCCACGGCGGATTCCGCATCCTGCGCGATGACCTGCTCAAACGCATCGCTGGCTTGATCGTAGTGGCCGAGCGCAAGATGCACGAGGCCGAACTGCTCATAGGCGGCGGTGATATGGGGCGCTCGTTCAACGGCTAGCTCGGCGGGTCGCAGCGCAGCCTCGTACTTGTCCGTTCGCAGCAAGGCGCGGCTCAGGTCGAGCTGGGTGGCTGCCTCCGTGTCGCCGAGCGTGATCGCTGTTTCAAGCGCGACGAGGGCTTCGCTGAGGTGTCCGGCTTCCAGCGCCAAGGCTCCCAGACGGCGTTGCAGGCGATGATCGCGCGGTCGTTGGGCTGCGGCAGTGCGCGCAATCATCAAGGCGGCGCGTGGATCGCCAAGCTGCTGATAGGCTTTGCTGCGCAGCGCCTGCACATCGGCATCGTCCTCGTCAGCTTGTTCCAGCCAGCGCAAGGCTTCGGCGGGACGTCCCGTCAACAGCAGGGCATGGGCCAGATCACGGCGCAGCGTGAGGCTGTTGGAGCCGTGGGCGATGGCGCGGCGGAGCGCACATTGAGCGCGAATACCGTTACGCGCCTGGAGATGGAGCTGGCCAACCTCGGCCAACGCTTCGCCGTCGTGGCGGTCGCACCACAGGGCGCGAGCCAGATGCTTGCGCGCCAGGTCGATATAGCCGGTTTGATAGGCAACCCGGCCGGTGGCACGCAGCGCCTCGACCCAATTCGGAGCAGCGGCGGCCGCGCGCTCGTACCACTCCAAAGCCTCAGACCGGCGAGCCTGGAGCTCATGCGCCCGGCCAAGGTCGTACAAGATGCGCGCGTTGTTGGGCGACAAGGTAGCCGCCGTGTGCAACGGCTCGATGGCCGCGACCACATCGCCGCTTTCCAGCAAGGCCCAGCCGGTTTCGGCGGCAATTTGACTGTCGGCCGGGCTGAGCTCAAGCGCGGAGCGATAGTTGGTCAACGCCCGGGCTTGTTCGCCCTGGGCCCAGCGTACCCGTGCCAGCTGGAGATAGGTTTCGGCGGATGGCTCGATCTTGAGCGAAAGGAGCAGGGCCTGCGCCGCTTCGCTGTGCTGCTCAAGCTGCCGCAGCAAGGTGCCCAGCTGCCGATGCACGGTCGCGTCCTGGGGCATCAGCTCGGACAATCGGCGGTAGGCACTGGCAGCGGTTTGCAGATCGCCGATCTCGATCGCCAGACTGGCCAAAGCTTCATAGGCGGGGCGGCAGCGGGGGTCGAGATCGATGGCGGTTGAAAAGGCGCGATGGGCGGCAGCCGTCTCGCCCTGACTGCGCCGAATGCGGCCAATATGGAGATACACATCGGCGGTTGCGGCGTTAAGCTCAACCAAATGCTCAAGATGAACCAGTGCCTGCGCAGCATTGCCCTGGGCCTGCATCAGCGCCGCCCACTCTTGGGCGAGTGGCGCGGGATCAGTGGCTGTCGCCTGCAGCGAGCGCAACAGACTGCGTGCTTCGTCCAAGCGGCCGAGCAGACGGAGCACACGCGCCTGGGCCAGGCCAAAGCGCGAGTCGCTGGGGACCAATGAGGCAGCGGTCATGTATTGGTTGAGCGCCTCATGGAAGCGCCCGCGCTGCTCGTACACGCCACCCAGGTGGAACGCGGTCTCGGCCAGCTGGCGGTGATAGGTCGACATGGCCAGCTCAAGGGTGGTCGCCGCAACGTCGTCTTCGCCAAGCTCGTGGCAGCAGCGAGCCAAGGATTGCTGGTAGTGCAGGTTGGTGGGATCGCGCTGAACTGCGGCGGTGAAGGCATCCCGCGCCGCGGCCCACGCCGCTTGATGCAAGGCAAGGTCGCCCAGGAGTCCATACAGCTGCGGATCGTCACGTCCTTGACCAATGGCCCAGCGCAGCAACATGCCGGCAACCTCGGGACTGCCCGTGCGGGCCCAAACCCGGCCGAGCGCAGCGCCGCTGTCGGTGTCGACGCATTCGGTGGCTTCCAGCACGGCCAGGGTTTCTGCGGGATCTTCGTTGGCATCCAGCACTCGCTGCACTTCGCTCCAGGCCTGGGTTGTGATCAGGGTTTTGATGAGCACACTTGGCTCAGGCAATAAGCCGTACAGCAACGGCAGGGTGTGGCCTGCGCCGACCGCGCTTTTCCACTGGGCTGGCGGATCATGCTGCAGGTCCAGCGCCTGCGCCAAATCCATCAAAAATACGCTACGCAGCGCCCATTCGTCATCGCCGGCGAGATCCAGGAGCCCGGTTGCATCCAATAACGCGAGCAGCTCCTCGCCCGCAATGCCAACATCGTCGGCAACCTCATTCACCAGTGTCAGCACGGCGGTGCGCGTCAGGGTCTGCTGCGTGTGACGGGCAAAAGCGCCGGCCAGGGTGGTCAAAAGGGTCAACCCTACGTCGGCGGCTTCGTCGCTCAAACAATGCGCTTGGGCTGCTTCGGCAAAAACCCGGTCGATCCACTGGAGGGCGGCCTGCCCCGGCTTCAGGGGTGTGGTGTCGGCTTTGGCAAGCGCGCTCAGGCTGCCCAGCCAGCGAGGACGGCGCGCCAGCTCAACACTGCCACGGTAGTTCGCCAGGCGCTTCAGCCCGCGCCCGTCCAGCCGGTTCAGCGCCGCGGTTACGGTTTGATCGTTCCACGGCCGGATGCGCCAGTTGTTTGAGCGATAGGCCTGGAGCCAGGGCGCGAACAAGCCCCACTGTTCCGTACGGCAGTTGATCAGCCAGCGGCCCTGCGGCCCCAGTTGATTCATCGCGCGCCGGAGCATGCCCAGCACTTCGAGCTGTTCGGTGGGCGCGACATCGTTAAGCGCATCCACGATCAGAATACACGGCCGCTGCAGCGCCAGAGTAGCAACCGCAGGTCCACGCATCCGGGCTTGGGCGCCCAGCGTGCCCTCGATACTGCCGGCGAAAAAGGTCAGCGGAATGTAGAGCGGCAAGAGTGCCTGTGGTTGGGCCAGCGCCTCTTCCGCCAGCTGGCGCACCAGCTGACGCACCAAGACGGTTTTGCCACTGCCGGCCGGTCCCAGCAGCACCGTGCGCGGCGAACGATCAACCACATGGTGAATGGTGACCCGGGCGAGATTATCCTTGGTGCGCTCGGTAGCCGGATCGACTTGCTGATCCAGCCACATCGGCAGGAGGTTCCCAGGAACGTGCAAAGCACGGTCGTTGAGCAGCGCCGTAAGATAGTGGCGAATCCAGACGTCTGTGCTGCCATCAAATTGACGCGGGGATGTTGCTGGGCTGCTGTCGGATTGGCGCGGTTGTGCGGACATGGGGGGACACCTCATTTTAACGCATTAGGTAGTGGTCGTTGTTAGGCGGCCAGTGTAACCATGTAAAAAGCCGCGCCGCAGATGACAAGTCCGAGGAGGCAGAGGAATGCGCCAACTCCGACCGCCGTTTGAATGAGCTTGGTGACTGCATCGAGCAGCCGCGTCGTGCCGTCAAGCGCCGCCAGCACAGCGCCTTCCGTTGCCGCCTTGCCCGCGAGCTTGGGTGCTTGTGCCGACAACGTCCGCATGGTCTCCTGGTACTCGCGCGCCAGCATGATAAACAGCCCGCTAGCGATCATGATGATACCGACCAGAAACAAGAGCCCTGCCATCACAAGCTGTACTGTGGAAACCATAACGTTTTTGCTCCCTAACCGTGGATCAGGATAGGAGAATACTGCGAGCTATAATACTACAAATTGTAATGAAAGTGTAACAATTGAGGGGGTGAAATGTGGAACGGAAGGGTCCTATTTGGGCTTAGTCCCCAGTACTAGGACTGTTAGTAGCTTCAACCCTGGTACGTTCGGTCTTTCCAGGTTACGCCCCGGCCACGGAGGATGCTGAGGAACGCCAGTCCCGCCAGGCTGAAGTACCCGAGCGTGCCCAGGGGGTAGAACAGCGCCCACAGGGGGTTGAGCTGATGCAAACGCGCAACGAGGTAGCCCCAGTAGGTTACGGTGAGCACGAACAGCAGCACGCCAAAACCAAGTACAAGCGCGCCGGAGCCGTGGCCAACTGCCGTGAGGGCCAGACCAATCGTGATCAGTGCTAATGGGCCAAGTGCGAGCAGCGCTTGGCGAAAGCCACCCCAGGCGGTGCGCCAGCCGCCACCTGCGCGCGCTCCTGCGAAGGCGTTTTTGCGCAGTCCTTCCGTAATCTCGGCTAAATTGGTGTACATACGCACTCCCATTAGCTCTGGACCGCCCACCGCCCGTAGGCGATACCCAGCCTGCTTCACCGTTTGCGCCAGCCGGACGTCCTCCAGCACCGAGTCCCGCACCGCAGCATGACCGCCTGTGGCAAAATACACATCCCGCCGAATCAGAATACATTGACCGTTGGCCAGCGCGAGAGATGAACGGGGATCGTTGACGACATCAATGGGCATGACCGCTTGAATAATGCCCACAAAGGGTGGCATCAACACCCGTTCCCAGAAACTGTGGAGCTCCAACAACGGCAGCAAGGTCAACAGATCGATCCGGTTGTTAACGGCATAGTCGACCAATGTTGCGACCATGTGTGGTTGTGGCGCGGTATCGGCGTCCAGGAACAACAACCACTCCGCCTCGCTCGCCTGCGCGGCCTGCCAACACGCCCAGCATTTACCAGCCCAGCCCGGGGGCAGCGGCTCGCCCGTGAGCAAGCGCAATCCCGGCAGTTGAGCCGCGAAAGAACGCACGATCTCAGCCGTGTCGTCGGTCGAGTTATCGTCCAAAACGACGATGTCGAGATCGGCCAGATTTTGGGCGGCTAAGCCAGTGAGACAACGTGTGATGCGCAGCGCTTCGTTGCGCGCGGGTATGATGACCGTAAGTGTTGGCAAGGACGCCGACGGATGTTGCAGCGGCCCTAAGAGGGGTACCCGCCCTGCACCCCACACATCTCGCGCGATAATTGCCACGAAAATACAGGAAAGTAGCAGTAAAGCGACAAGCAGCATCAGCATGATTGGTGCTGCTTAGGGCACCTCGTCGAACCCGCTGCTATACTATCGTGTCTAGTACGAATTGTCAACAGGTAATTGTTCACTTTGCTGCGCAAGATCGTCATACCCCAAGAACTTCCCCTGCACGTTGGGCATCCCGGGCAATCTGGGCCTTAAGTTCTTCGATGCCGCTAAATTTTTGCTCGCCGCGCAGCCGTTCCACAAACGCCACCCGCATCGTCTGGCCATACAGGTCGCCGCTCCAATGGAGCAAATGCGCTTCCACCGTTCGTGCCAGGACGCCAAACGTTGGGCGCACGCCCACATTGGTGACGGCCGGATGGTGCGACCCGTCGGCCAGCGTGACCTGGCAGGCATACACGCCGTCGGCGGGCAGCAGATGCTGGGGATCGACGGCAACATTCGCCGTTGGAAAGCCGATCGTACGGCCGCGCTGATTCCCACGGACCACTTCGCCGACAACCGCAAATGGCCGTCCCAGCAGCGGCACAACGTCGGCCACGCGTCCTGCCTGCAACAGCTCGCGGATACGGCTGGCGCTGATCGGCGCTCCGTCGATCTCAAGCTTGGTGATCGGCTGAACGGTGTAGCCAAGCTGCTCGCCGAGCTGGGTCAGCACCTCGACCGTGCCTTGCGCGCGATACCCCAGCCGAAACTCGGGTCCCACCCATAACTCCCGCAGATTAATGTGGGCGCAGAGCTGACGCATAAATTGCTCGGCGCTGAGCTGGCGCAGCTGATCATTGTAGTGCAACACAATCACATGCTCGATGTCGGTTGCGGCTATGGCTTGCAGTCGCTCGGCGTGTGGGGCCAGATACACCTGTTTATGCTCGGGTTGGAGCACCACCGTTGGATGAGGATCGAACGTCAGAGCAGCACTGGTGGCGCCAAGCTCCTTGGCCCGCGCTACAACCTGCAGCAGCAGCGCGCGGTGGCCCAGATGGAGGCCATTGAATTTGCCAATGGTCAAAATTGTTGGATCCGCGAGCTGAACCTCGGCGAACGAGTGATATAGCTGCATAATGTTCCAGATATGAAATCAACTGGAATGTATTGTAGCAAACCTTGTCGTGCCCCATATACCACGTAGAGGTAGCGACCAGTTGGTGGCGTGAAGCTGGCAGCAAGCACAGCCTGTCTGCGATGGCGTTGGCGCACCGGTTGCTATACCTGTCCGAGCAGAGCAGGTGCTGGTTTGCACAAAACCGGCTGATGGAGGCGTAACCCGCTACACTCGATCTTACGCTACGACAGCTCCCCGCGCTGATGTAGGTGCTGCTCCCAAACTTGACGTTAAGCGATTTGAGGCGGAAGAAGGAACGCGTGCCGTACAACAGTGGATGGTTGGGAGCTTCCCGGCTGGGCGCGGGGCTGGGGAAAAGACAGCGCAAGGTCGGCGCGGTGATCGTGCATGGCTTTACCTCGAACAACCGAGCGGTAGCACCGCTCCAAGGTGTCGCCCAGGCGCTGGGAATGGAAACGGAGCTGCCCTTGCTCCGCGGCCACGGCGGCCATTACCGCGATCTGCGGGGCTGCTGCTGGGATGATTGGCTTGCCGATCTGGCTGCCGCACGAGCGCGGCTGCGGCAACGGGTTGACCACGTGGTGCTGATGGGCTTTTCGATGGGCGGACTGCTCGCGTTGGCTGCGGGAGCCGAACACACCAGCGAGGTTGCGGCGATCGTGGCGCTCGCGCCGGCGCTGCGCATCGCGCATCCGCTGGCGCCAATTGCCTGGATGGCGCGCGGCTGGTTGCCGTTTGTGCCGATGGGCAAGGCCGTGGCGTACAGTGATCCGGCCTTGGCGATCAACGACGATAGCTACACCCGGCTGGCGATCGATGCATTCTGCTCGTTTCAGCGCGCGACCCACAAGGTGGAGCGAGCCTTGCCGCGCATCACAGCGCCGCTGCTGATCGCGCACTCCCGCAATGATCGGGTGATTCGGCCCCAAGCAGCGCAGGTCGCGTTTGAGCGGGTCCAGTCCGTGGACAAAGAGCTGGTGTGGGTGGAGCGCTCCGGCCATGCGCTGTTGGAAGATTGTGACGCGCCGACTGTGCTGCAGCATGTGCACCGGTTTCTGGCGACACGCTGCGGGTAAATGCCGGGGACAAGCAAGGCTGCAGGCAAAGACGCTCATGCGACAGCAGCACAGCCCTGGCCGCTTACATCCCGCCCATCTCCTCGGCAGTTCTGGCCGGCTCACGTTGCGAGGGCGCCCGTTGGTCTTTAACAACCGCTGCGGCTTCGTCGCGGAGAGCATCCTGAATGCGTTCCAGGTGCTTGGGCAGCACTTGAAACCGGTGCAGCGCGTCGGGCATCACCCATTCATGGTGATCGGCTTCGTCCGACGGCTGGAGCGAGCCGCCAACCACATGCGCCGCAAAGGTCAGCACAATTTCATGCTTTTGCGGCTTTGAGTACAGTCCAATCAGCCGTCCCACTGCCACGTCGAGGCCAGTCTCCTCACGCACTTCCCGGATCAGCCCTTCCGGCGCCGCCTCGTGCGGCTCGACTCCGCCACCCGGCAAGTTGTACCAGCCACTATCGCTGCGACGGGAGATCAGTACACGTCCCGCGTCGTCGCGAATGATCGCGAACGCGCCGACCCGATGCGTCGGCGGATGTTTGGAGGTCATAGCTTATCCTTTCGGTGCCCCGGTGCTAGGCCCTGCTTAGCTCCGCGCTCGGTTGACCACCTGCGGAGAAAAGCCGAGAATATCGATGCGCGAGCGAGAGACCGCCAGCCAATCGCCGACCGCGAGCTGGGCCGCGCCGATCTGTGCTGCCAGGTTGTCAGCAGTCAGGCTCGTGCGGACACCGACAACGCCATCGCCTACGTCGAGCAGCAGCTCGGTGTACAACGTGTCATAGGGCAGGGCGTCTCGCCGCAGCTCCCAGCTGGGCAGCGCAACAATTTGCCCATACGCCCGCGGCGCGGTCGAGACGTGGCCGGGTGTTTGCGCCTCAGCCATGATGCCTCGCCGCTGGGTCCCTGGAGGCTGCAGGGCAAGCTTGGACAGTAGGTAAACAAACTGGGCCGTGCCCGCCTGTCCGGCCTGCTCTGGATCGACATAATGATGGCGGTCAACCACACCCATCAGCAGCCCCGTGGCCAGGCGGAAGACCAGCTGCGGCAAATACCGGCGACCATCCGGATGCAGTGCGCCCGGCACGTATCGTTCAAAATGTACCGGCAGCCCAACCTGCTCAATGAGAGGAAAACGCATAAGCAAGCACCAACGTAGGTGGACCGGAAAGCCTGGTTGAAAGACCCATCAAAGCTCGATAGTATCTGCGACGATGAACGCCAGCGGCATTAGTGGCCCAATGCTTTGACGCTGTTGTCACGGCCGTGCCACTCCGCGTTCCAGCTGCCAAACTGCTGGAGCAAGGCGTGCAGCCGCCGGACACGTTCCAGCATACGTGGTTCCTTAATCTTCCACTCGCCCTTGATTTGCTTGATCACAAGCTGCGAGTCACCGCGAATTTCCAGCTGGACTCGCTTGGGATCTTTGGCGCGCCGCAGCACCGCCTCGACCGCCGTAATCAAGGTGTCATATTCGGCCTCGTTGTTGGTGTAGCCAGCGCCAAACTGAATCCGCTTGGGCTGCTCAACTTTGCCGCGCACGCTGAGTTGATACGAGCCATAGCCCTGCCCGGGATTGCCGATACTGCCGCCATCGAAGATGATGTGGATCGGCACGGGCGGGTAGCTTACGGCAGACTCGGCTGGTGGGGCAACCGCTGGCGGCGACTCGTCCGCCACGTACATATCGGCCGTTAAGGTGAAAACCTCACCACAGCAGGGACAGCGAACACGTTGATGAGCTGCATTCATGCACCTATTGTACCCTGTTCACAGCTTGATCGGGCAAACAACCAAAGCCAACGCGATGCGTGCGTCGGCGTGGATTGCCTGCAACCATGCAGTGCAGCAGCTCCGGCAACCTATGCTCGCCATGCGGACGGGCTGTCATGACTTTGTTATGTCTTGCCATAGGTAGTAGTGCCGGTATCCGATACCATGCAATACATGATCAAGTACCTGCATCGTGTATTACAGCACGCCCGCTTCACCGCGCTGCCCGACGGCAGTGTTGAGGGTGCGATCCCGGCATTTCCTTCGGTTCATGCCCATGCTCCCTCGCTTGAAGAATGTCGCTGGCTGTTAGAGGTAGCCCTGGCACGGACAATTGTTGAAGCTCTTCACGCCGAGCAACCGTTACCAACGCTTGCAGATATCGCCGTTGAACCGTATGAGCAGGCGTTGGTCTAAGCAGTGGCTGCCGGCAGGAGACGCTGCACGGGGGTTGGTCGTGGACTCAGACCGCTCCGGACGCTTGGATCTGCCGGAATGACCGGTACGGAGCCAAGGCTGACCGGCAGCAAGGCAACAAAAAAGACAGCCGCTGTTCACCCCGCATGAACAACGGCTGTCTTGTATGGGTCAATGATACACCTCGGCCGGCACCACGGCTATCACCCCTATCGGGGAATTTTGTCCCCCAGTGAAAGGCCCTTTGGTTCTGCTGGCACACACCAAAGAAGCTCATTATATGAGCTTCTTTGGTGTGTATTATCACGGAACAATAGCTGCTCCCCGTTGTATGGCATCATTGAGTTGGCCGTATCAACACGGATTACCGCAGCTATCTCGGGCGGGTACTCAAAGGCCGCACAATGCCGTAGAAGCGTTCGAGGTAGTCGCGCATTTGCCCAATTTCTTCACTTTGAGAGGCTACAAGGTGGGTGGTAAATGGGTACAAGTCCCGATGATGGCCAGCAATCAGCACCGGAGTGCTCATCATCACTGCTTGAGCATGATGGTCACTCATTGCGCTCAAAAATTCTATATCAAAAGCAGGCCCTGATTTGGCTTTGAGTGCCTCCATACGAGCTTCCATATCCGGCATAAGCCCGCGCAGCATCGGCATGTCCATACGCATCATAATATCTGCCGGCATCATGGTGCCTTGAGGTGGCTGCATACCGTACCAATTCTGCAACCAGTTGGTCATAAGCTGCACTTCTGGCTGTTGGTCGGTGATGATTTTTTGGGCCAGCTCGCGTACTTCAGGACGAGAAGCCTTGGTGACGGCCATCTCTGCCATCATGATAGCCCCTCGGTGATGCGGAATCATGCCCATCAAGAAATCCTGTTCAATGCCTGCTACCCGTGGATCTGGTGCAGGGTCAAGGCCACCTTGTTGTGCAGTAGCCGGTATTGAGCGGGCGACAAATGTTCCAAGAACGATAGCTAGCACGACGACGAATCGGACGGTGATGCGTGTGGACATTTTCATAGAAATGCCTTCCTAAGCTTCATGTTAGACTGCAATTGCGCGACGACCATCAGACCGGTGACAGATAGTTAGGCTGCAAGTGTTGTGAGCAATTGATTACACGCTGCCTCTGGTTCATCCGTGCGGCATACGTCAAGGCTTCCTCCCTTGGGGTACGATACCCTTCACGACGCGGGCTCTGCAGCAAGATTTTAGACCATACTCCCAGGGGTATAAAATAAAGGCTAGAAGGAGCGTCTCTCAGACTGTCGCAGAAGGTCCATGTTCCCGCCAAATACGTGAGGCGCGTTGAGCTTGGAAACGCGCCTCAGCAGTGTTTACTTCGTTTTAATCCAGGTGTACGGCTATGACCCAAGGCCAATAATGATGCGCTTGTTGGTCGCGCCTTTGGAGCGCGTTTTGACCAGAACCACCTCGCCAACTTCCTCTGTGTTGCCGACATGCGTGCCGCCATCTGCCTGGCGGTCGAGCTCCACAATCTCAACGATCCGTACCTGGCTCACGCCTTCCGGCACCAAATTCGTCTTGGTCCGGATCAGATCGGGAAGGGCAAATGCTGTGTCGCGCGGCAGCTGATACACCTTGACGGGCCGCGCCTGGACGACCTCACGGTTGATCTTGCCGCCCATCTCCTGCGCTAACTCAGGTGTGAAATTCTGGATCTCGAAGTCAAGCCGTCCTTCGCCGGGATCCATATTGCCACCCGTCACGTTTGCGCCGTAGTCGGCAAAGGCGATCGCGCTCAACATATGCAGCGCCGTGTGTGTGCGCATCAACAGATAGCGCCGCTCCCAATCCAGCCTGCCCTGAACGCTCGTGCCCACCGCCGGTGGCTCATCGCCTGCCAGCGTGTGCCACACATACTGCTCATCCTTGCGCACCGCGGTCACTGGCCAGGTCCGGCCTTCGGCTTGGAGCGAGCCGATGTCACAGGGCTGGCCTCCACCACCCGGATAAAACACCGTTTCACTCAAGGCTACCTCGTTCCCCGTAACCGCTAGAACTGTTGTCGTACATTCTTTGAGGTAGCTGTTAAAGGCGTAAAGCTGCTCGGTCTGCATACATCCTCCACGGGAATGCGGTCGATGATACGCTCCCAGCTTTGATTGTGCAACTTGGCCGATGCGTTCACAGCGTTCAGCGCAGATAGCCTCCACGACCGTCAAAGGTGCTGACCTGGCGTGCCTGGCTGGTGGTCCGGACCATGCTGCGTTATTGTCTTGAAAGGGGGCCTATCATGCGCTATGTGATGCGGCAGCGCTTATTCTCATTCGGCGATGATTTTCATATCAAGAATGAGCATGGGCAGGACGTGTTTTTTGTGGACGGCAAGGTCTTTAGCTTGGGTGACAAACTGTCGTTTCAGGATATGGTCGGCAACGAGCTGGCTGTGGTGCAGCAAAAACTCTTGGCGTTCAGTCCCACCTACGAAATTTACCGCGGTGGACAGCACGCCGCCACGGTTCAGCAGTCGCTGTTCACGCTGTTCCGGGCGCACTTCGCGATCGACGTGCCGGGGCCTGACGATCTGGAAGCGCAAGGTGATTTTTTGGATCACGAGTATAGCTTTCTGCGTGGTGGCCAAACGGTTGCCACGGTGTCGAAGCGGTGGTTCTCAATGAGCGATACGTACGGCGTAGACATCGCACCCGGCGAGGACGACGTATTGATCCTTGCCAGTACCGTGGTGATCGACATGGCCGTGCATAATCAGAGCAAGCGCCACGAGTAAGGTGCCCATATGGCTAGGCTGCACCATGCGCGCTGGCGCGTTGTGTAACGGTGAGCGGTGTGTCACAATAGCGCTATGAACCAGCGTAGCGTGCCCGAGGCTGTCCACCAAGCGATTGAGCTAGATATTGCGCTCGCTCGTATGCATAGCCAGGTCGAGCAGCGCGCGTGGGGCTTGTTGTACGCCAATCCCGCAAATCCCCACCATCACGACTCAAACACAGCCCGGCGGATTCGAGCGGAGCAGCCTGAAGCGGCGATCACCGAGCTGACCGCTTTTTATCGTGACCGCGGGCTAACACCACGAGCGAAAGTTGACAATCTAACCGTGCCCCATGACCTCGTTGCGCGGCTCGAAGCACACGGCTACCTGGCAAGTACGGCGGTGCTGCGGATCATGACCTGGGCCGGCACCCCACCAGCGCCGCCACAGCTGCCGCCGGATGTGACCATTGTGCGGGCCGGGCCGGAGCACCTGGTGGAAGTTACGGGCGTGCAAGCCGCGGGCTTTGGCACGGCTGATAGCAGTTGGATTGCCGGATTTCTCCGTATCGAGCTAGCCCATCCTGCTGTGCGCTGCTACCTTGCATACGTCGATGGTGTGCCGGCCGCTAGCCTGTCGGCCTTTGACGCGCAGCCGATCAGCCTGATCAGCAATGTGGCCACCGTGCCGGCTTTGCGTGGCCGCGGCCTAGCTGCAGCCCTGGTTGCGCTTGCCCAAGCTGAGTCGACGGGTCTGTTGCTGCTGGAGGTGGTCGAGCCGAATGCCGAGCGGATTTACGGGCGGGCTGGCTTTGAGGTGCGTGGCGAGCTGCAGCAAACCAGCTGCTGGCTTTCGGGCTAACTGCACGATGGCTCATCAACTGCCACCTCCGTTGTTGTCGCTCGCGATCTTGCCGCAGCGATTCGCCATTTGCCGGCTCGAACCTCAGGCACCGGTGCCGCCATGGTGTTGGACCGACGGCTTATGCGCGGTGACACGCACCCAGCATGAGCTGTCAATTGTGTGCCTGGAAGTCGCAGTGCCAGCTGCTGTTCAATCCGAGCGGGGTTGGCGGGCGCTGCAGGTGGATGGGCCGCTCGACTTCGGCTTGACGGGCGTTCTGGCTGCCCTGGCAGTGCCATTAGCTCAAGCTCACATCAGCATCTTTGCCCTTTCCACCTTTGACACCGATTATGTGCTGGTGCGAGAGACCCAGCTTGAGCGCGCTGTGCGAGCGTTGCGTGAAGCTGGCCATACATTGCGCTGAGCGTAGTCGTTGTGATCAACTCTGCCGATGGCTTGGTCGTGTTCCGCCCCGAATCATTGCCCTATGCTGTCGCGGATGATCGCGGGATGCAGTTGAGGTGAAGCAGAACTAATGCAGCCCAAAGTGCAGTTTGCGCCGACTACGCAAGGTGTGGCCCAGTCAAGGCAGTGGGTGCGGCTATTGCTGCTGCTGCCGGGCATCGTGCTGGTGGTTGTGGCTGCCTCGCTGGTGCTCCGCCCGGAGCCGGTTGGTACAGCGGTGCGTGCTGCCGAGGCTTTATGGCAGGCGGGCCAGTTTCTGGAGGCTCGGGCGCAGCTACTGGCGATCCCGCCTGCGGAGGCTCCCCCACGGGTCTGGGTCCGGTTAGCCCAACTGCATCTGCTGCGTGGTGAATGCGTGCCGGCTCAACGCTATGTCGCGCGGGCGCTGGCCGGGTCCAGCTCACAGCTGCGTCGTGACGAGGCCGCGTTGGTGCATCTGGTGGCCGGTCAATGTGCCGCCCTTGCCGGCGACCGCCGCTATGCCACCGCGGAATGGTCTGCAGTCGATCCGCGCTCGCCGTACCGCGCCGTGAGCGACCTGCTGCGTGGTGACGACGCTCTCCACGCCGCAGAAACAACAGGTGCCCTCACAAGCTATACCGCGGCATTGGCCGGACCATTAGCGGAGCCGCTGCCTGCCTTCGCTCATCTCCGAATGGCACTCGTCCTGGCAGGGAAGCAGCCCGACGTTGCGCGGGAACACCTCGCTGCGATTGGGGAAACACTGCCGCCGCTCACGGCTGACCTCAGGCCATTCGTGGCACTCTCCACCAAGGATGTCGTCAAACACTCCCGGCAGCTCGAGGCGATCCTCGCAGCCGATCCTGCGGCCCATGCTCAGCTGCTGGGCCAGCAGCTTTTGGATTTGGGTTTGCCGCGGCTGGCGATTGTGCATTTCGAGCAGGTACCTGACACAGCGCCGGAAGCTGTGCTGGCCCGTGCGTATGCCGCCATGGCACGCTGGCAGCTAGGCCAAAAAGATGCGGCCGCAGAACAGCTTCGTGAGCTTGCCGTCTACCTGCCGCAGGACCCGGCAGTGGCGACGTTGTACGCCAGCATTGCACGCGAGCGGGGTGAGCTTGATGCGGCGGACAAGGCGCTTGCCGCTGCTGAGGCCGTCCATCCGCTCGATCCCGCCATCATGGTGGTGCGGTCAGACATCCTGGTGGATCGGCACGCGTACGCGGAGGCGATCGCCGAGCGGCGTCGAGCTCTGGCGCTTGCTCGGCCCGAGGTTCGTGCCAGGTACGCCCTCGCTTTGGCGCAGTTGCATCTTGATCTGACCTACCAATTATGTGACGCGGGAATTGCGGCCGCACGCCAAGCTACGACGTTAGCGCCCGCCGACGGAATGGCCTGGCAGCTACTGGCTGCGGTCCTGTATCATTGCGGTGACTACCACGGCACTGCCGAGGCGGCGCGCAGTGGGTTGGCGGTCATGCCCGATCATACGGCACTCCTTTTTTATCTTGGTGCCGGGCAGTGGGCCAGCGGCGAGCGGCAGAGCGGCGCAGCCAATCTGCGCGCTGCGGCTAACCTGGCCCCGGCGAGCGAGTGGCGGCGCCGAGCCGAGGCATTGCTGAGCCAGGCACGGTGACACAAAGGCTGCCGGATGCACCGCCTGGCCGAGGGTGCCGGGGTGTCCCCCGATGATGTCCCTTCCTAAGGCTGCCAATACCTCCTGTAACACGAACAAGCCCGTTGCAGCAGGCCGTTCAGGACGCCGGCCAGCCAAAGCGCTGGAGGTCGACGCTCCCGTTTGGGTCGAAGGCCACGCCTTCCGCTTCCAACAGTTCGCGCTGCACTGATCCGTACGTTGAAATACCGCCGCGCGCATTTATCACCCGTTGCCAGGGTACGTCTGGGCGCTCCACGCTGCGTAGATGGTGCAGGGCATAGCCCACTACACGTGCCGGGCAACCTACCAGAGCCCCTACCGTTCCATAGGTGGTTACACTGCCCGGCGGCACCTGCCGCACACACGTAAAAATTCGTTCATACAACGTGACCGCGGTGTTGTTTTGCTCCAACATTCGGCTGTCCTTTGCTTGGTGACAACAGCTCTGCCGGTCGCGCTAGCCGAGCGTGTATTGTGCGGCTTGGCCTATGCTTCAGCGGTGCGCTCGTGCTCGATGGGCGTAATTGGCTCCGCAGGCTCCTCCGCCAACGTTGCGCCCCACACAAGCTTGCGCACCTGGTGAAAAGCGCCTTTATGGCGCTTAAGGCCCCGATACGTGGTAATCCCGGCGCGAGTCGACGTTTTAGCCTCGGCGTAGGCTTTGTTGCTGGTCGCTTCACGAATGATCCGTGCCCAGATCGGCTCTGCCGGGGGAAAGCGTGCCATCGCCGCATACGCAAATTTGCTGTCTTCCCACTGTGAAGGCGCACCACGCGCCTGGCGTTGGAACGCCGGCCGGATCAACCGTTGGGGAAAGTGGCACCAATCGTTGGTGAGCGGGCACGGGTGGTCGTGGGCACAGGGCGCAATCGTGTGTGCCGCTTGCGCCAGCAGTTGGTCGCGGGCGGCCCGTACCACAGGGAACGCCGCTGAGGTGCCCGGCTCGATAATGAGCAAAAGCCCATCGGTGCGCTCCCAGGCGGCTTGAACCACGGTGCGCTGTAGCTCCGGGCTAAGCTCGTTAAGGACATGGCCCAGCACGACCAGATCGTAGCGTTGAGCTGAAGTTCGTGGCAGCTGTGCTAAGTCTATGCGCTCCCAATGGGTGCTGCGCAGAGCAGGGGTGCCACCTTGCGCGAGCTCGCGGCCGAGCGCGATAAACGCGGGCTCGCGTTCCCAGGCTGCCAAGGAGCGGAGTGTCGGCCATTGGGCTGTCGCCGCCCACAGGGCAGTTCCCGGGCCACTGCCGAGGTCGAGCATGGATGTGGGCTGCCAATGCGGAATCCGGGCAGCCGTCGCAGCCAGCGCCCCACGCAGCTGGGCATAGGTCGCGGGCATGATCAGCGCGGCATAGCCCAGGGCCTGAACTTGGCCGGATGCCAGGGGTGGCGCGTCGGCCTGACGCGGCGCGCGGTAGCGTTCGCTCAGGGTTTGGGCGGCGTCAAGCCATTGCTTGGCCGAAGTACCGGCCAGCGCCCGCTCGATGCTGGCGTGCAGGTCGTCCGGCAGGCTGATGTGGCGGGGTGGGATCTCGCGGGGTACATCCACTGGCATGGCTTAGCTTTCGAGCGCAAGCTCCGGCTCCGAGGGACGGCGGAACATCGTGCGCAGATACAACAACAGCGCGGGCGCAAGCACACAGCCGGCCGCCACCATCGCGGTACGCGTTGATGTCAGCGTGGCAATCAAGCCAAAGAGCGGTCCGCCCGCGATCTGCCCAATGGCGTCGACCTGACCATGTATCGAGAGCACCGTGGCTCGCACCTGGGGCTCAAGGCTTTGATTGATCCAGGCGGTAAAAATAGGGCCGTCCGTGCGGCGGAGCAGATAGGCGGCCCAATACGCCGTCAGGGCGATGGCGAAGTTGCCGGCTAGGCCAAAGGCAATCACGCTCGCCATCAGCAGCGCATTGATGACCAACAGAGCGCGCACTGCGCCGATGTGGGTGTTGGTGTCGAGGCGCCGCCGTACGATTTCTGCCACGGCGATTGTGAGCAGCAGTGCTCCCGCATTGATGATGCCAAACCAGACCACGGGCTCCAAGCGGCCAAGGTCGGGGAATTGGAAGTTATGCAAAAAATGCACTTCCCACAGCCGGTCAAAGGTCTCGCTGGCCATGCCAAAGAAAAACGCGATGCCGAGGATCGTAAGCAAGACCGGGCGGCGGCGCACAAGCCCGAGCGCATCTTGGAATGTTTGGTGTGCCATATGCCAGTTGCTGCGGTTTTCGCGCGGTGTTGGAGTAAACCCTCGCTCGGGCATGATCAGCAGGAGCACAACTCCAAGCGCGATCAGCAGGAGTCCCGCCCCAACAATCGGCACATTGAGCCGAATTGTCGCCAGGCCAACACTAACCCCGATGGCGATTAGTGCTCCCAGCTGACTGGCCTGCGCACCCCGCACATACACCTGCCCAAGCCGCTGCTCGCCCAACTCATCCGCAATCCAGGCTTCACTCGCTCCACTGGTAAAGGTATGGCCTACTCCCCAGATCAGCTGCGAGGCGAGCACGGCGGCGAAGTGGGGGATTGCGCCCTCAATGGCGAAGCCCAGGCCAATCAAAAAGATGCCAACGATGATCGATAAGCGTCGGCTATACACATCGGCCACAACGCCGGTTGGAATCTCGCTCAACAAGATGACCACCATCAGCACCGTGCCCACCAGTACCAGTTGAAAAGGATTTAAGCCGACTACCGTTACATAATACACGGCGGCAACGGTAAAAATCATCGACCGCGCGAGTGCGGTTACAGCGTTAAGCAGCAGGTACACATCGTACACGCTGAAACTCTTGGCGAACATGCAGTCTCCATTGCGGAAGACTAACGAAGCCCAAATTATGGCACATATCCGCCAATCATGCCTCGGTCTTATGATGGAGGCAGTTAACGATTTGTAAGGAGGCAGCATGGCGTTGAACGCCGTGCCGGGCACACATTTTGCCACGATTCAGTTCTTGCGTGGATTGTCCAAGGAGCCAAGCCCGATAAGGGCTGCGTAGCTAAGGAGCAGCAGTCATCGAAGCGACATACATCCTACCAATTCGGCGGCAAGCTTTAGGTGACATAACGGAGTTGACGCGTTATCTCCGGGCCGTGGCGATCCATATGGACGTGGTTGTGGTCGACGGCTCACCGCCCGCAGTCTTTGCCGCCCATCATGCTCCTTGGAGCCGCTTCGCGTTGCATATTCCACCCGATCCCGACTGTGACACGCCGAATGGCAAGGTTAATGGCGTGGTGACTGGCGTGCGTCATGCCCGGCACGAATGCATCATCATCGCCGACGACGACGTGCGCTACGGAGTGGCTGCCCTGAAGCGGGTGATTGCGCTGTTGGCCCACGTCCATCTGGTGCGGCCGCAGACCTACTTCGATCCGCTGCCCTGGCACGCCTATTGGGATACTGCCCGGACGTTGCTGAATCGTGCGACCGGCGGCGACTGGCCGGGGACGCTGGGCGTGCGCCGTTCTGCACTGCTGGCAACCGGTGGTTATGCGGGCGTGTTGTTTGAAACCCTGGAGCTGGTGCGCACCATCCGCGCTGCGGGAGGCGCTGAAGCGGTCCCGCTTGATCTGTTTGTCCGGCGTATTCCCCCCACCGCTCAACACTTTTGGTCGCAGCGCGTGCGGCAGGCCTACGACGAGTTTGCCCGGCCACTCCGTTTTGTGGTCTGGTTGGCGGTGTTGCCGGTTGCCATCACCTTGAGCTTGCGCCGCGCCTGGGCTTTGTTGAGCGTCAGCGCACTTGCCTGTATCGGGTTAGCGGAGATCGGCCGGCGGCGCGGCGGTGGGCTGGCTGTGTTTCCGGCTTCAGCAGCATTGCTCGCGCCCCTATGGGTGCTTGAGCGCACCATCTGTACATGGTTGGCTCTGGGCGCGCGGTTGCTGCTGGGTGGCGTTCCATATCATGGCAAACTGGTGCTGCGCGCGGCGACGCCATGGCGCGAATTGCAACGGCGCTACGCTGGCGTTCTTGAGCCAGCCGTCGGGAGCGATGTTCCATAACCTCGTGTTGGCAGTCGTGGCAAGGCATGGAGCCGGCAGTGCCTGTTGGCTGGCCAAGACTCTTTGCTGAGCTGCAAGTTGTGGCCCAGCGCTTGATGTGTCTCGGGTTAACGCGAGCGGCGCTGAGGCATGGTCTACGATCCCCTTTGTAACCCAAGTGCCGCCGAGCGCATGGTTTGTTGCGTGCTAGTGACACGGCAGCACGTTTTGTCCGGAAGCGGTGACGATATGAAACAATTACGGCATGATCTTAACTATGGCATCAGTGCAGCCCTGCTTGTCGCGGCCACCGCGGCAATCCTGACCGGAATTGTGGCGCACCTTTGGGATTTGAACGACTTTGTATATCACACCTATGCCGGCTACGCGATGACCGGCTTGTCGCTGGCTCACGTTTGGCTGAACTGGAGCCGGATGGTCGCGTATGCCCGGTTCCGTCTGGCTGGACGAGCCCAGCACCGCGCGCCCGCAACATCCGTCGGCCTCGCTCCCCCGGCACTGTCCGAAGCGGTGGCGGGTGATCGGCGGCTAATCACGCAAGCCAGGCCGCTTGCTGTTGCTACACCTACGTCGCTGTGGCGCATGATCATCTCACGGCGTGGATTTTTAAGCTTGGCAGCGGGCGGACTCGGGGGCTTTCTGGCCGGGCGCGGGCTACGCCAGCAGCCAGTCATACCCCAGGGATCGGATCTGGGCGTGGTGTACCACCAGTGGAGCAAGCCCGGTGTGATCGACGTGCTGGGCACGGTAGCGAACTGGGGTCAGCAGCCGCCCTTGTACAAGGAATATCCCCAGGCGCGCCAGGTCGCCTTGCCGACGCCCGGCGATCAAGGGGGGCTCCTTACCGAAGAGGCGATGCGGCGGCGGCGTTCTACGCGAGACTATTCCGGCCAGCCCATGACGCTGCCGGAGCTGTCGCGCATCTTGTTCTTGATGGGCGGCCGCAACAACGAGCGGTGGGGCCATCAATTACGCACCGCCCCCTCCTCGGGAGCGCTGTACCCCATCGAAGTCTATCCCGTGGTGCATCGCGTGGCAGGATTGCAGCCGGGCTTGTACCATTACGGTGTCAAGGAGCATACGCTGGCGGAGCTGCGGGTTGGCGATCTGCGCGAAACAGTGGTACGACAAGGCTTGATGCAGCAATTCTTGGGTGAAGCAAGTGTTGTGCTCTTTTTGACGGTGATTTTTCAGCGCATGCGGTTCAAATATCAAGACCGGACGTATCGCTACGGCCTGATCGAAGCGGGGCATCTCGGGCAAAACATCTACCTCGCGGCTACGTCGCTTGGCTTGGGCGCGTGTGCCGTGGGCGCGTTTATGGACGATGAGATTAATGCCCTGCTGGGCGTGGATGGCAAAACCGAAGCCGCGATCTATATGCTGGCGGTCGGCAAGGTAAAGGAATGACGCGGCCATTGCGAGTACGCTGTCAGGCTTGGGGTGCCGCTACGAGCGCGTGGCTAGATGTAGTACATCGTCTGCCCTTCGCGCTCACGCTTGCGCTGGGCAAGGTCTTCCAGGGTCAGCGAGCCCAAATATTCCTCCACGGCGTCTCGGAGGCCACCCCAAACAGCGCCGAGAATGGTTGCTTCGTCGGCTTGCGGTGATGGCTGAATGCCCTCCGCCATCTCCACGACCGGGCCTTCCAGCGCTTGGAGCGCTTCCAGCAGGGTGACCTCACCTGGAGCTTTGGCGAGCAGGTGCCCGCCTTGTGGCCCGCGTTGACTTTGGACCAGTCCCGCGCGGCGTAGCTGAATCAAGAGTTGGTTGAGGTAATTTTCGTCGATGGCTTGGCGTTCGGCAATGTCCCGGCTACGGACAGGCCCGCGACCGTAATGGATCGCCAAATCCAGCAGCGCGCGCAGCCCGTAATCGCCTTTACTCGAAATTCGCATAGCCTACCTATACTAGCACGCCCCCATGGGCGTAGCAAAGATGTTCGTCGATGCATGCATTCGTTGCATGTCCCCTGCCACCGCCTTCAGCCCTGCAGTGTTCCAGGTTGCCCACCCTTCTGCCTAGGGTATAATGCATGGTATAAGCACTACCACATGGGCGGCCATCGTGTTGTTGCCCTTACACTAGAGTAACCTATGCGTCCACTATTGCGGGTGATTGGTCTTCTTGGCGGATTGGCTTTGTTAATCTATGGCTTGTTGCCGCAAAATTTGCCGCAGTACGTGAGCGGAGCGGCTCCCTACTTAATCCCACGAGTTAGTGACGCCCAATGGATCGGCATTTTGTGGGCCAGCGCATGCTTGTTGGGCCTGGCCGTGTGGGCGACCTTGCCGCCATTACAAATGGTTGGCACGCGCGTCAATGTGCGGCCGGGTGTGCTCAACATCGCGCTTGTCTTTTCGTTGCTGTTTGTGGTTTTGGCGCTGCAGCTGCTGCATAGCGAGTTTATCTACGCCGAAAGCATTTATTACCGATCGGAGACGAATCCCGAAACGGGAGCGGCCGTCAGTAATAGTCGTCCGGTTATTCGTTCGTTGCGGGTGCGGCGGGGTGATATTGTTGACCGAAATAATGTGCCGCTGGCCAGCAGCCGTCAAGCGGCGAACGGGCTTGCCCAGCGCACCTATCCGATCGCCGGGCAGGCCGATATTCGGGCGTTTTCCAATATCTTGGGCTACTCGTCGGCTCAATATGGCGTGTCGGGCCTGGAGCGCGAGTGGAATAGCTACCTGACCGGCGAGCAGGGCCAGGCCTTTCAGTCGCTCACGGACGACCTGTATAATCGGCCGCATACGGGCAACAACCTGCAGCTTACCATTGATTGGCGGCTGCAGTCCGAAACATGGGCAATCCTGAACCGATTGGGTGAAGGTCGGCCAGCCTCGGCGGTCGTGATGGATCCGCGCAGTGGGGCTGTGCTGGCGATGGCCAGTACCCCAGGCTTCGATCCTGGTAGCCTGGCGCTCAATCCCGACAACACGGATGAGGCTGAGAACGCCCGAATCACCCAGGCGTGGGAGGCCATCAATGCGGATGAGAACCGGCCGTTGATCAATCGCCCGCTGCAGCAGCAGTACGTGCCAGGCTCCACCTTTAAGGCACTCACCGCCGTTGGCGCGCTCGAAAATCCGAATGTTCTGCGTGAGCCACGGCCGATTGATTGTCCAAATGAATATCGGCCTGATCCCAATGCACCGCCCGTGGTCAACTCAGTCGGTCCGCCCAATCGGCCGGATCTGCCGCCGCTGCAAGCGATCATCGAGAATGGAACCAAGCGGCCGGTTGACCTCAGGGGTGTTTTTGCCTTCTCGTGCAACACGGCTTTTGGCCAGCTTGGTGTCCGTTTGGGTCAGGAAAAGTTCGTGGAGCTTGCCGAGCGCTTCCATATCTATTTGCCGCAGAATGCGCCCGAGCGCAGCAACGACTTCACCGATCTGCCGATGGCGGCCAGTTATCTCACAAGCGAGCGCAATTTTCTAAGCAGGGATTTGGCGTTGGCCGATACGGCGTTTGGGCAAGGCCAGCTCCAGATCACGCCCATGCAGATGGCCTTGCTGGGCGCGACGATTGCGAACGACGGAGTGATGCCGCAGCCTTACCTGGTGGAAAAAGCAACCGATCCCCAGGACTCGTCGGTGGTGGTGTATCAGCATCGCCAGCCGCGCAATCTGCTCGACTCACGCCGTCTGATCCAATCGGATGTTGCCGCCGAGATGCTTAAAATGTTCCGTGAAGGTGTGACCGTCGGCTTTGGCAAAGCCGCCAACGTCAATAATAGCGGCGGCAAATCAGGCTCGGGTGAGACGGGCGTTAACGGAATTATCCACGCAGCCTTTTTGGCGATCGCGCCGGTCGACGATCCACGCTACGTTGTGTACGTCCAGATCGAGAATGGCCGGGACGGTGCGGGCGTAGGAGCGCGCACCGCTGGCGAGATTCTCAAAGCCGCGTTCAGTATTTTAGGCTAAGGTAAAGGCAGTTCCATGATCAATCCAGAGCGCTTGCTCCAAACATTCACGACGCTGGTGCAGGTTGACAATCCGTCCGGTCAAGAGCAAGCCATGGCGCAAACGGTGATCGGTTTGCTGCGTGCGCAGGGCCTTGAGCCGGAGCAGGATGCGAAAGGCAATCTGATCGCACGCTTGCCCGGCACTGGCGAGCCCTTGTTGCTCAGCGCGCATCTTGACAGTGTTGCTCCCGCGGTTGGCAAGCGGGCCGTGGTGGACGGCGCGTATGTACGCAGTGGCGGCGATACCGTGCTGGGCGCCGACGATCTAGCGGGCGTGTCGGCCATTTTGGAGGCGGTGCAGGCAATCCAGGAGCGGGACGGCGCGCACCGGGCAGCCGAGATCGTTTTTTCTGTGGAAGAGGAAGTTGGCCTCAAGGGCGCGCGGGCGCTCGACTTTTCGCGGCTGACGGCCAGATATGGGGTTGCACTGGATCTTAATGGTGAAGTTGGCGGGATCTGTGTGTCGGCGCCGGCGCATGATCAGATCACCGTCACGTTTACGGGCAAGGCGGCGCACGCGGGCGTGGCGCCCGAAAACGGCATCAGCGCGATTGTGGTCGCAGCCGACGCGATTAGCCAGATGCAGCTTGGCCGCATCGACGCCGAAACGACTGCCAATATCGGGACGATCCAGGGCGGCGCGGCCCGCAACATCGTGCCGGAGCAGGCTAAGCTGGTGGGCGAAGCGCGCAGCCGCAACGAGGCTAAGCTTGACCAGCAGACCGCGGCGATGCGGCGAGCCTGCGAGCAGGCAGCCGCGCGTCACGGGGCGCAGGTGGAGTTCCAAGCCGAGCGTGCGTATGGCCCGCAGAAGATCGCGCCGGATGCGCCCATTGTGCAGCTGTGTGAGGCAGCCGCGCGACGGGCGGGACTCGAGCCGTATCTTACCGAGACCGGTGGCGGCTCGGATGTTAACGTGTTCAATACCCACGGCATCGAGGCGGTGAACCTAAGCGTCGGCTACCAGGAAATTCATTCCACCAATGAGCATATTGCGCTGGCCGATCTGGAAAAAGCCGCCCGATTGGTCTTTGCATTGCTGGAGGTTTGAGTTGGATCGGGGGTAAGTGGGGCGTGATGAATCACGCCCCTGAATGGCGGGGCATAATGAAGCAGACCTAGTTAGCGTCGAATGGCGCTGGTTCGCCACCGGAGACGCTGCCAAGCCCGCACCACGACGAAAAGCAGGGCGATAAACAACACCAGCGCGATCAGCGGCGCGAAGATGGCCAGCACGCTTAGCACAAGCGACACAACATCTTCCAGCAAAGAAAGCACGGGATTGCCAACGCCGGCCGTGGTCGCCGTGGCCACCGGCCGTACTGCCGCCCGCGTGGCGTGAAAGCCGCCGGCCATCACAAAGCCGGCGGCGAGTGAAATTGCGGGATGAACGTCGCTCAACAGGTTGTTCTGGCTGGCAAACACAATCGCGCCGGCAATTGGATGCACAAGGCCACCAATCACATGTGTAACATGATCAACCGCTGGCACCTTGTCGGCTATGAAATCGATCAACGCCAACCCAGCCAGGATCGCCAGGACGGGTGTGCTCGTCAACACCGAGTACGGATTTTGCAACGTCAGGTATTCCAGGCGTCCCAGCAAACCGACGGCGAGCAGCGGAATGTACGCGTTTAAGCCGGCCGCACTCGACAATCCAAATGCACTAAAAACTCCAAAGAGTGCATCCATACAAGGGTTCCTCGCCGCCCATGCAATCTGAATACACGTCGACGCTCGCGATACCTGCTCGATGGCGGCGTTGCTTGGCACCGCGGCGCATAGTTGCGGTTCTGTGTTTGTGTACAGTTGGTATCGCAAGCTGCGCGCCACCAGCCCCGCCGCCGGTAACGAGTGACCAGTCCGCCCAGGCAATGGCTTCCATCGGCTCCACGTTTGCGGCGTTGCCAACTCCGACGGCCAGTCCAACCAACACTGTAGCGCCAACGTCGACGGCCAGCCCAACCAACACGGCAAGCCCGACGGCCGATCCTCCGACGATCACACCAGCGGCAGCGGCTCCGGTAGTTACCCCAACCACGGCCCCAGCCGAACTGCCCCCACAGGCAGCGACACTGCCTCCTACCTCAACGCCGGGAACACTCGTCGTACAGCCCACGCCGACGCTGCCTGTGCTCGATCAAGTGCAGCGCACCGCGCTGTTTGATAAAGTAGCGGGCATCATCGAGGCCCACTATCTGTACGAGGACTATGGCGGCGTTGATTGGGAGCAGCTCAAGCAGGAGTATCAACCACGAGCTATGAGCGCCGCCACGAGCGCTGGCTTTTACACCAGCCTCAAGGCCATGGTGGCCCAGCTTGGCGACCAACATTCGCGCTTTCTGGATCCGCAGGCGGCCTACCAAGAACAGGGACTGTCGGCGGGTGAGGTGTATGTGGGTGTGGGCGTGGCCACGATCGATGATCCCAGCGGCCGTCTCGTCACCACGGTCTACCCCAACAGCCCGGCCAGTGAAGCGGGCATCAAGAGACGTGATATTATTGTGGCGGTCGATGGACAGCCGATTGATGCGCAAGGGCAGCAAATCAGCGGTCCTCCGGGTACCTCGGTGCGCTTGCAGGTACGCAGTCCCAACGGCGGGCAACGCGTGGTGACGCTGGAGCGGCGGCCCGTGCTGGAGCAGTATGTGCCGGAGGTGTATTTGTTGCCCGGCACTGATGTCGGCTACGTCCTGATTCAATCGTTCTGGCCTACGGACACCCCGCAAGCGGTGGAGCAGGCGTTGCAACAGTTCGTGGCAGCAGAGCAAAACCGGTTGGGAGGGCTGATCATCGATGTGCGCAGCAATAGAGGCGGCTGGCGTACTGTGCTGGAGGGCCTGCTGGCGCATTTTGTTGAAGGCGAGGTCGGCGCTTTTTACAGCCAGAGCGCGACGTATCCACTGAATGTCACGCCGACAGCGCTTTACCCGCTGTTGCAAGATCTGCCGCTGGTGGTGCTGGTTGATCGTGGTACCAAAAGTTACGCCGAAGTTTTCGCGGCTGTGCTGCAGGCCAAACGGGACGCGCAGGTGGTAGGGGTTAATACGGCCGGCAACACCGAAACCATCTATGCGTACAATTTTGACGACGGCTCACGCCTTTGGGTAGCCCAGGAAGGCTTCAGGCTGCAGGATGGCGCGAATCTTGAAGGCCGAGGCGTGGTGCCGGATCGGTCGATTCCGGTGGATTGGCTGCAGTTTAGCGAAGTCCGTGATCCACATATCGTGAAGGGGATCGAGCTGATTCGTCAGCAGGCCAGTGCTAACTAACCATAGCGTAACCGGCCTGTGGTCGTCACGCAGCCCACGCGAGCTGGGGACTGCTGCTCCCTCAAACGTAGCAGGCGGCTACCTACCAACAGCTGACGACCACTGGCTCGCAATGAAGGAGGACGTACATGTCGATGATTGCCGAAGTTGTTGGGCGCGAGGTGCTGGATAGCCGCGGTAACCCAACGGTGGAAGTTGATGTGCGGCTAGAAGACGGCTCGATCGGGCGGGCAATCGTGCCATCGGGCGCGTCCACGGGCGCGCATGAGGCCGTTGAGCTGCGGGATGGCGACAAAGGGCGCTACGGCGGCAAAGGCGTGCAAAAAGCCGTGGCCAACGTCAACCGGGCGATTGCCGAGGAGTTGGTTGGACTGAGCGCAATCGACCAGGTGGGCATTGACCGGATTCTGATCGACCTTGACGGTTCCGGCAACAAGGGCAAGCTGGGCGCAAACGCGATCCTGGGCGCATCGTTGGCCGTCGCGAAAGCGGCGGCGGCTTCATTGGACATTCCGCTGTATCGCTACCTGGGCGGTGTGTTTGGTCATACGCTGCCGGTGCCGATGATGAACATTTTGAACGGCGGCAAGCACGCCGATAACAGCGCGGATTTTCAAGAATTCATGGTGATGCCCGTCGGCGCGTCCTCGTTTGGGGAAGGGCTGCGCTGGGGGGCCGAGATTTACGCCGCGCTCAAGAGCGTGCTCCACGACCGCAAGCTGTCCACCACCGTAGGCGATGAAGGCGGTTTTGCTCCATCACTGCCGACCAATGAGGCGCCGCTGGAAGTGATCATGGAGGCGATCCAGAAGGCGGGCTATCGCGCGGGCGAGCAGATCATGCTGGCGATGGATCCTGCCGTTACCGAGCTGTATGAAAATGGCGTCTACAATCTCGCGCGTGAAGGCCGCCAGCTGTCGGGCGGCGAGCTGGTTGACTACTGGGTCAAGCTGGTCGACAAGTATCCGATTATCTCGATTGAGGATGCGCTGGCCGAAGACGATTGGGAGAACTGGGCCCTGCTGCGCGAGCGGATCGGCGACCGTGTGCAGCTGGTGGGTGATGACCTGTTTGTGACCAACGTGGAACGGCTCATGCGCGGCATTCAGGATCGCTCGGCGAACTCGATCTTGATCAAGCTTAACCAGATCGGCACGCTGACCGAAACCATGGACGCAATCTCGACCGCCCAGCGCGCTGGCTTTACCGCGATCGTTTCACACCGATCGGGCGAAACCGAGGATGTGACGATTGCCGATCTGGTGGTGGCCACCAATGCCGGCCAAATCAAGACGGGCGCGCCAGCCCGCACGGATCGCGTGGCCAAGTACAATCAGCTGCTGCGCATTGAAGAAGAACTGGGTGATGCAGGCAAATATGCGGGAATGGGCGCTTTCTATAACGTCCGCCGCGGTTAAGGTTAAAGAAATTCTACGTAGGAGCGTGCTCCCGCACGCTCCTACGTATTTGTGGATAGGCAGCAAGGACGGTCGCTATGTTAATCACTGTGGATCTCGCGCATCCTGACAACGACGTTGAGGTCGTGGGCCTGGCCGAGGGCGAGACGCTGGAAGTGCGGCTCGGACCCCGTGGTTACGCGGCCTACCGCTTGTTTGGTGCCGCGGCCCGTATGTTGTTTTTGTCGCTGCAGGATATGCGCAAAGCTGACATTGCCGCAGCAACCGAGATGATGATCGAGCGGGAAAGCAGCTTTATCCGGCAGCGCCTGGATGAGCTTCGTCCCGCGGGGGGCGGAGCTCAGCGTGGGAGCAATCCGCCCAATCGGGGCCAGGGTGGTGGCGGTGGTCGTCCGGGTGGCGGTCCGCCGGAACGACGAAATGGGCGGGATCGCGGCCGCAGATAAGCTGGCGGGAACTAAAAAAGTGGGGCGCTCGTTTGTGAGCGCCCCACCCTGATACCCGTTACTGCTTTGATTGCACGGTCTTGGGTGCAATGATGTTAACGCCCTTCGGTGGCTTGACACCCGGACCGTAGATATAAAAATCTTCCCATGGACGGTACTTACTTTGCAGGTTGTCGTTGTGGATCACCTTGCCGTTCGCCGCAGTCACGACGCGCCGCATCTCGACCTCTTTGCCGGGCCGGCCATGCACCAGCTGCCGCACTTCGCCGCGCTTCAAGGTTGGGTCGTACTGCCAGTTGGCAATACCCTGCGTTTTGACGTTCTTGGAAACGGGACCAACCATTTTGGCTGTGCGGCCGTCGTCAAAGCCATACAGCGAGAAGGTCGCGGTCGCCTTTTTAGGATCAGTGCTGGCAAACATATAGATCGGGCCGGACGTGTCGTTCCGCCATTTGAAATCGACGTAGGGCGCGAACACGGTCGCATCGAAACCGTCGATGTTCTCGTAAAAGTTGATCACAAACGAGTGCGGTCGACGCTCGACGATATCGAGGCCGGCATTAAACACGGCGCGATACATCGTCGTCGAGATCTGGCAGATACCGCCGCCAGTCACTTTTTCGAGCTTACCGTTAACGATCGCATAGCCTTCCACAAAACCGTCTTCTGAACTCGCCGAGCCGAGCGCTGTGTTGAACGAGAAGGTCGCACCGGCGGCAACGATCAAGCCGTTCATCCGCGCTGCACCCCGCGCGATATTGTTGACGCGCTCCGTGATCGACCCGTAGTAGCCCGTTGTGGCGTGTCCAAGTGCGGTGATCGGCGGCATTGGCTTGCGATACGCTTCCGGCAATCCGGACCGATCAAGCGCCTGCGCCCCTAAGCGGGCGAGCTGAATGGCGTTGTTGGGTGTCTCGGGGTGATACTCGAACTTAGCGCGTTCGAAGTATTGCACCGTGTACTCCCGCCCGTCGTCAGGGCTGATTTCGCTGAACTCTTCCGACAACGGATAGCCATACACCTGCAGGCCGCCGTTGTTGAGCCAAAAGTTGCGAAAGCCTAAGCGAATGGTGTGGCCCGTTTGCGGAAAGTAGCTGGTTTGGGCATCATTCACGCCAACACGGGGCACAAACGGCGCTTCCGTACGGCCTTCAACCAGCTGCCGGCCGAGCTGCGCGATCGACACATAGTGGCCGGGCTCGAACTCCGGGTGCAGCTCGAACTTGGCGCGCTCGAAGTACTGGACCTGCAGGTTGCCTTCCTGCACGACCTCGGTCAGCGGCAGCCCAAAGACACCGATCCCGCCTTTTTGCTCGAAAAATGTTTTGATCCGGGCGCCAATGTTATGGCCGGTTTCTGGAAAATAGCGAAAAGGACTAGCGGGAGCGGAAGCGGGCGCAGCTGCAACAGGCGCCGGTGGACTTCCAATTGTTCCAGCAAAGAGCAGCAAGGCCAGTGCAAGGAACACAGGACGGTGGGAGCGATGCAACACAGATGCCTCTCTTAGCGACGAGGGTCAGAGTCTTGAGGGCATTATAGAGGAGTTGGGGGGGGCGTC
>JADDQF010000146.1 GCA_016781505.1 bacterium
ATTCAGATGCAGCATGTGTATAAACAATTTGGCGAGAAAACCGCCGTACACGACGTATCCCTTGACGTGCCGCCAAGCCAAATCTTTGGCCTGGTCGGTCCATCCGGCTGCGGCAAGACGACCACGGTGCGCATGATGACCGGCGTGTACACGCCGACTCAGGGCGAGATGCGCGTACTGGGCGCCACGCCCGACCATTTCCAAAAGCGGGTGCGTGAGCGCATTGGCTACATGCCCCAACTGTTTGTGTTGTACCCCACGCTGACCGTGTGGGAAAACTTGAACTTCGTCGCGTCATTGTATGGCCTTAACTGGTTCCGCCGGCGGAAACGGCTTGAAATGCTGCTTGACTTTGTCGAGCTGCGGCCCGCGCGGGATACGTTGGCCAGCAATATTTCGGGCGGCATGAAGCGACGGCTCGAATTAGCCTGCTCGCTCGTCCACAACCCGGAGCTCCTGTTCGCCGACGAGCCAACGGCGGGCGTGGACCCGGTGCTCCGCGGCAAATTTTGGAATCACTTCCGGCAACTCAAGGCGGAAGGGCATTCGCTGGTGGTCACCACGCAGTACGTGAGCGAGGTCGAATATTGCGATCAAGTCGCGGTGATGCGTAACGGGCGCTTGCTGATGGTGCAAACTCCGGAAGGGCTGCGCCGGGAAGCGTTGGGCGGTGAGATCATTCGGCTCAAGGTAGACGCCGAGGATGAGCTCAACGCGCGGCGGTTGCTCAATCAAATGCCCTTTGTGGAACAGTTTGGTCGTCCGCGCGGAGCGCCCTATGGCACGCTCGACATCTACGTCAAGAACGCTGGTACTGCGCTGCCTGAAGTTATCAGCGGCCTGAGCCAAGACTCAACAATCGACATGCGCCACGCCGAGGAGTATAAGCCGCCCTTTGACGACATTTTTATTATCTTGATGGAACGCGCGGCGGCGGCTGATCCGGGGAGCGTTGAGGAAGAAATTATCAATGCTTAAGCCGTTTATTCGCCTCCTATCATTCTTCGCCAAAGAGATCAACGAGATTCGACGTCAACCTCGGCTGCTGCTAAGCCTGGTGTTGGGTCCATTCTTGATCCTGCTGATCTTTGGCCTTGGCTTTAGCGGCGAACAACCCAAGCTGCAAACGATCCTGGTTGTGCCGCCAGGACGTGAAAACGATCCGCGGATTAAGCTCTTTCAAGAACGCATCCAACAGGCCAACTTCAACGTCGTCGGAGTTGACACGGATGAGCAGAAGGCCGTTGAGGCGATGCGCGCCAGCAGCGGAGCCATCGACGTGGTGGAAGTGCTGCCGGAAGATATCGACCAACTGCTTGGCCGGCAGCAGGCATCAACGATCAAGGTACTGTATAACGAGATCGATCCAACCCAGGAACAATGGATTCAATACTTGTCGTACGTGCAGGTCAAGGAGCTGAATTCGGCGCTGCTGCTTTCCGCGCTGAGCGGCTCACGCGAACAGGCCGGGAGCATGCAGCAGTTTATTAGCATCACCCGGCAAGAAATCCAGCAGATTCAGAACGGACTGTCGGCAGCCCAAAATCCGGAGACACGGCGAGCTGTGCAGCGCCTGCGCACCAACAGCGGCCTTATTTTGGCCGGCCTGGCGCTGGCATCGCAAGGCAGCGCCAATCAACAAGCTCAGTCCGACTTGCAAGCTATTCAACGCAGCCTCGACGCGCTGGATCAAGCGATGGAAAGTGGCCAGGTGGATGAGCAGCGACGACGACTCGACGAGATTAACGACAATCTCGAGCGGGTTGAGCAAGTGGCAGAGCAGATCAAAACGGTGCCGCCCGAGGTGTTGGTATCGCCTTTGCAGGGCTCGCCGCAGAATATAACGGAGCAGCGGCCGAACTTTATTGCCTACTATGCTCCGGGCGTGCTCGCACTGCTGTTGCAACACATGGCGGTTACCCTGGCATCGCTGTCGCTGGTACGCGAAAATTTGCTCGGCTCAACCGAACTGTTTCGGGTAGCGCCGGTTGGCAGCATGCAGATTTTGTTGGGCAAGTCCATCGGCTTTATTCTGTCCATCGGCTTGATTATGATGCTGCTGGTCGGCCTGATGATCGCCAACTTTCCGATCGGCAACACCGGCTATACCTTTGGCCTCGCGGTGCCTTTTGTCGGCAATCCCCTCTGGTTTGCGCTATCCGTGCTGCTGGTGACGGTAGCTTCCCTGGGTCTCGGCTTCTTGATCTCGGCCATCTCCCGCTCGGAAAGCCAGGCCGTTCAGCTTTCGATGATCTCCCTGCTGGCGGCCGTATTTTTTAGTGGCTTTTTCCTGCCGCTACAAAACTTCCAAGCGTTTGCGCAGTGGCTGGCATTTTTGTTGCCGGTGACACATGGTGTGCGGGCATTTCAAGACACCATGCTGCGGGGACAGCTCCCGACGGATGAAACGTTTTTATGGCTTGGCGGCATTGCGCTGGTCTGTTTTCTGCTAGCTTGGCAGATTTGGCGCGGAAATCTCAAGAGGAGGTAACGCTTCATGTACGAAGATGACGATACCAGCTGGAGCTTTGGCATTGGCTTGTTTATCGGGGCCGTGGCGGGCGCGGCAATCGCGAGCTTGTTTACGCCCCGCAGCGGCGCGCAAAACCGCGAGGTCGTGCTCGAAAAAGGCGTTGTGCTCAAAGAGCGCGTTGGGGGCGCAACCGCGGCGGTCACCACTTCGGTGAAAGACACGACGACCAGCGCCGTGACAAGTGTTAAGGGTGCGACCAACACCGCCGTAAGCAAGGTCAGCGACACTGTTAGCACCGTTAAAGAAAAGGCTGCCGCAGCCGCCGAGACGGTGACCGAGACAGCCAGCAGTGCGGTCAGCAAAGTCAGCGAGACTGCCAGCTCAACAGTTGAGAAATTGCAGGATGCGGCCAGCACGGCGGCCGAGCGGGTTTCGGATGTCGCCAGCACCGCTACCGAAAAGGTATCGACGGTTGCCAGCACGGCGGCCGAACGGGTTTCGGATGTCGCCAGCACTGCCACCGAGAAAGCCCGTGAGCTGACCAGCCGGGCCCAGGATACGACACCCGCCACAATCATCCCGGATACACGCGGCGTTGTGAGTGAGGCAAGCTATGATGCCGAGGACGTGCGGCCAGCAACCACAAGCCCGCTTAGCGATACCGCGGCCCCAGCCAGCAATGAGTCGACGGGCACGAGCTCGTTGAGGAACACGTCGGCAAGTACCGAGCCGCTCCAGGTGTTGTCATCGTTGGACACCTTTGAGCCGACCATGGCCGACATCACCGCGGCCACAACCATCGATCCGTCGACGCTGGCGTTGGAAGAGACAACTGCCGCAGCGTCCACGATGGATGTGTACAATGCCCAGTTCGCCGGCGGGACCACAACGCCAGTGGAGCTGCAGAGCGACGAGCAGTTTGAGGTGACGGACATGGAGCAGGATCACGCACCACAGAGCGGGGTAGATCCTACCTCCACCACCGGCACACATACTGACGTGCGCGAAGCGTCCGAAGGAGCCGAGCGCGGAGCTTAGCACACTTTTTGGCACGAATGTAGGGGTAAGGTTAGTCTTTTTTACTATCAACGAGGAGCAAGGGTATGAAAGTGTTGAAGACCATTTTGCGGGCATTCATCCTGGGGATCGGCGTGGGCGTGTTGGTAGCACCGCGGGCGGGCACTGAGACTCGCCGGATGTTGAGCGAGAAGTTGAACGGTATGCTGGAAGGCGCGAACGACCTGGCCGGCCAGCTCGGCCAATCCTCAACCGAGGACACGAGCAGCCGCGAGGTAGGCAACACCGACTCGATCCGGTAGCCGCCTGGTTGCTTAAACAGACGAGGCCAGGAGCAGCTCACAAGATGAGCTGCTCTTTGCTTTGGCAGCCCTCGATACGCCTGCCTGTCTCCGTCCTCTCCTACACCCCACATCGACCCCACCAAGAGCTAGCTTCGCAGGGCTCATTTACAAACAATATCCCAATTTGTCCTATCTACCTATCGACCATTGTCCCTGTTGAGGGTCGAGGACAATGGGTACAATCATGCTAGCCTTTTGAGCGGGGTTGTGGGGTTAAAAGCTTCGGATTGAGAGCGTATCGTGCAGCTACAGATTGAGCGCCGCGGGCAACGGCCCTTGTACCTTCAGGTAGTTGAGCAGATTCAGGAGCGGATTCGCAGTGGTGCCTTGCCCAGTGGCAGTCGCCTGCCGCCGATTCGCCAGCTGGCCGACGAGCTCGGCTTGACGCGGCTCACCGTACACAATGCGTATGCCGAGCTGCAAGCGGACGGGTGGATCGAGTCGTTTGTGGGGCGCGGCAGCTATGTTGCCGAGCGGCCGGGCGTGAAAGCGCAGATGCGGCCATCGCCGGTGCTGCCACCCGTACCGTTGTTGCAGCCAGGCGCGCTGGGCGAGATCATGCGGCTGGCCCAACAGCCCCAGATGATCTCGTTTGCCCAAGCCGCCGCTGCGCCGGAAACATTTCCGGCGCGTGAGTTTGGCCGCATGGTGCAGCATGTGCTGGCCGCTGACGGTGTGAGCCTCTTCGATTATGGCTTGACCCAGGGTGACACCGTGCTCCGCGAACAGCTCAGCTTGTATTTGTTGGATCGCAGCGTGCAGTTTGCACCCGACCACCTGTTGGTTGTGGCCGGAGCCCAGCAAGGCATCGACATTGTCCTACGTGCGCTGGTCAATGGAGGAGACACGGTGCTGGTTGAAGGGCCGACGTATCTGGGCATGATCGAACGCATGCAAATGCAAGGCCTTAAGCTGGTCGCAGTACCGATTGACGAGCAGGGCATTCGGCCCGACGCGCTTGAAACCGCCATTACGCTCCACCAGCCCAAGCTGTTGTACACCATCCCAACCTTTCACAATCCCACAGGCGTGAGCATGAGCGCTCAACGGCAGGAGTTGCTGCTGGATATTGCCCGCCGGCACGCACTACCGATCCTGGAAGATGATATCTACGGCCCGTTGGCCTACGATGGGCCAGCGCCACCGCCGCTCAAGGCACGGGACGCGGATGGTCTTGTCATCTATCTGACCAGCTTTTCCAAAGTCTTCATGCCGGGTCTGCGGCTGGGCGTCGTTGCCGCCGCGCCGCCGCTGCTGGAAGCGCTGGTGGCGGTAAAACGCTTTTCGGATATGCACTCACCTCAGCTAACCCAGCGGGCGCTGGCCGAATACCTAGCGCGAGGCCACTTCACGGCTCATCTCCGCCACGTACGGACTCTGTACCGCGAACGACGGGATGCGATGGTGGCGAGCCTAAAGCATCATTTTCCATCGGATGCGAGCTGGCGCGTGCCTGGTGGCGGTTTCTGCCTGTGGGTGGGACTACCGCCTGGATTACGCTCGCCCGACCTGTATCTTGAAGCGATCCAGCGGGGAGTTGCTTTTGCGCCCGGCCAGATGTTTTTTCCGGAGCAGCCGGCGCACGGCTTTATGCGCCTGTCGTTCGCAGCCCACGCGCCGGAGGAGATCGAACAAGGCATTGCGGTGCTCGGCGAGCTGCTGAATGAGCAGCTGAAGCGTCGGCAGCGTTTCAGCACGCCAGCCTTTCGCCATGCCGTACCGATGGTGTAGCAAGAGGAGACACGAAGCCAATGCACGAGTGGCAGCGGGGGCCGTTTACGATCAGCACCGACAAAAGCCGGATTGATGTAGCAGCTGTGCACAATTTTCTGAGGCACTCCTACTGGGCGGCGGGGATCGACGTACCAACCGTTCAGCGCGGTATTGAGCATGCGCTGTGCTTCGGCCTGTACGACGGAGCGCAACAGATCGGCTTTGCGCGGGTGATCACGGACTACGCGCGCTTTGCGTATCTTGCGGACGTTTTCGTGCTTGACGCGTATCAAGGCCAAGGGCTGGGAACGTGGCTGATTGAAGTCATCATGGCCCATCCCGAGCTGCAGGATGTGTGGCGCTGGCTGCTGGCCACGCGCGATGCCCACGCGCTGTACGCCAAGGTTGGCTTCACCCCGCTCACCGAGCCCGAGCGCTGGATGAGCCGCATGTCGGGCGCGAGCAGCATTGGTAGCCACCCAAAACCAAGCACAAGGACACCAGCATGAGCCAGATGATCGTTCAGGTTGACGCCTTTGCCGCCCAGCCATTCGGCGGCAATCCCGCCGCCGTCTGTGTGCTGGCTGCCCCCCGCGAAGATCGCTGGATGCAGAACGTGGCGCGTGAGATGAATTTATCGGAGACGGCTTTTTTGCTGCCACAGGCTGATGGCTTTGGGCTGCGCTGGTTTACCCCCACCACCGAAGTCGATCTGTGCGGCCATGCCACGCTGGCGAGCGCCCATGCGCTGTGGGAAGGCGGGTATTTAGCGGCTGATCATGTTGCCCGCTTTCACACCCGCAGTGGGTTGCTGACGGCCACGCGCGCCGATGACTGGATCGAGCTTGATTTTCCGGCCCTGCCGCCGCGCGCAACGGAGCCGCCTGCGGGTCTGTTGGAGGCACTCGGCGTCGTGCCCGAGTACGTGGGGATCAATGCCTTTGACTATGTTGTGGTGGTGACAAACGAAGCCGCCGTGCGGTCCTTGCAGCCAAACTTCTCGTTACTTCGGACCGTGCCAGCGCGCGGCGTCATGGTAACCAGCCGGGCTGATGGCGGTGAGTACGACTTTGTTTCGCGCTACTTTGCCCCGGCGTACGGCATCGACGAAGACCCAGTGACGGGCTCGGCCCATTGTTGCCTGGGGCCTTTATGGCAGGATCGGCTGGGCAAGGACGCGTTCTTGGCGTATCAGGCATCCGCCCGTGGCGGCGTATTACGAGTGCGCGTGGCAGGCGACCGCGTCGTGCTGGGCGGGCAGGCCGTCACGGTACTGCGTGGTGAACTCGTAGGAGCGTAAGTCGCGGAATTGTGACGCCAGCTCAAACGGCCCAATTTGGTTCAGCCATTCCTTATTCTCGGGGCTGTTTGGAGCCAGCGCATTTCATTGACAATGGAGCCGAGCGCGATTAGCACGGAGCTGCCAGCAGGAAACAGGTTTATGCCGACATTTATCGATCTGAGTCACCGCATTGAACCAGGTATGCCCTCGTATCCTGGGCTACCCGAGCCCCGTCTTGATACCTTTATGACGCATGGGGATGCCAGCCGGCAAGGCGACTATGTACCCGGCACGACATTCCAGATCGCGACGTATAGCTTCGGGGGGAATACGGGCACCTATGTCGATGCGCCGTTTCATCGGCATCCACAAGGGGCGGACCTCGCGGATCTGGGGCTGGACAAGCTGGCCGATCTGATGGCCGTGCGGGTCGTGGCGCTGGAGGAGGGCCCCATCGGGCTGGAGGCGTTCCGGGGGGTGGAGCTGGCAGGGAAAGCCGTGCTGATCCGGACGGATTGGGCTGATCGGTGGGGCAAGCCCGACTACTTTCGCTCAGGACCATTCTTGCCCGCCGATACCTGTCGTTTTTTGGTCCGCGCGCAGGTTGCACTAGTCGGCATCGACTGCGCCAACATCGACAATATGCGCGATGGGGAACGGCCGGCGCACACAATTTTGCTGGCCGCCGGTATCCCAATTGTGGAGCACCTGCGGGGCCTAGACGAGCTGCCACCCGGTGGCTTCCGGTTTTTTGCCGTACCGCCCGCGATTGTAGGCGGAACATCATTTCCCGTGCGCGCTTTCGCCATTGTGGGCTAGCCAAAGAGCTATTACAACATTGGAGACACTATGACCCTGGCTGCTGAACAAACTTTGCCGGTTACATTGGACGATGTCCGCGCCGCCGCCGAGCGCATTGCCCCATATATTCATCGTACGCCGCTCCTCAGCTCGGCTACCCTGAGCGAGATGACGGGCTGTGACCTGCGGCTCAAAGGGGAGCATCTGCAGCGCAGCGGCTCGTTCAAGCTTCGGGGGGCGCTCAACAAATTGCTGGCCCTTTCCGAAGCGGAGCGCCGGGCTGGCGTCGTCGCGTTTTCGTCGGGCAACCACGCGCAGGGCGTAGCGTTAGCCGCACGGCTAACGGGCTCACGGGCGATTATCGTTATGCCCAGCGATGCGCCGACTGTGAAGCTGGAAGCAACCCGCGGCTACGGCGCGACGATTGTGCTCTACGACCGGCAGCGTGAAGATCGCGAGGCTATCGCCCGGCGTATCGCAAAAGAGCGGGGCGCGGTACTGGTGCCGCCGTTCGACGATCCATTGGTGATCGCGGGCCAGGGCACCATTGGCCTGGAGCTGGCCGAGGAGTGGCCAGAGCTGGAGATTGCCTTAATTCCGGTGGGCGGTGGTGGCCTTATTTCAGGCATCGCCACAGCACTCAAGGGTATGCTGCCGCACGTGCGCGTTATCGGCGTCGAGCCAGCTATTGCGGACGATGCCCGTCGTTCACTGGAAGCTGGCCAGATCGTTCGTATCTCGCCGCCGCCCACGGTTGCGGACGGTGTCGCGACGCTGGCAATCGGGCAGCACCCATTCGCCATCATGCGGGCACTGGTTGAGCAGATCGTGACTGTGGCTGAAGACGAGATCATGCGGACGTTGGAATTGGTTATGACGCGGACCAAGCAGGTTGTGGAGCCGACCGGCGTGCTGTCAACCGCCGTGGCACTTTCGCCCGAGCTCGCCCGCGCGCTTGGCCTACACGGACGCAAGGTAATGTCATTGTTGTGCGGCGGCAATATCGACCTGCGCATCCTGCAACGCTTGTATAGCTGATATGTGATCGAGGTGGCCGCACAATGCCACCTGTACCGTGAACTCCCCGACGACGTGGAACCGTGCTAGGGCAGCGCGCTTAGGAGAAAACATGTTTACACAAGGACGGGAGCGATCGCTGCGTGCCTGGCTCCAATTGCTGATCGGCTTGTTTGGCTATAGCTTGTCCGTTACGCTGATGATTGAAAGCCAGCTTGGCCTGGGTCCGTGGGACGCCTTCCATGTCGGCATTCACAATAAAACAGGCGTAAGCGTGGGCATAGCCAGTATTCTGGCCGGTCTTGTGCTCCAGATCGGCTCCTGGTTTATTGGCGTTCGGCCCGGGCTGGGCACGCTGGCCAACATGATCTTGATCGGCGTCTTTATCGACGTGCTGACGCCGCTCATTCCCACTGCTCACGGCTGGGTATGGGGCCTCGCCTACTACCTGCCCGGCGTGCTGGTCTGTGGCCTATCCACCGGCTTTTATATCGCGGCTGCGCTTGGCAAAGGGCCACGGGATGGGCTGATGCTGGGCGTGAGCGAGCGTACGGGCTGGCCGGTCGGTCGCGTGCGGACCCTGATCGAACTGGTTGTGCTGGGGCTGGGCTGGGCGATGGGCGCAACGATTGGCGTTGGAACATTGCTGTTCGCGTTGGGCATCGGACCGGCAGTGCAATGGGGGCTGCGTGTTTGTGGGGTAGAGGCATCAGGTATCAGGCGTCAGGTATCAAGGTTACATCATGCAGCTCTAGCATCGACTAAGCCCGCGGAACGTACATCATAATCACCGAGGGTTAGAGGCAATGGTTTGTGGTTTGAACAGCATCCTCCCAAACCTGAAGCCGCATGCCTGTACCCTGAAGCCTTTGTATGCGACCAAAACAACTTGCCACCTTGCTAGCCCTTGCGGCTGTTTGGGGGGCTTCATTCCTGTTTATCAAGCTGGCGGTTCAAAGCACCACAGCCCCTGGGAATTTTCCCCCGATGACTCTGGTCGGGATCAGAATCGGCGTTGCCGCGCTGCTGCTGTGGGGCTTCCTACGACTCCGCGGCGGTCACTTCCCGTGGGCGGCGTGGTTTCCGCTGGCTGTGCTGGGGCTGATCAATGCCGCACTGCCCTACTTCCTGTTTTCGTGGGGCGAGCAGCATATCGAAAGCAACCTCGCGGCGATTTATAACGCCACGACGCCGCTCTTTACCGTCATTTTAGCGCTCCTCCTCGTACGTGAAGAGCGGCTCTCCGCGCTCCGCTCCATTGGCGTCGTCGTCGGCTTCCTGGGAGTGCTGTATCTGTTCGCGGATAGCCTCAGCCAAATCGGTCGAGGCACGAGTACACTGCATGTGTATGGGGAGCTCGCATGTGTCTTGGCTGGTTTCTGCTACGGTCTAGGCAATATGTGGGCACGCCGCCGGCTAAAAGGGCTCCAGCCGCTGCAGCTTGCGACCGGCCAGCTGCTTTTTGGCCTGCTTTGGACCTTGCCGGTGATTCTCGTCATTGAGCAGCCATGGCGGACACTTGCGCCTTCGGTCTCGGCAATTGCCGGGCTCAGTATGCTGACGCTGCTGGGCACGGCGATCGCGCAGGTGCTGTACTTTAATTTGCTGACGCAGGTGGGAGCAACTCGCACTGCCCAGGTGACGTATCTGTTACCCATTTTTGGTCTGTTTTGGGGTTGGCTCGCCGGCGAGACGATCACGCCGCGGGTGATCGTCGCCTTAGCCATCGTGCTGTTTGGTGTGTTGATCGTGAATGGGGGAGCGGACCGCCTACTGGCTCGAAAGACTCGGCACGCAGAACCGGGGCCGGTTGCACCACGGCGTTGACCGACACGCCGTTCACATGAGCGCCCACCACCAGATTGTCGAGCACGTGAGCCGCTACAGGAGCTGTTGCCACGGCGCAATCGCCCCTCGCGTCCGACCGGATCATTGTTAACAAACCAGTAGGCCTAGCATGAGTTCATGCGGTGGAACGACAGCGCGTAACGAACCTCCAGGAATATGTGACTTCTCAGTTTCCCAATGCGCCAAACCTCTGTAGCAGGAGTGATCCGGCATCCAAACCACAGGACGTATTCGTTACAATCAGTGCAGAATTAGTCGATTCCAACCTCTAGACATTCGTAATGGTGTGACAAACGACGAAGGTAACCGCGACAATATACGTCATCGAAGAGGGTAACGATGTGCTCCCAACTTCGATGACGCTGCTCTCTCCACGGGCATGGGAACACCCAGAGTTAACGACTCCAATAGTCTGAACGTTTGCACCGATAGTCCCACGGCCTTATCAGGACAGTTATTCCCATCTGTACATTTCCACACTACCTTCCTTGACAGATTGTAGGAATGCAAAGTAGGTGTACTCAACAGTCGTGCTTCCTAAAGGTGTTGTAATGCTGCCTGAAGCTGTGGCTTGACGTGTCTGAGCGTTATAGCGGAACATTGCCCTGTAGTCCGGCGATTTACTCTGAAAGCGTGACTTATCGCTCACAATATTGCCAGTGCCCGTCCATGTTAACTGAATATCAACCGGAAAACACTCGTCCTCCGCCTCGCTGCAGGCTTGAACAGTTGTGTTCAACGTTGCGGATCGAAGTTTCTTATCGATTTGAAACGCATCATCATCCAGCTCCGTGAAGAAGGAGCCAAATAGGGATTCGTCCGTGCAGTAATTATACTGTGATATGTAACCGGAAACACTTGATGGCATGAACGGTTTGCCCTCGAGTTTAACACGACCATCGATAGCATAAAAGCTCATATCTGAGCTAACACAACCATCAAAACCAAACACCTCGGCATCGACAGTCTGACCTCGGAAGTTGTAGCGCAATAGTTGTTTTTTCGCTGCAGGAGCGGGAGCGACAGACACGAAGAAGAGTACCACTACGA
>JADDQF010000090.1:0-6674 GCA_016781505.1 bacterium
TGTGCCGCACCTGTATTGCCTTGTGGCCGTGGCTGGCCATTGCCCTGTGCCGCACCTGTATTGCCTTGTGGCCGTGGCTGGCCATTGCCCTGTGCCGAGCCTGTATTGCCTTGTGGCCGCGGTTGACCCGCATTCTGCGGCCGCTGTGGCTGCTGCTGAGGACGCTGGCCTGTACCCTGCGGTCGTTGCCCCGTGCCTTGTGACTTGTTTGGCGCGTTTTCGGTACGCGTCGACCCATCCTCGGCAGAGGGATCACGTCGTTTTAGCGGAATACTCATGCCGCGCTCCTTTCAGAAGAACAAAGGGGATGCGTGTGATGCGCCTCCCCTTCGCTCGATTATATATGTACAACTGCTATTTATTATAGATAACGCTTACATCGCGGATACCGATGCTGGGTCGCTTTTATCACCCGCCACGCCAGACGGCAGCGTGGTCGTATGCTGCTGCAACATCTGCCGATCTTCGGCATCCAACACTTCAAGCTTGAGTGCGCGTTCTACAGCTTTACGCTTGAGCGCCGTTTCCCAGCACCCGCGCTCGGCACACAAATACGCTCCACGACCAGCCCGCTTACCCGTCGGGTCGATCGCAACGTGGCCATCTGGCAGCCGGACAAGCCGGGTTAGACCACGCTTTGTATCTATTTTACGGCATGCGATGCACGTGCGTTGAGGCACATGCTTCGGCCGCGGGGTTTGTCGCTGCTTCGCCATAACAGCAGATGCTGAGCCTATCGTCGAACCGAACATAATATATTATACCAGCTATCAGCTGTCAGCAGTCAGGTCCAAGCTGTATCGGCAATCGGCTTACCCGATAAGCTGGCTCAACCTTATCGACCTTCGCGAGCCGTTCCAAACCTGACAGCTGATAGCTGACAGCTGATAGCTACTTCGTACCTACTCTTCCTCGACAATGTAGCTCGCAATAAGTTTATCGTTGTGATAAATATTGATCTTGTCTTGGACCGCGCGCACATCAACAATCTGGCCGATCAGCTCGGACGGCAGTGGTCCCAGATCGATGTTCTGGTAGCTGACCATGCCCTGGTCATCGACCACGCCCTGCTCGACTTTGGCCAACGACAGCGCGGACTCGAAGGCCATCGCCTCAGCCTGAGCCGCCTCGCGCACTTCGGCCATCTCGCGCTCTTCTTCCAGCAGCTCGCTGGCGCTCTTGATGTCGATGCGCCATCCCGTGAGCTTCGCGGCCAACCGGACGTTCTGTCCTTCCTTGCCGATCGCCAAGGATTGCTGCTTGTCGGGCACGATCACGACTGCTGACTTTTCGTCGTCGTTGAGCTGCACTTCAACGGCGGTTGCCGGTGACAGGGCGTTTGAAATAAAGGTGCGCACATCCGGCGACCATTGCACCACGTCGATCTTTTCGTTGTTCAGCTCGTTGACGATGTTCTGGATCCGAATCCCGCGCATACCCACACACGAGCCGACCGGATCGACGCCTTCTTGACGCGCCGCGACCGCCACCTTGGAGCGTACGCCCGGCTCGCGCGCAATCGACTTGATCTCAACGGAGCCGTTATAAATTTCCGGCACTTCCATCTCAAACAGCCGCTTGATCAGGTCACGATTGGAGCGCGACACGATCAGCCGCGGGCCGCGTTCTTCGCGCTTGATCTCTTGGAGGTACACCTTGAGGCGCTGCCCTGGAAAGTAGCGATCCGACGGGCTTTGCTCTTTGGGCGGCAGCACCGCCTCGGCTTTGCCCATCTCCAAGATCACGTTGCCCTTGGCATGACGCTGGACCGAAGCGGTAACGATCTCGCCTTCGCGGTCCATGAACTCGCCATACACATGGTCGCGCTCAACCTCTTTAATGCGCTGCAGCACAACCTGTTTGGCGGTTTGCGCTGCGATGCGGCCGAAATCGTTGGGCGTCGACTCGATCATCACCATCTCGCCCACCTCGGCACCGGGCCGAATCTTGCGGGCTGTCTCGAGCGAAACCTCGAAGCGGTCGTCGTCGACATCTTCTACAACCTGCTTCTCCGCAAACACCCGCGCATCGCCGCTGGTTGGGTCGATTTTGACCGAAACCTCCATCGGAGGTGGGTTTTGGCCCAGATAGCGCCGGTATGCCGTCACCAACGCTTGCTCAACCACCTCTTGCACCGACTCACGCGGAATGCCGCGCTCAGCGGCGATCTGCGAAATAGCAGCGTAGAAATCGCTTTTCATGGTTTCCTTCGCCTCGGACCGTCTAACAATGAGAAACGTGGGGGGGCCCCACGTTTCAAAGCGTATCACATAGCTTGTAGTATACCACTCCGCTCCCGCGTCTGCAACTGACTATGGCGCGCTGGGAGCGGGATACGGGGTTGGCGAAGGTGGTGGCGGATAGCTTGGTTCCGTGCTGCTCGATGCTGCCGGGCCGGTGACGTTCGCATCCACCGAAGCGCCGGCTGACGCTTCAGCGCCAGGCGACGCAGTTGTCCCAGTGGTTGCTGAAGTACAAGCGCCAAGGCCAACCAGCAGCAGCATGGCGGCCACTGCGCGCAAAACTAGGTGCATATCTCCCCCTGAAGTGTGGCTCGCCGCACATGGAGCTCCGCCAGCAAAATTCTGCCTGGAGCGCTCTGTGCAGGCGGCTATTTCAGGGCGTGCAGTCTAGCGCAACTACCTTAATCTGGCAACTGCTGCACTGATGCCCGCCAACAAAAACAACCCAATCGCCAGCGGGTTGGGCACAAACAGAAAGGCCAGCACACCACCCAAAAACATTGCCACACCAACAGTGATCTGCATCGGCCGCCCGCGCTTGCTGCGCGTCGCCCAATCCACGCTGCGCACGATCAGCTCGGCGGCGACCGGACCGACGGTGAAGATGATCAGGAACAAGAAAAAGCCCCCGCCGATCAAGCTAATCAACGCGGCGGCCACGGTTGAAACGACCAAGCCCACGATGCCGCCTTTTAACAGGTCAAGCGCCGACACTTGATAGTTGGAAGCCCGCCGGCCTTTGCGGCACTCTGGGCAAAGCTGGCCCACGGCGGCCGGCGTCGAACAGCGCACGCAGATGGGCCGCCCACAGGAAGTGCAATGCAGGGCTGTTTCGGTATCGGGATGGCGGTAGCAATACTCTACCTGCTCGGCTGTGCGGCGCTGCCCTTCGATCCCAAGCCGACGCTGGGCATCCCGCAGCCCATCCGCCGCCTCCTGATTGGCCGGGTCGAGCGCCACAGCACGCTCAAAGGTGGTGCGAGCCGCCTCGTAGTCGCCAACGCGGATGGCAGCTCGTCCGGCGCGGATCAAACCGCGGACTTCTTCGGTGGAATTAAGGCTCGTGTCTGACATGCTCATGATTACCAAACGTTGCAGCAACGCTGCGCTACGCGCCTGGGAGCGGCGCACGGAACAGGACCATTATGCCAAAAGACTGTTATAACTGTATATAGGACTTCTTGACTGATACCAGCGCTGGTGCGGGAGTTTCCGATGAAAACGATTGTGATTGGCAGCGGCTTTGGCGGCCTGGCAACCGCTGTGCGCCTCCAGCGGCGTGGCCATAACGTGCTGCTGCTCGAAAAACGGGACAAACCGGGTGGCCGCGCCTATGTGTATGAGCAGAATGGCTTCACGTTTGACGGCGGGCCAACGGTGATCACTGCGCCCTGGCTGATCGAGGAGCTCTTCGAGGATGCTGGTCGTCGCACTGAAGATTACGTACAAATGGTACCGGTAGATCCATTTTATCGCATCTTCTTCCACGACGGCTCGCACTTCGACTATAACGCCGATCACGCGCAGATGGCTGCCCAAATCGGCCGCTTCAATCCCGACGACGTGCCCGGCTATCACGAGTTTGTGCGCCGCACCGAAAAAATTTTTGATGTCGGCTTTACCCGCCTCGCCGACGAGCCCTTTCTCAAGCCGTGGGACATGCTCAAAATCATTCCCGATATGGTGAAGCTTGAGTCGTATCGCACGGTGTATGGCTTTGTCAGCCAGTTTGTTCGGGACGAGCGTACCCGGCAGGTGTTGTCGTTCCACCCCCTGCTGGTGGGCGGCAATCCGTTTCAAACCACATCGATCTATACCCTGATCCACTTTTTGGAGCGTAAATGGGGCGTGACCTTTGCCAAAGGCGGCACGGGCGCGGTGGTCGCTGGGCTGGTGCGTTTGTTCGGCGAGCTGGGCGGCGAGCTGCGACTTAATACCGAGGTGCAGGAGATCGTGGTCGACGAGCGGACCGGCCGCGCAACGGGTGTACGCCTAGCCGACGGCACGCTGGAACGCGCCGAGACGGTGGTCTGCAATGGCGAGGTAGCCTTTGCCTACAACAAGCTGCTGCCCGGCAAGCTCCGCAAAAAGTGGACCGATCACAAGCTGGCGCGCACGCGCTACTCGATGTCGCTGGTGGTGATCTACTTCGGCACCGACCGCCAGTATCGCGGCACGGATGGCCCCGAGCTTAAGCATCACGATATTATTCTGGGCCAGCGCTACAAGCCGCTGCTGGACGATATTTTCACCAAAAAGCAGCTCGCGGACGATTTTTCGCTTTACCTGCACATGCCGACGCTCACCGATCCCTCGCTGGCGCCTCCCGGCTGTGAAAGTTTTTATGTCTTGTCGCCGGTGCCGCACCTCGGCGACGGCACCAACTGGCAACAGGCTGCCAAACCCTATCGCGATGCGATCATGCGCTTTTTGGAGGAGCGCTACCTCCCGAATTTGAGCAAACATCTGGTGGCTGAGCATATGATCACGCCGCCGCACTTCCACGACACGCTCAACTCGTATCTTGGCAGCGCGTTTTCGGTCGAACCGATCCTGACGCAGTCGGCCTGGTTCCGGCCGCACAATCAAAGCGAAGAGGTGCCGAACCTGTACTTTGTCGGCGCCGGCACGCATCCGGGCGCGGGCTTGCCGGGTGTGTTGTCCTCAGCGCGCATCGCCGAAAAGCTGATCTGTGGGGGTTACGCGCCGCCCAATGCGCGCCTTGAGCGGCAGCTACCGGTAACTGCCGACATTTAAACCTCCCAAGGACACGCGTCACATATCTTGCTGCGCGTGTCCTTGGGGAGTGTAGAATTCAGTCGACTACTGCCCGGACTCGGCTCCAAGGCGACCAAGCAGCACTTTGTACGGCTGCGGCTTCTCGGGATGATATTCGAAGCGCGCCCGCTCAAACCACTGGGTCTGGCCGGTGAAACCATCCGGGTTGGTCTCGACGTTGACGCTCGTCAGGGGCAGACCAAAGAGCGCCAGACTTTCGCGGAAGCTCACCCCTGGATCACCGAACTCAAGACCATTCGCCCGCCAGTAGCTCAGGAACGGTTCGCAGAGGTTGTGCTGCGTTTCGCCGAAATACAGACAGCCGGCCTTTGGCTGTTCACGTGGTAATGTTTCCCATGGACGACCCTGCTGATACAGGATGTCACCACCTAGTCGTCCAAGCAGCACATCGTACGGCCACTGTTGCTCCGGATGCAACTCCAGCCGGTTGCGCTCGAAGATTTGCATGCGATACGTACCATCGAGCGTCTTTTGGTCTGCCTCGGCATTCAACGGGAAGCCAAATACTGGCAGACCGCCGTTACCGTTCCAATATTGGCGCAGTCGTCCACTCACGCACTGGTTAGTTTCAGCGAAATGCTGTTCGCACGTCGGCGCCGGTGGAGCTGGTGTTGGGGGTGACGGTGGCGCTGGTATGACTCCCGCCACGGAGACCGGGCGGTAGTATATCTCGTCGAGATCCTGCCCACGTTGACCACGCTGGTAGAAGATATGCGCAACAGCGTTGGCGCCCTCCCCAGTAACCACGAGCGTGCTACGGCTGTTCCACCCGCCACTATGTTCCGACACGTTCACCGGCTCAATGAAGCCCGGCTGGCCTGCCAATTTTGCGCTGTAGAAGATGTCACGACCGCCGCCGGATAGCTCCGACCATGTTACATGAACTCCGCCGGAATTATCGACCGCAACAGCCGGCGGGTAACCAGCATTGCCATTTGTTGTGCGAACATTTTCCTGGGAGCCCCAGCTCTGACCTGCGCCACGCGCAACATACTGAACGATCCAGTTGTCGCCATTTTGACGGCGATAGACCACATGCTGCGCGTTTCCACCATCGACAACGATCGACGGATCGGCAACATACCCATCACCACCGCCGATATTGCCCACATTCCAGCCTGAGCCGTTCCAATCGGCGTAGCGCGCGGTGTTCTCGTTCGCAGCGCCTTGACGGAGGTACCAGACGACATGCGGCACGTTGTCCGAGCCAATGGCGATGTCGGGCATAGACATGTTGCCGGATTGGCTGGCAACATCACCGCCGAAGTTCCAGCTCTGTCCGCCATCAGTTGATCGACGATAGCGAATAGCAGTGCCGTCCGCATCCCGCCATACCACCCAGAGCGAGCCGTCCGGCGCCGCTGCGAGGCGTACCGGGTTGGGGAAGTTATCTTCGGCGATCAAAAGTTTACCGGACCAGTCACCGCCGCTTGGCTTACTGCGATGGTAGATCCGGTTGCCGCCAGCATACACCATATGCGTTGTGCCGTTAGGCGTTACGGCTACGTCAGGCCACTGCTGGGCGGTCTTCGTGCCGTCCTTGAATTGGGCCGAGCCGGGCCATCCAGCGCCAATCGCTTTTTCGCTGTACTGCACACTGCTTTCGCCACGCTCGCCCCATACAACTTTCAG
>JADDQF010000090.1:6801-37255 GCA_016781505.1 bacterium
CGCCACGCTCGCCCCATACAACTTTCAGCGTCCCGCCAAACACCACAGCTTGCGGCGCTTCCGAATGATCACCAGTATTTGCCACATTTTCTTGTGCACCTGCTGTAGCCGCAGACACACTGGGCGCAGCGTGGACCAAGGCTAGTGCCAGTCCAAGCAGCGCCGCTACTCCCCTCAACGATACACAACGTCGCATGCACATCCTTCGCTTTCTGCTGTAAGCGACTGGACGAAAGCGGGGGTGCTTTCGCATTTCGATACCGACCATTCCTTCAGGAATGGTCGGGCCGGTGTTATAGCATATATGCGGGAAGTGAGCAACGCCATCATTGCTAGCGGACGCCCGTTCGCTATAATACATAGCATCTTTTTGAGGAGAATACCATGCTCCGAACACATACATGTGGTGAGCTGCGGGCTCAGCATAACGGTCAAGCTGTTACCCTGACCGGCTGGGTCAATCGCCGCCGTGATTTTGGTCCACTTATTTTTGTTGATCTGCGCGACCGCTACGGGATCACTCAGGTAGTGGTCGATCAAACGATCCATCCCGAGGCACACGCCGTCCTCGAGCAGGCGCGGAATGAGTTCGTGCTCGAAGTGGTGGGCAGCGTGCGGATGCGCGACGAAGACAAGCGCAATCCTAATCTGGAAACGGGCGAGATCGAGGTTGTGGCCCAAACCGTGGAGCTGCTGAACGCGTCGAAGCAACCGCCGCTGGTGGTGGCCCGCGACGGCAACGAAGACGAAACGCTGCGCCTGAAGTATCGCTACATCGACCTGCGCCGCGCGCGCATGCAGCGCAACATTATTCTGCGCCACCAAACGATCAAGTTTATCCGCGACTGGCTGAGCGAGCGAGGCTTTTTGGAGATCGAAACGCCGATGTTGATGGCGTCGACGCCCGAGGGCGCGCGTGACTACCTGGTGCCATCACGGCTGCATCCGGGTGAATTTTACGCGCTGCCCCAATCGCCTCAGCAGCTGAAGCAGCTGTTGATGGTGGCGGGCTTCGACAAGTATTTTCAGATTGCCCGCTGTATGCGCGACGAAGACCTGCGTGCCGACCGGCAGCCAGAGTTTACCCAGCTGGATATCGAGATGAGCTTTGTCGAGCAAGAAGACGTGCTCCGGCTGGTCGAGGACTTGATGACGGCGCTGGTACCCGCGGTCACGCCTCACAAGCGCGTTATCTCGCCCTTCCCGCGCCTCACCTACCACGAGGCGATGGAACGCTTCGGCTCGGACAAGCCCGACCTGCGCTACGGCATGGAGCTGGTCGACGTGTCGGCGATTGCGGCGGAATCGCAATTTGGCGTTTTTACGCAGGCAATCGCGAACGGCGGACAAGTTAAGGGCATCAAGGCGCCCGGCTGTGGCGGCTACTCCCGCAAGCAGCTGGACGAGCTCAACGTGGTTGCTCAGGCCGGCGGCGCGAAAGCGGCGGCTACTTTGGCTGTCGAGGCCGAGGGCGTGCGCGGCTCGATTGCCAAGTTCTTCGATGCCGATCAGACCGCCGCGCTGGTGCAAGCGTTTGAGGCGCAGCCCGGCGACCTGCTGGTGTTTGTGGCCGACCGGAAAGACGCCGTCGCGGGTGGGCTGGACAAGCTGCGGCGGGAGTTTGGCCGTCGGCTTAACCTGGCTGATCCCAATCTGCTGGCCTTTGGCTGGGTCGTCGATTTCCCGATGTTTGAGTACAACGCCGAGACGGGCATCTGGGATGCCAACCACCATCCCTTCTGCATGGTTAACCCGGAGGATGTGGACAAGCTCAATCGCAACGAGCTTGAAGGTGTGCGGGCCGCAGCGTATGACCTGGTGTGCAATGGCTATGAGCTGGCCTCGGGCTCGGTGCGGATCCACGACCGGGCCATTCAACAGCGCATCTTTGACCGGCTGCCCTACACGCCGGAGGAGATTCAGCGCCGGTTTGGGCATATGCTGGAAGCGTTTGAGTATGGCGCGCCGCCCCACGCCGGCATAGCGCCCGGCATCGACCGGATCATGGCGCTCCTTTGCGACGAGGAGAACATTCGCGAGGTAATCGCCTTCCCCAAGACCCAGCGCGTCGAGGATTTGATGATGAACTCGCCGTCGCCGGCCACCGAGAAGCAGCTGCGCGAGCTGCATCTACGGATTGTTGAGGAATAGAGGGTTTTCGTCGGTGTTCGCCGCCAAGCAGCCCCCGCAGCCTTTGTCGCTGCGGGGGCTGCTTGAGTTACGGATCAGCAGACCGCGCAGGCAGCCGTGCTCTGTCCAAGGGGGAACCCATGCGGATCCTGGGCTTTAGGCCCAAGCCTACTCCGCCGGGCGGACCTGCACCGAGCCGTCGTTGGCGACAATCACGCCGATATGATCCAGCGTGCCCGCAATGCTGACCTCGATGTCATAGATCGTAGCATTCTCGTCCGTGGAGGTGTCGAGGAGCTTGATCGTGTCGACCGGCGCGGGATGTTGCTCATCGCCCACGCGGCCACCGTCGGCAGGCGCAACGCGAGCCGGGTCGGCGTTCTGTTTTTCACGAGCCCAGGCTTGGGCGGCGTTGACGATCACTTGTTGTGCGTTTGGGTCCAGGGCTTGCAGCGCCCAGTCCAGGTCGATGTTTGTGCGTTCCATGCCGGCAGTCTCCTCCCATGATCGCTGTTGCGGACTGCTCCTTCAAGCCGTAGGCCATGAACATTGGCAAGGGCGCGGCAGAGCCCCGCCCGCTCACACAATGTCTGGTCTGCACGCCGCCTTACACAAGCCGCTTGACAATCTCGACGCCGTTTTGCTCCATGTGGTGCAAAAACACAACATGATGAAAATCGGCGGGATGTGGGCGAATCCCGAGCTCCTGCGCCGTCTCCAGCGACACATCGTAGGTATCAACGCACTCTTCCACCAGCACAACCCGCCGCTGCAGCTGCCGCGCATTCGCGTCCATGCGTAAATGCAGCGCCAGGTTGTAGGTACACAGGTCGGTGCAGTCGCCGGTCACGATATACGTCTCCACCTCCGGATGTTCGCGTACCCAACCCGGCAGGGCGGTATCGACAAAGGCACTCAGCGCATTTTTGGGGATGATCGTGAATTCGTCGCTGAAGGGCAGCGCCTTAAGCTCGTCAACCGTTTCCGCTTCGCGCGTGCCCCGCACACAATGGGGTGGATACGCCCCAAACTCGACGGCATCCGGCTCGTGCGTGTCTTGCGGCAGCACAAAATGCTTGACGCCGCGCTCATGCAACTCGGTAAAAAGGCGGGCAATCGGCGCGACGATCTGGTTGACGCGCGGGCTGGCTAAAGCGCCTTCCTGGCAAAAGCCGACCACGACATCGACGCACACAACCGCGACTGTGTCGGGCTTGCCGGCAATCAGCTCATCCAAAGCGGCGGCCTGAATGTTGTCGTGCCAGGTTTGGAGGTAGCCGAGGAACGGAGTTGCCGACTCAACAAAATTTGCCATTGGAGGTCTCCTTGGAATGGACGGGTCATGCGCTAACAACGAACAGGAGGTCGAACGAAGCAAACTGAATATGGGCTGCGCATCGCTGGTCGTATGCTTGCGCGCTAGGTTCCCGGACACAATTCGGCTAATACACGGCAATAGGTAGCAAAGCTATCGCTGCCCCAAAGCACAAATCGGACGAGCGCAATTTCAGGGTGGGTCTGCAGGTAGCTCACCACGGTGCTGAGCGCAATATGTGCGGCTTCCGCCAGCGGATAGCCATATACACCGGTGCTGATCGACGGCAAGGCTAGCCGGGCCAGGCCATGTTGGGAGGCCAGCGCGAGGCTAGACTGGTATGCCCGCGCCAGCAGCTCCGCTTCACCATGCTGGCCATCCTTGTACACCGGGCCAACCGTGTGAATAACGGCCCGCGCCGGCAGACGATAGCCAGGTGTAAGTTTCGCCTCGCCCGTCCGGCAGCCGCCAAGTGTTGCGCACTTCGCCAACAGCTGGGGACCGGCAGCGCGATGGATTGCGCCATCCACCCCGCCGCCGCCGAGCAACGAAGGATTGGCCGCGTTCACAACGGCATCCACGGCTTGGTCGACGATGTTGCCCTGAACCAGCTCCAGCACACCGCCGTTAATCGCGCACTGCATCGTCCACCGCTCCTTCCCCGCGCGGTTCAATACGCGCTTCGCGCCAACGAAACACAAAATCGTTGTCGCGGCGGTTGGCCTGGAACCGATACAGCGCCGCGGGCCGGCCCCCGCTTTCCCGCTGCTTGCCGACCGACTCCAGCACACCTGCTTCCTTGATCTTGCGGTAAAAGTTGCCGCGGTCAAGCTCCTTCTCGCCCAGAATCTGCTCATAGGTTTGCTTCAGCTCGGGCAGCGTAAAAACTTCCGGCAGGAGCTGAAACGCGAGCGTGGTGTACTCCAGCTTGGAGCGCAGCCGGTCAAGGGCGAAGCGCATGATCTGGTCATGGTCAAAGGCCAGCGGCTGCGGCAGAGCCTTAACCGCAAACCACTGTACCTCGGATGACTCGTGCGATCCGCGGATCTGCTGCACATCGGCTCGTACCAGCGCGAAGTACGCAACGCTGATTACGCGCATTCGGGGATCGCGATCCGGCGCGCCAAAGGTGTACAGCTGCTCCAGGTACACATCCTGCAGCCCGGTTTCTTCTTCAAGCTCGCGGCGGGCCGCCTGGTCCAGCGGCTCGTCCAGCTTAACAAAACCGCCTGGGATCGCCCATTGATCGGCAAATGGCGGATAGCGCCGCTTCAGCAGCAACACATGGACTTCGCGCTCACGTAGCGTAAAAATAACCACATCGACGGTGACGGCTGGTCGATCCGGCGGCTCGAATGATTGCTTGGTCTGCACCATGTCGCCCCATTTTGTGTATATACGACACAAAGACATGATACAAAGCAATGCGCTGTTTGTCAAGCGCAATCTTGGCCACGCGTAACGGCGCGTAGTTGCACAGAAGCCAACTTTCGCGTACTCTGAAGCTTCCACGATTCGGTCGGTTCTGGTGGCTGGTACGCGAGGCAGTTAAGCCACAGCACGGCAAGCTCCGCTGCCCCAAAGAGCGGTGTTGTGTGATCGGACAGGCCTGATCTGCCAGAAGCAAACGATTAATCAGGAGGTGATGACCTTCCGGTACTGCGCGGCTATTGTCGAACTCCCTTGGCCAACACATGCTTTATCTAACAAAGGAGAGTCTCCATGACAAGTCGTTCGTTTTGGCGTTTAGCACTGTTGCTTGCACTCTTCGCCGTTGCTGTACCGGGACGTATCGCCCTTGCCCAAGAACGTGGCGCTTCACTCGTCGCTGAAGGCACCAGCACAATGACCGTCGGGGGCCAGCGTGTAGCCGCAGCGCGGCAGCAAGAAACTGTTACGCTGGGTGGCGCGGGATTCACAGCCGGGGAATTCATTGGCCTGTGGATCACGCTGCCCGATGGCTCGGTGGTCGGCTTGGACGACGACGACCTCCGCGCCGCCGAAGATGGCATGTTTGTGGTTGAGCTCGGGCTTGGGCCAGCGCTCCCGGTCGGCTTGCATCGTTTTTCAGCCCGTGGTCAACGCAGTGGCAGCGGCGCGATTGTGCCGTTTTATCTGATGCCGGGTCGTGGCCCGAACACCACCGAAGGCACCAGCCTCATGTTCAGTCCGGCAACCGCCCGGCAGCTCGACACCGTTGAAGTTAGCGGGGTGGGCTTTAGGGCCAACGAAACGGTGTCATTATGGCTAACGCTGCCGGATGGCTCGGTAGTTAGCCTTGGCGAGGTCCAAGCGGACGCAACGGGCGCTGTGACTGGTTCGCTCTTCCTGCCGGGCGCGCTGCCGGTTGGCCGGCATTTTTTCACGGCACGCGGCATTGAGAGTGGGAGCACCGCAATAACACCGTTTGTGCTCCAGTACGGCAATGGTCTCAACGTCCCCGGCGCACGCTTAGCCGCCGACCTTGGCCGCGCACCCCAACGTTCAGTTGTAGCGCTTGAAATCGCTGGCAAAAGCTTTGCACCTGGGGAGAGCGTTTCGTTCTGGCTGACGCTGCCTAACGGCTCTGTGCTTGCTTTGGGTGAAGCTCATGCCGAGGCGAACGGCAATCTGAGCCTCGAGCTGTATTTGGACGAGTCGCTGCCGACCGGCACACACTACCTGTCTTTCCGGAGCAATCGCAGCGAGCAGGGCGGATTCCTGCGCCTTTTCCTCGCTCCAGGTCCACAGGAGCCCGGCCAAGAGTAAATCCTGTTGGATAGTCGGCAGCCCCTGGAAATGCCGGGGGCTGTCTTGCGTTTAGCCGGTTGTTTGATAGCTGCGCTATCACGAGCAGCCAATGCCTTTGCTTCCATCGCCAACCAGCAGCCGGCGCGACACGTTGGCGTGGAGGTCTCATGATGGCTGCTACACCTCCACAGAGCTTCCAGGCGCCGCAGCACGCATTCAGCTCCCCCTCCTACTTGCGCGTGATATGGCAATCATACTTCCGCACCCACAACAAAAAGATCATACTTGACAGTTAGTATTTTAACTGTTAGTTTCCTAACCATGAAGGAGCAAGAACTACCCGCGTGGGTCTGCACTACACTGATGCGCGTCGGCACACGCATGGCAGCCGGCTTTGACCAGCATTTTGCAGCGCTGGGGATCACACAGGCCCAGTTTCGTACCCTGTTGGCGGTCTGGGAGCAAGGCGGCGAGCAAGGCATCACGCCGTCCGCGCTGGCGGAGCACCTGCTGATCGAACGGGCAACGATTTCGGTGCTGACCAATCGCATGGTCGAGCAGGGTTGGCTGGCGCGCAAACCAGGCGCGAACCGCCGTACGTTCCGGCTGGTCTTGACGGAAACTGGTGCTCAGCTGCTGCAAGCGTTGGTTCCACGCGCCATAGCCTTGGCGAATCAAACGCTGTCCGACATCCCGTCCGATCAGCTGCGGCAGATGTCCGCCAATTTGGAGCTGGTTGAGGCTCGGCTGCGCACACCACCGCAGGAGTGAATGATGACCCTGGAACTACATTGGCTCATGTTGACACTACACATCGCGCTCGGTTTTGGTGGCTTCGTGCTCGGCGCCCTCGCCTTAGCCTTGCCGAAGTTCGGTCTGAACAGCCACTGGCATCGCCGCATCGGGCGTTTGTATGCCGGCTGTATGTTGGGCATGGCAGTGCTATCCGTGCCACTAGCCCTGGCGCAACATGATTACATGCTGCTGAGCATTGGCCTGTTGACGCTGGGCTGGGTCGCTGGCGGCTGGGTCGCACTGCGCATGGCGCTTGGCCGCAAGCACCGCAACCGGCACACGTTCGCCAATCTGCTGCGCGCCCATATTATGCTGATGGGGTCGTCGTATATCGCTGCCTGGACTGCCTTTCTGGTGAACGTGCAGCCTCTTGGGAGCGCCGCTCTGCTCTTTTGGGTGTATGTCTTGGGCCCTAGCGTGATCGGCAGCGCATTCATTTCGCGGGCCACAGCTCGGGTAGGGGCGCCCGCGTAGCAGGGAGCAACCGACCCACCCGCCGCTACGTTGCCCCGAGCAGACCGGCATAGGTGAGCTCCGGCTTTATGGGCCAACGCGCACAGCCATGATCGTCAAATCGTCATGCGGCTCGATTGTGTCGGCAAATACCCGCACTTCAGCCAGGACATGGTCAATCACACCTTGAGCACTGTTGGTTGGCGCGATCTTCAGGATCTGTTCCACACGCGCAAAGCCGAAGAGTGAGCCTTGGCGATTTTCAGCCTCACCAATGCCATCGCTAAGCATCACAATCACATCGCCCGGTTCAATCGTATGGTGCGGTTCGATACTGTTGCTCGACCCACATCGCATAAGGTTTTTCAGTCATAGATGATCAATGTTTCTGGTATGCGGCAACCTGATTATGTTGATCGACGCGGACCGATTGTACCAACGGCGCTTACGCGGTTCCCACCCTGGCTCCGTTAAGCGCATACCCAATTGCCTGCTCCACCGACATAGCTTGTCCTTCCGCCCAGCACTCGGCGAATGCTTCCGTGCCACATTCAGCCCGAATTGTGCTGAAACGAGGCTCGTACTCGGCGCGCATGCTCGGCGGTAGCGGCACATTGATCGCCGACCGTAACGCATGCCCTGTGCTCCATAAGCACGCCGCACGCTCCCACTGCGCTCGTGCCGCCGCGACCGCAGCAAATCCTTCCAAACAGATCGCAATGTATTCCTTGTTGCCTAATGTTTGGAAGAGCGTCAGACTTTCGGTGTAGTATGTCTGCGCCTGTGCCAGGTCATTTCGCCGCAATGCCAACGATGCCAACCTGGTCAGCGCCGTCGCGATACCGGCTGTGTCGCCTAGCTTGCGCCGCATAGCCAGACTTTCTGTGGAAAAGCGCCGGGCACGTTCCACATGGCCCTGCACCTCAGCCACGTCACTCAGATTCGTCAAAATCGTAGCGATGGCGCGCTCATGGCCTAGCTCACGGAACAGGACAAGGCCCTCCTCGTAGTAAGTCTGCGCAAGGGGTAGATCGCCTTTTTTACCGGCCATTGCGCCTAGATTTTGGAGGCAGGCGGCCGTGCCCCAGCGGTCGCCGTGTTCGCGACGTAGCGCAAGACTGGTTTGCAGCAGCTCGCTGGCTTGCTCATACTCGCCCTGGTACATGGCCAGCACACCCAAGTTACTGGAGATCGCAGCGATCCCATCGCTGTCCCCTAGCTCGCGGTAAAGCGCGAGACTTGTTTCAAACGCTCGCCGTGCCTCTGCATAGTCGCTTTGGGCCCAGGCCAGCACGCCCGCGCCTTTCAGGACCTGGGCGCGCACGGTTGGGTCCATCCTGTGAGCAGAGTTGCCGTCATATTGTGTTCCCTGCCCTGCTGCGGCTGGCTCGCCGGCATGCGCGAGCTGCAGTACCCTGGCGATCCACTGCCGCCCCTCTGTGACATAGCCACGGGTATGCCAGAAGCGCCAGATCGCTCCGCAGATACGCGCGGCTGCGTCCGCCGCGCCATCTTGTAAGGCCCAGTCGAGTGCAGCACGCAGGTTGCCGTGCTCGGCTTCCAGCCGCACGATCCAGCGCCCCTCCTCCGCCCCGGTAAAGTGCTGTGCAGCTTGCTCTGCGAGGGTGAGAAAATAGTGGAGATGCCGGGTACGCGTCTCCTCCATCTCACCGGCCGCTGCCAGTTGCTCAAACGCATACTGCCGGACAAGTTCATGCAGGTCATAGCGCCGCTGCTGTGGGACGTGCGTATTGCTCCGCAGCAGGGATTTATCAAGGAGCGCCCCGAGCTGTGCCAGCGCTGCGCCAACAACCTGTGCGGCGGCGTCCCGTTCCAAGCCACCCCGAAAAATTGCCAGCCGCCGCAGGATCCGCTGCTCATCCGTTCCAAGTAGGGCCCATGCATGATCGAGCACTGCGTGCAGGCTACGATGCCGCTCAGGAATGTCGCGCGACGTTGTTTTAAGCAGCGCGAGGCCCTGGGCAAGCTCCCCGGCAATCTCGCCGCAGCTCAGCAAACGCACCCAGGCCGCCGCCAGCTCGATCGCGAGCGGCATTCCTTCCACCAGGCGGCAAATATGGGCAACGCAGGCGCGATCAGCGTCCGCCAGCGTATATTCAGCCTGAACCCGCTGCGCCGTTTGCAGCCATAGTTGTCCCGCCCCCGACCGTTCAAGCGCGGTCCCGTGTGCGTCATCCGGGACTGCTAAACCGCCAACTTCCACCAGCCACTCCCCGTGTAAATCGAGGCGTTCGCGGCTGGTGACCAGCAGCGTCACGCGGGGTGCCGAGCGCAGCAGCTGCGACAGCGCATGCGCCGCCGTCAGCAGATGCTCAAAGTTGTCCAGCAACAACAGCAGCTCTTTGGAACGCAGGTAGTGCAGCAGCTGCGTACCGGGTTCGTCCACACCCTGGAGCTTCAGCCCGAGTGCATCGGCTATGGTTGCGGGCAGCAGCTCGGGCGCGTGCAGCTCGGCTAAAGGCACCCAAAACACACCGTCAGGAAATACCTCAAGCTGTTCCAGCGCCGCTTGCAGCCCTAAGCGCGTCTTTCCGACCCCACCCGGGCCGTGGATTGTGATCAGCCGACAGTGGGGGTTGGCCAGCATGTCGCCCAGTTGTACTAATTCATGCTCGCGGCCAACAAAAGGCGTGAGCTGCGCGGGCAGGTTATGCGGCTGTGCGCTGGGCAGCGACAAACGCGCCCCAACAGGAGGCAGATCACTCTCAGCCGCCCGCAGCTCCTCGTACAGCGCCGTAGTCTCCGCTTCCGGCTCCACGCCTAGCTGCTCGGCCAACACGTGGCAGCACCGCTCATATGCTGCCAGTGCCGCCGTCCGCTGTCCATCCAGAGCCAGCATCCGCATCAGCTGGCGATACGCGCTCTCGCGCCATGGATCGAGCGCAAGCTGTCGCTGCGCCAGTGTCTGAGCGCGCGCATAGTCGCCACGGGCCTCGTAATAGGTTGCCAGAGTGGTTAACGCCTGAAAGACCGCCTGCCCGAATTGCTCACGCTTCAGCAGTGACCACTCTTCAAAGGCGCTGCTATCGGCCAGCGAGAACTGTGCCAGAAAATCGCCACGATACAGGTCGACGGCCGCGGTCAAGCGCTCGGCACACGTTGCACAGCTTTGCAGCCGACGATGCCGATGCTCGTCGCAGGCGGCGATCAGCGTCCAAAAAGTCGAGGCATCCACGGTGTGTTCGCTGGCGGGATTGAATTGCACCGTATCGCGCGTGATCAGCAGAAACGGAGGTTGCGCTGTTTGATCGCCGATGGTTTGCCGGAGGTTAAACAAGGCCTGGCTCAGGTTATGACGCCCGACACGTTCGGGCTGATCCGGCCAAAACAGTTCGGCCAGCGTTGCCCGCCGCTGCGGACGCTCCGCTTCAAGCGCCAGGTAGATCAGCAGCGCCCGCACCTTGTCGGACTCAAACGTCGTCAGGGAACGCTCATCCAGCGCCAAACGCAGCGGCCCGAGGAGTGCAAGCGACAGATGCGCCATACGCCACCTTTCCGTTCCACAGGTTTTTGCTTGTGCAGCATGTGGTTTGTGCTCGCATTGTAGCCGGCGGCGCAAGCGAGGATGCTCCTGATACTTTCCTGATAGTCGCGCACTAGCATGGCCGTATCAGATCCGTGTACCAAAGCAAAGATGTATGGCCGACCAACCCGACTACAAATCGTACTTGCTGCGGCTTTGGCAAGCCCAGACGGCGGCGGGCGTTGCGTGGCGCGCATCGCTCGAAGAGCCGCACTCAGGCACCCGACTCGGCTTTTCCAGCCTCCAACGGCTGCACGAGTTTCTGCTTGATCAAACGGCTGCGGAGGGGCAGCAAACCACCACTCCCGCAACCACCGACGCGGCAGCGCCGATGGAGCCGGGCAACAAGGCTTGATACGTGGAACAAGCCGAACAGACTGCATGGATTTGGTGCAGCTTGTTCGGCTGATCGTAACTGGTTTCCAATCAGGAGGAAAACACCGTATGTACCGTTCGCCGCTCATTCGTCGTACTCTTGCCGTGTTCGTGGTGGTGCTGTTTGCACTTAGCGCTGCACACATGCCGTCAAGCTTTCCGGCCGCCATGGCGCAGACGACCACCGGAACCATAGCGTATGTTCGTGAAGATACAGGCGATGAGATCCGCCTGATCGAACCTAATGGCAGCAACGACCGGCGATTGTGGGCGCACGGCCTTGCCGATCCCCACCAGGTTTATGGCATTTATAACATGGCCTGGCGGCCGGGTGCGAGCGAGCTCGCCTTTGCCAGTACGCACGAAAACTGGTGCTCGATCAACTACTCTGACATTTTTGCGGTGCGGGCCAACGGTACCGGGTACCGCCGCATTACCCAGGCCCCGGCCTGTGGCGCGCTCACGGGCTATCCAACGGGCACGGTGCGCGTGCCGGTCAAGAATGTCAGCTTTTATGGCAGCTCGGTGACCGGCTTCGTGTACTTCCAGGGTGCGCCCAGCATTCAGCCCATTTCGCTGGCCGCCGGTGCTTCCACCGTTGTAACCTTCAACAATGTCGCCGATTTCGGCACGGAAGCATTGCAGATCGCGGGCATCATCGACGGCGCGAACCGCGAATACGATGTTGGCACGGCTGTCGATGTGCAGGCGGGCGGCACAGTCACAACCGGGCAGATGTCGATTACCCCACCGAGCAACATGGGGCAGGAACCACGCTCGCCGACCTGGCGCAGCGACGGTAGCACCCTGGGCTACGTCTATGGCTACGGCAGCCTGTACGGCATTCCCGCCAATCCTCAGCCGCTTGAGTTTGGCCGCCGCGTGATCGACCCCAACACGACGATGGGGATTGTTGAATACATGGCCTATGGCCCCCCAGGTGCCCGTGCCAATCAAATCCTCTTCCAGGGGAATGGCGATGATGGCATCGGCATCTACCTGGCCACGGAAGGTGACACGACGATTGGGCAGCCGTTGGTGACAACCGGATTTGAATTAATTCGTGGCTTGGCGTGGCTGCCCGACGGCTCCGGCTTTGTGTATGCGGTGGAAGAGTACGTGGACTACGAACTGTCTCGCGCGAATATCTTTGAGTACACCTTTGCCTCGCAGCAGATCAAGCGCCTGACTAACTTCTCCAACACGTTTGCCGGGCAGCTCAGCGTGTCGCCCGATGGCAAACAGCTCGTGTTTGATCGCTCCACCACCAAAGATGCGAGTGGCACCGCCGATGTGTGGATCATGAACCGCGACGGCAGCGGACAGCGGCTGCTCGTCAGCAACGCATATGCTCCGGCATGGAGTCCGGGCGCGCTGCCGGCGCCATTGGCACAGCGCACCTTCTTACCCCTGCTGCGCCGCTGATCCCATTGCAGCTCATGCACTCATCAGCGAGTACAAACTGCTCACTGTTTTAGAAGATTTTGGAAATGGTAAAGAGGACGGAATGGCGAAGGCAGGACTGGACACGTCAAGCGACCAAGCAGAACGGGAAGACACGCTCATGGTCGAGCTGCTGGCGGATGGAAGCACGCGCGGTAATGAGGAACGCAATGTGGAGGCGTTGCGCAAAGCATACATACCTGCCCAGGCCGCGGTGAGCGAGACCGGCAAAGACGTTGAGCTGGTTGTAATCCCATGCCCCGACGCTCCCAAAATAACCAGGCTGGGGCGCTACACGCTTGATCGCATGGCATCCTTGTCTGCCTTTGCCACTCGACCCTCACTGAGCTGGCCAGGTAGCCTGCTTGCTCAACACCCGAGGCGAGCTACAGCTTGCCATCGTAGCGCTGCACTGCCATGAGCGATGCATCATAGGGTGCGAGGAGCGACCGAAGCGCGAGCGGGTCTGTAACCTTGGCGTCTAACCACACCGCCTCTGCTTGAGGCGCGAGCATCACCGGCATGCGGTTATGCACGCGCTCGACAAGATCATTCGGCGTGGTGGTAATAATGGTGTAGCTGTACAACGGATCTCCGCCTGGCGTCGTCCATACATCATACAGCCCGGCAAAGGCGAAGAGCTCGTTGTCTTCCAAGGAGAACAGGTACGGCCCTTTGCGCCCGTTCTCACTCAGCCATTCATAAAAGGCCCGCGCAGGCACAAGGCAACGTTGCTGTTTGAAGGCCTGGCGGAACGCAGGTTTTTCGGCGACCGTCTCTGCCCGGGCATTGAAGGTTTTATACCCAATCTTGGGATCTTTAGCCCACGCCGGAATCAGCCCCCATTGCATCCCCCGTAGCTCGCGCCGGCCGCTCTCCATCACAACCACCGGCGCAGTGTGCGTTGGCTTGATGTTGGCACTAGGGGCAAACGACTCAAGCTTTGGTTGCGCATCAAAACGTTCAGCGAGCTCGGCAACAGTTGTGCCTTCATCTGAATATCGACCACACATCGTGCTGCTCCTCAATACCGCCCTGATTGAGCTTCAAGCATAGCACGAGAGTGTGACATGTAGTGTCACTCAAATCCCTGGAGGTTCCTCATCTTCGAAAACGTAGTCTTGTAGCTCCTTAACGCCGCCAAAGGCGATGCGATCAGGCACAAGCTCTTCGCTGCCGACTATGATGCCCGGAGTCAAACAGTACGTACCAAAGCGCTGGTTGACGGCATCGATAGCCTGCGTGACCTTCACTTTTTTTTCCTCATCGTCAAACAGCGAAAGTTGCTGCACGTTGTAGGCTGAAAGGTTGAAGACCGAGACGGCCAGCGTCTTAACCGGCTTGCGATACGGGCAGCGTTCAAGCAAGGTGTAGGCTTCTTTGTATATATCCCGCTGGTCAAACAACGGCTTTTCGGTTTTGGCCCCTTTGTGCCAATAGTCGTAATCGCGAAACACCACGGACAGATGCACCCCGCGACACTGGTAATTCGCCGTGCGCATGCGCGCGGCTGTTTTATGGACGAGCTTGGCCAGGATGGGCGCAAGTTCGGTCGGGGTTGCCGCCTGGATCGGCAGTGAGTAGGAGTTACCGAAGCTTTTACGGTCGAAAATGACGTCGCCGCTTTCCCAGCCCCGAATCCACATATACCAGTGCACGCCCATAATGGAGCGGAAGCCACGCCGGAGCCGATCCACCGAAGAATTGTACAAATCTTCCACGGTGAAGATGCCGACTTGGTGCAGCCGCGCTGCATAACGAGTAGCGATGCCGCATAAGTCGGTAAGCTCCAGCGAGCGGTAAATCGCTAGAGCGTTGTCGGCATGAATTTCATCCAAGCCGTCCGGCTTATGCAAGCCGGCGCCCGTCTTGGCGAGGAATTTGTTGGGAGCGATACCGACGCTGACGCACACCCATTCCCCGATCTCCTGCTTTACGCGTGCTTTTATTTGCCGGGCGGTGTAGTGCGTACCATCGGTACGTTTCAAGAGCGGTGAGCCTTCCAGGTTGATCACAAACTCGTCGATGCTTTTGGGAGCGATAACATCGGTGTAGCGACCAAGAATGCGCTTCAAGCGCAGATGCACGTCGCGGTACTTGGCGGGGTCAGGCGGCAAGATCACAATATCGGGACATAAAAGCTTGGCATCTTTGACCCGCGTACCCGTTTTGATGCCGTACTGTTTGGCCTCGATTGAGGGCGCAACCACACACCGTTATCTGTTGTGTAGGCGGCCACCGCTACCGGCCGACCCCGCAACCGCGGATAGGCTTGTTGTTCAAGCGTGGCGAAGCAGCTATTGAGGTCGATGTGCATGATCGTGCCGCGTTTCCGGTTGAACGGCAGGTTAGTCAACTTCTCCATCGGTGATCATCTCCAAGCGCGTTTGCAACGTATCGGTGTTGAAAACAATGCGAAAAGAAAGCACAGCCCCATCTTCTGAGCAAGCATCAAACGAGAAAGCATAACAAAGCGTTTTGCCAACGCGATACGTGTGCTGTAGCCCAAACTGCTGCACTTTGTATTCTCTGCCATCCCACTGGAGTTTGACGGGACGAAACGTATTATCTTTAGGACTACCCTTGTAAAAGACTGCAACCGGAATATCGACTTTTTGGTGCATAGCAGTACCGAATGTAAGCCAAGAATAATGTTACGTGCCATAAAGGACGAAAAATACCGACAACTACACCAATATGGGTGTCAGTTATGCGGAATATCCGGCACGTCATATAAATCCCCTACGTCGTCGTTGACGGTAGGGGTACGAGCGCCAAAAGCGGTGGGGAGCTCTTCTGCGTTACGCAGTCGACGTAGCACTGCGCTCGCCAATTGCGCTTGCAAATCGTAATAGCACTCTGCTTGGCTATCACCAATCGCATATATGTCGGAAAAGGCGGGCAGCGTTGCGTAGTACCTCGTGTTAGGCGCTTGTTCAAAACGAGCGCCCCGGATCAGCGCAGCAATATAGCCATCCATCTAGCACATCCTTTCTATAGAACAGATGTACCAAATAAAAGGACTTACTATTATCATGCAAAGATAACACTACAATGACAGATACTCAACGTAAGGTGTAAAAGGTATGCTACAAAGCAGCATACTACAAAGGACGGGAAGCCAGATTGTGTCGACAACCGCCGGACGCGCCCAAGCAGGTGATTGCTGGTAGCCGATGCCGTGATCGTGTAGGTTTTATTTTACTGAAGCGCCTGCCACCAAGTGAATTGGCTGAGCCCTTCAAACGCCAGATCAAGTGGAATATGCAGCACCTCCGCTGTGTGATACACGGCCTGCCAAAATCCATCCGTTAACGGCGTGTCTTGCCGGAACAGCAGATACAAGAGCAAAAAGCCGTAGTTGCCCAGGAGCAAGGCGCGTTGTCGCACCTCCTGGGGCAGCGAGGGCGCCACCATTTGAAACCCATCCAGTGGTGGAATCGGCAGCAGGTTGAAGAGGAGCGCGTTGACTTGAAGGAACGCAAGGAAGGCGAGGGCCGGCCAAAAATAGTAGTTCTGTTCGGTGATCCACGCTTCCCAGTTGCCGAAGAACGGCCAGCCGATGAGCAAGGTAAAGCAGAGCGTGCCAAGAGGTCCGGCCGCTGCCGCAAGCACTTCCCAATGTTTACCGCGCAGAGCACCCGGCCGCAAATATACGGCACCACCTGGCAGACCAAGGCCTCCGCTCAATAAAAACAGGAGCGGGAGCACAATGCTCAAGACCGGATGGCTATAGCGGAGCGGGTTGAGACTGAGATAGCCTGCTTTGCTTATGGACGTGTCACCGCCAAGATGCGCGGCAAGGGCATGCCCAAATTCATGCAAACAGACCGAGGTGATCCAGCCCGCAAGCACAAACAGCATGGTGAGTGGTCCAATCAGCAACTCCGCTGGTCCGAGCCAAAGCCCGACGCCGCTCGCCAGCCAGGTGGCGACCAGAGCAATAAAAACCGGGCTGGGGCGGACCGCGGCCCGTAAGGTGTCGCGGTAACGCACGCGAAAGCGGCGCGGTTGCTTGAGCACATGCTGGCGGAGTTCATAGAGCGATACGCCAGTAGCGCTCAGCGGCGCCTGCAGCGGCCCATCCTGATCGTAGAACAAGGCGAGGAGTAGATGCAGTGCATCAACCCGATAATGTCCTAGATGGGTTGCTTCCTTGAAGGCGGAGCGCACCACCTGTTGCGCCTCTGGCCCCAGCTTAGGTGCCTGCGGTGCAGAATCTTGTGGGGCTGGCAGCGTTGCACCCACCGTTGTCGCAAGCTGGTGCAGGTCGACCCCAAGGGTTGTCAGCAGTTTGCTTGCCAGATTATTCCGTACGTCCAGCAGTCCGAGCAAAATATGCGCAGGTTCAACTTGCTGCACCTTGCGTCGAACGGCCTCGTGCATGGCCTGGTTTAAGATAGCCCGAGCGGATGGCGTAAGGTCATCATAGGACAATTCAAGCGACATGACAAAGCTCTTTCTGGATAGATTGGGTAGAACGAGCGCGGTGCCATAGCTTGCCAGTCTAGCACACCACTGCTTAGACCACGGTTGCCGAAAAGGGGCTACTTTGGAAACCAACCGGGCTATCGGAACATATGCCAAAGACGTAATCCTGGTGCTATGCATGGGTTTGTTGGTGCGGCGTAACGTTTGTGCATCCTTTCAACGCGAAATGAATGTTCCGTACGCACGCCTGCCACGTTCACCCACAACGTGAGGAGCAGCTTGTTTGCCGCGCCCATGCCTTGTTACGCCCCCGTGCCCTTGATCCCGGTTTGCATGACCTCGGTACACTGGCAGCAGTTGGATTGTGAAGCGAGAAACGTCCATGGGCCATGTAGAAGAATTGGTGTACGCTGAGACCGACGATGGGTTCCTCCATGCCGGCGTTGTCATCCACCCGCCTGATCGGGCTCCTGCTGCCAACGCCATCGTGTGGGTCCACGGCGCAGGCGCCAATTTTTATCTGCGGCCCTATATTCTGCTTGCAAGGGAGCTGGCCGCGCACGGGGTTACGTCCATTCTTGGCAATAATCGCGGCCATGATTTTGGGTTCTTTGTCGGTTTCGAGGGGCATCGCCCTGTGTATGCCGGCCAGGGCTGGGAATACTTTGAGCACGCACCACGCGATATTCGCGCGTGGACCGACTTCGCGGAGCGCCAGGGCTTTGGCCAGGTGGTGCTGCTCGGCCATAGCTTGGGAGCGACAAAGGCCTTGTATGCCCAGGCCCAGCATGGGGATGAGCGCGTGCGCGGTCTGGTTCTTGCCTCTGCTCCCGCGCGCTTACAAAAACAGAGCACACTGCCAGCGGTGCTGATGCGCGCGCAGCGGATGGTCCGCGCGGGCCGCGGTCAGGATTTGCTCCCGTGGGCCAGTCTGCCGGGCGGCGGAACGCTCAGTGCGTACACCTATCTCAATCGGGCACAGGCTCACCTCGATTGTTTTGGCCTTGACCGCGGCGAGCCCCTCGTGAGGCACATTACGTGTCCCATGTTAGCCTTTTACGGGACAAACGAGGAGTTTATGGGCACGGCTCACGATCTGGAGTATATGCAGCGAAATGCAACCAACGCCCCGTCGGTTGCGTTACGCATGGTTGACGGAGCTGACCATACGTACACGGGCCACGAACGGGAAGTGGCCGGCATGATTGCGCAATGGATCAAGCTGCTGCCTGAACCAAGCGCCGAAGGTTCCGGCTGAGCTGCCGCTGCTCAGGCCCGCACACTCGATGATCGCACGCACCACATGAACAGTGCCCGCATTCCCCACAGGGTTAACGCCAGCAGATTGTTCGGCCTGGCGTTGAACCGCACGTCTCTGTTGTGTGCCTGACAAGTACGCGGCTGATGATGCGAATGCGTTTTGACGAATAAACCTTGGTCGAGTATAGTCCCTGAAAGACCCCCATATCGCTACTTCGACGCAGCCGTAATGTTCTGCGGCCGTCGCTGCACGCACCCACATTGCGAGGAAGCATCATGATTCAAACACCCGACATTGAGCGCCCGGCGAAGCATCTGCTTGACGGTCTCGCACGGATCGGCAGTGCCACGGCCAGTGGCGAGTTGAGCCGCCTGGGCATCCGTGATCCACAGATCCGCGGACCTCGCTCCTGGACGCCAGGCAAAAGCGTGGTCGGCCCGGCCTTGACCCTGCAGTTTATGCCGAAGCGGGAAGATCAGTATCGCGTTGACGAGTACGCAGACCCAGAAAAGCAGCTCCATCGCCATGTCCTGTATCATACCCAGCCCGGCGATATTGTCGTAGTCGATGCGCGCGGCGACCTGGGCAGCGGTGTGTTTGGTGAAATGATGCTCACCTACTTCAAGGGTCGGGGCGGCGCGGGCGTGGTCATTGACGGCTGCATCCGTGATTATCCCAAGGCCAAGGACCTGGGCTTAGGGCTGTGGCTGCAGGGCGTGACACCCAACTTTCATACTCAGACGAACATTTTTCCCTTTGCGGTCAACGTGCCGATCGCCTGCGCCAATACCCTGGTGCTGCCGGGCGACATCATCATTGCCGACGACGATGGGGTAGTTGTGGTACCGATTCAGCTCGCGCCAGAGCTGTTGGCCAAGGCCAGTGAGCATGCCGAGTGGGAGGATTTTTCGCGCATGCGCCTGGCGCAAGGTGGCGACCTGCGCAAGTACTACCCCCTGTCCGAGGAAGCCCACGGGGAGTACGCGGCCTGGCGCAACAGCCAATCGTCGCAGGATGGCACCGGCAACGGGCAGGGGTAAATGGAAGGAGTCGTACACCCGTATGAAGATCACCGCGGTCAAGACTGCCGCCTCGCTCGGCCACGGCATGCACCTGTGGGTCAAGATCGAGACGGATGAGGGCATTACTGGTCTAGGTGAATGCGTCCATGGCGGCACGCAGGCGATTGCGATTATTCACCACCTCCGCCAGCACTTGATGGGTCGTGATCCGATGCAGATCGATGCGCTGTTTGAAGAGCTGCGCCGGCGGCATGTTTTCGAGGGTGGTTTTGCCGGCGCGCTGATTACCGCGCTGACCGGGATCGAGATCGCGCTGTGGGATCTGAAGGGCAAGGCACTCGGGGTGCCGATCTATGAGCTGCTCGGCGGCAAGTTCCGCGACAAGCTTCGGGTGTATGCCGATTGCCAGGTTGAGCCGGACATGGACCGCGCCGCCATCGAACGCGTCGTCAACGACGTCCGTGAGCGCGGCTTTACGGCGCTCAAGATTGATTTGGATATTGGTGCCTACAGCGAACGACGCGTCAGCAGCGCGGATCCCTTGTTCGATCGCTTCAACTACACGGCCAGTGAGCGCGAGCATGAGCGCATGATTGAACTGGTCGATATGGTGGTGCACGCCGCGGGTAAAGATGTGGCCGTCGCCGCCGATCTCCATACGCGGCTTGACGTGTCCAGCGCTATTCGGCTTGCCAAAGCGTTGGAGCCGTACCACCTGTTGTGGTTGGAGGAACCGGTGCCGCCTGAAAATGTCGCGGCGATGCGTGAGGTCAAGCGCGCGACGTCCACGCCGCTTTGCGCGGGCGAGAATCTGTATCTGCGGCACGGTTTCCGCGACCTGATCGTGCAGCAGGCGGTGGACATTGTGATGCCCGATATCCCGAAGTGCGGCGGGTTGTCCGAATGTCGCAAGATCGCTAACTTGGCCGAGCTCTACTATATGCCGTTCGCGCCCCATAACGTAGCGTCGCCGATTGGGACCATGGCATCCTGCCACGTCTGCGCCAGCATCCCCAACTTCCTGGTGCTGGAGTTCCACTGGCTCCACCGCGATTACTGGACAACCATCATCAGCGACAAAGCAGATATTATCGAGGGCGGCTATATTACGGTAAGTGATCGGCCGGGGATCGGACTCGAGCTGGATGAGACGGTGGCGAGAGAGCATCAGTATCCGGGCACCACGTGGTTTGAATAAAGTGATCCGTAGTGGACCCCGACGCTCGGGGCTGCTCGTCCAATCAGCCGCACTTACAACAGGCTGACTCACACCGCGGCAACGAGAGGTTGGTTGAGGATACGCACGGGTTTGCTGTGTTCCTGCGCGTCTGCTCCCCTGGCTCGTTCCGGGCAGCACCGGGGTACACTACTCGGACGCAACGACGCCGGCGTGGCGCGACAACATCCGCCAGCAACGACGCCGGGCAAGTACCCCTCCGCGCTGTAGATCCTTGCTGGTATGATGCTCGTGAGTACGATCGTTCCGTTGATTGGGCGTCCACCGCGTGTGCAAGCGGCTGCACCAAAAACAGACAGTGAACCCTTACAAGCGCGCGAGGTCGGACGATAAAAACGCGTAGCAGAGGATACACCATGCCAATCTTCAATAAACTCAAGAATTACATCGGCCTCGTGCCTAATCCAGTCACGGAACGTACGAAAGCAGCGCATGCACGCACACATGGCGCATCCGTGCATATCAGCGTATGCCCCTACTGCGCGGTCGGCTGCTCTCAGCTTGTTTATACGAAAGACAGCAAGATTATCGACATCGAGGGCAACTACGAAAGCCCGATCAACGGCGGCACGTTATGCCCAAAAGGCGCGGCGACGTTCAATCTCGTACACAACCCGTACCGGATCACCACCGTCAAATACCGTGCACCATACAGCGATCATTGGGAAGACAAGTCGCTCGATTGGGCGATGGAACGTATCGCGCAACTGACAAAGCAAACCCGCGACGCCTATTTTGAGGAAATTGATCAGAACGATCAGCGTGTCAACCGTACGTTAGCGATTGGGCATCTGGGCGGCGCGACACTCGACAATGAAGAAAATTACCTGATCAAAAAGCTGTTCACGGGCGGTCTTGGCATTGTCGCCGTCGAAAACCAGGCCCGTATATGACACTCTAGCACAGTGCCCGGTCTGGGCGCACGACTAGGCCGCGGCGGCGCCACCACCTTTCAGCAAGACATGGCGAACAGCGATTGCATCGTGATCATGGGGGCGAACATGGCCGAGAATCATCCGGTCGGGTTTCGCTTTGTGATGAAAGCGCAGGCGCGCGGCGCCAAGATCATTCACATCGATCCACGCTTTTCGCGTACCTCCGCAATGAGCAACCTGCACGTGCCGATACGTGCAGGCAGCGATCTGGTCTTTCTTGGCGCGCTCGTCAATTATGTCATCAACAACGAACGCTGGCAGAACGATTCATTTTTCCGTGAGTATGTCACGCATTACACCAATGCCTCGGTGATCATTAACCGGGAGTTTATGGATACCGAGGATCTCGGTGGCTTGTTCTCGGGCTTCGATCCGGGGCAAGCAAAGCATGGGCTCAACCAAGGGCCGGGCAAGTACACCACCGATACATGGCAATACGCCGGGCAACAGCGCGATCCAGGGATGGCCCAACCTACCGCTCAGGATGTGCAAACACGGGAAGGCAGCGCCGCAACCGGCACGCCGCAGGAGTCGCACACAGACCCAACGCTGCAAGACCCGTTTTGCGTCTTTCAGATCGTTAAGAAGCATTTTGCACGCTACACCCCCGAGATGGTTGAGCGCATGTGCGGCGTGCCCCAAGACCTGTTTTTGAAAGTAGCCGATACGATTCTCACCAACTCTGGCCGTGATCGTACGACGAACTTTGCCTACGCTGTAGCATGGACACAGCATACGATTGGCACGCAAATCATCGGCTGCTGCGCGATTCTGCAGCTGCTGCTGGGCAACATCGGGCGACCGGGTGGCGGGATTATGGCGCTACGTGGTCACGCAACAATTCAAGGCTCGACCGATATTCCAACCCTGTATAACCTGTTGCCGGGGTACATTCCAATGCCAACCCAGCCTAATCACGGCTCGCTGCGCGATTTTCTGGAGCGTGAGCGCTTGCCAACGGGCATTTGGCACGAGCTACCTAGCTACATGATCAGTTTGCTCAAAGCGTGGTATGGCGAGAACGCCCAGCCCGACAACAATTTTGCCTACGATCTGCTGCCCAAAGTCGGCGGCGATTACTCGTTCCAGGCCATGCTGCTGCTGATGCGGGACGGCATCATGAAGGGCTTGTTCTGTATGGGACAGAATCCAGCAGTTGGCGGGCAAAATGCGGTGCTTGCACGAAAAGCGTTGGCGAATCTGGATTGGCTGGTTGTGCGCGATGCGGTCGAGATCGAGACGGCGGCGTTCTGGTACGATGCACCCGAAGTGCGGCGCGGCGAGGTCAAACAACAGGCGATCAAGACCGAAATTTTCCTGATGCCGCCCGCACTCACGCCGGAAAAGGATGGCTCCTACACCAACACGCAGCGCCTCGTGCAGTTCCATGACAAGGCCGTCGATCCACCGGGCGATTCACGCTCTGAGGCGTGGTTCATTCACCGATTGGGCACGCGCCTCAAGGAATTGTACGCCGACGATGACAGCGCGCGCGGACGGCAAATTCGTGCAGTGACGTGGGATTACCCGCTGCTCGCTGATGGCGTGGGCGATCCCGATCTTGATGTGGTGATCAAGGAGATCAACGGCTACACCGTGGCCGACGGAAAGGTTGTCCGGGATTACAACGAGCTTAAAGACGACGGCTCGACGGCGTGCGGCTGCTGGATTTACTCCGGTATTATGCCCGCAGAAGGCCGCAATCTTGCACGAAATCGTGTGGGCGACGAGCGCGCTGCGCTCGGCTGGGGCTTTGCCTGGCCGCGCAACGAGCGCATCTTGTACAACCGCGCGTCTGCCGATCCGCAGGGCAAGCCGTGGAGCGAGCGCAAAAAGTGGATCTGGTGGGACGCGGCGCAAGGCTGTTGGGACGGCTACGACGTACCGGATTTTCCCGCCACCAAGCCGCCCGATTACGTGCCGCCGCCAGATGCAAAAGGGCTTGCCGCGCATCCTGGCGACGCTCCATTTGTGCGTATGGCCGATGGACGCGGCGCGTTGTTCGCTGGCCCGTCACTCAAGGACGGCCCGCTGCCGACGCACTACGAGCCGCGTGAGTCACTCGTGCCCAACCTGCTGTACCCGGAACAGCAGGTTAATCCGGTCGCGCCACAGTTCGAGCGCCCGGATAATCGCTACCACGAGCTTGGCGATCCGCACTTCCCGTATGTGCTCACCACCTACCGCCTGACGGAGCATCACACCGCGGGCGGCATGAGCCGCTGGGTGCCGTGGCTGGCCGAGCTTCAACCGGAAGGCTTTGCCGAGATCAGCCCTGAACTGGCCGAAGAGATTGGCGTCAACAACACCGACTTTATCACGATCACGACGCTGCGCGGCTCGATCGAAACGCGGGCGCTGGTTACAGCTCGGATGCAGCCCCTTTTCATCGCCGGAAAAATCGTGCATCAGGTGGGAATGCCGTGGCATTTTGGCTTTGGCGGGATTGCGCGAGGCGGCATCGCGAATGATGTGAGCGCCTTGATTGAAGATCCGAACTCGCTGATCCACGAGGGCAAAGCATTTACGTGCAATGTGCGCAAAGGCCGGAACGGCACTGGCGACCAGAGTAGTGCTGGCGTTAACTCAGATCCAGGAGCTTACCGTGGCGAACGCGACGATTAACTTGATCGATAAAACCCTTGTCGGCAGTATCGGATCACGGCCGGGCGCCCTGGGGTTTCTCACCGATACGACATTGTGCATTGGCTGCAAAGCGTGCGAAGTTGCGTGCAAGCAGTGGAACCAACTGCCGATGGACGATTTTGGTTGGACGGGGCACTCCTACGACAACTCCACCGATCTGTCGGCAACGACATGGCGGCAGGTCGCGTTTGTGGAGCAGATCACGAACGGCGACGGACGCGTGCACGAAATGCCGCCCTTTCAAAGCAACTGGCTGATGCTGAGCGATGTGTGCAAGCACTGTGTGCAAGCAGGATGCATGCAAGCCTGTCCCACCGGCGCAATTATCCGCACCGAGCTCGATACCGTTGTGGTGCAGCAGGATGTGTGCAACGGTTGCGGTTATTGCGTACCGTCGTGTCCCTACGGCGTGATCGATCTCAGCCCGACCGACTTCAAGGCGCATAAGTGTACGCTTTGCTATGATCGCTCCAAGGAAGGGCTGGAGCCCGCGTGCGCCAAATCATGCCCGACCGACTCGATCCAGTTTGGGCCAGTCGAGCAGTTGCTGGAGCGCGCAAAACAGCGTGTCGCCGAACTACACGCAAGCGGCGTCCAAAGCGCCTACATCTACGGCGACCGCTCGATTGGCGGCACGGGGGGCATCGAAGGAGACAACGCCTTTTTTATTCTCACCGCCGAGCCGGAAGTGTATAATCTGCCGGCCTTTCCAGTTCTGCCGCAGAACAAAACCGGCGCGGCGTTTTTATCTATGTTTGGCGCTGCGATCGCGTTAAGCATTGCAGCAGTGGCAACGTTACGCGGCAAGTAAATCAACACTTGGTTTGGGTGAGGGGCATGGGAATGCACATGGGCGAATCGTACAAACGCAATTGGGAGCCGCGACGTGGTGGTCGCTCCGTGAGCGACGAGTCGAGCGCAAGCTATTACAACGTGCCGGTGATCCACAAGCCGCACTGGAAGTGGCTAATCATTTGGTACTTTTTTCTGGGCGGTATTTCCAGCGCCAGTTATGTGATCGCTGCGATTGCCGACATATTCGGAGGCCGTGAGGGCGACCGTATCAAACGTGTTGGGCGCTACCTGTCGCTCGCCGCGCTGATCCCCAGTCCGCTGCTGCTGATTCTTGATCTAGGCCGACCCGAACGCTTCTACTTGATGCTGCGGATCATCAAATTGCGCTCACCGATGTCGGTCGGGACGTGGGGGTTAACGATCTTCGGCCTGTTTTCGGCGCTGTCCGGGGTAATCCAAGCGGCCCACGATGGATTGTTTGGCTGGTTCAAGCCGCTGAATCGGGTGCTACTGGCGCTGCCAAGTACAACAATTAACGGATTGGGCGCTGTCTTCGGGTTTTTCGTGGGTGGCTACACCGGCGTGCTGCTGGGCATAACCGCGGTACCGTTGTGGGCCAAAAACGCGTTGCTGCTCGGCCCGCTGTTTTTATCGTCGGCGCTGTCGAGCGGCGCGGCGGCGATTACACTCGTGCTGTCGCTGGTGCGCGGAACAAACCACCGCGCGATCGCGCGTTTGGAACGCCTCGACACGGTAACACTGTTGGCCGAGCTTGGTTTGATCCTGTTGGCGCAGGCGAACGCTGGCCCCGTTATCTCACGACCCATTCGTGAAGGCTGGCTCGGCAACGTCTTTCGCTGGGGCGTGCTCGGCACGGGCATCATCGCGCCGCTAACCATGCAAATTCGGGCAATCCTGGCACGAAAACAGCCGTCACGGCACGCGGCCATGCTGTCGTCGGCCCTGACACTGATCGGCGGCTTTTTGCTGCGTTATGTGATGGTGACAGCCGGGCGGGTCTCGGCGGATGATCCGCAATCCACCTTTGAGTTTGCACGCAAACCTCCCAAATAGTGCCTGGTCAGCTCGTGCAGACGCCTCGGTGTCGGCACGAGATTATGTCTGTCCATCCTTGCGCTGCTTCAGTACAACTCGCTCCATCGAAACGGTCTGCACGTTTTCGAGCGGAATTGTGCGCCGCCCGATCAGGCCCCACCATTTACCAACCACAATCGTGCCCGCGCCGAGCGGATCGGCGTCTCGCGTGGTTGCGTAGGCAGCATCTGCTGATTGTGCGGTTGGAGCTCCATTACCGATGGGCTGCGTGGGCATTGGACCAAGCAACTCGCCATTTACCTTGCTGCTTTGGCGTGCAGTGGCCGGAACATGATGCTCGTGCAGCAGTGTATCACCGGAAGTAACGCGTAGCACCGTTCCGAGGTAGATATTATCGAACGTGTACACGTCCATTGCTTTGCGAATGTCACGACGATCAAAACTCATGCTGCCACTCCCTGGTACCACTGCGCTTCCTGCCTCCGCACAGAACAGCACCATGGTGCGTATACGTTTACTTGGGTTGATCCAGCCGTCTGGTTCTAGCAACCTGTGTTCCTGCATAGGCAGCCATCATATGAGGGGCTACCCACCACAACCATGATGCGCGGTCATAGATCAGCAAGCGTTTTTTATTCCACGCGCCGCGGCCGGTACTGTAGCGCTGAGGCGGTGATGATATACAGAACATCCCGTCAAGACCGCCTATTTTGCGGCGCTATGTGCCGACTGGTATGACTCGGGATGCGGGGCATGTGAAGAGCGGCGAGCAGCAGGTCAATGTTGCAGGCGGGCTTGGCGTGAGGTAATCGTAGGGATGGATCGAGATGCTGCCCAAGGGGTCAGCGTGCTCGCTCCGATCGCAGAGGAAAGCGGTGTATACTCTGCCGCTTTCCTGGTTGACGTTCGGTGCTGGTTGTCGGTCTGACATGTACCGATCGCGCGAGTGCGGTCCAGGCCGTGACGAGCGATTGGCTGAACGCCACCCGCGAATAGTCGGTGGAATGATTCGCTGCTTACTTTTTCACCACAATGGGACTATAGACCCGAAACTTTCCTGGCTGCGTAACCGTCCCCGCACGTCGGTTCGGCTCCGTCGGCGTCGGGGCCGGCTGCAGGACTTCGGTTGTGCCACAGGTGGATTGGACAATCGTGCCACTCATGGTCGTGGGGTCGGCCGTGACATAGCCACAGGCGAAATCCCGCCGCCAGGCCGTGCCAACTTGGTAGCGGGGTCCCTTGGGCTCGCCCAAGCTCACGTTGTAGTTGTCATACTGCCACCATTGGCGATAGGCGCTGGCGTTGGCATAGCGGAAGTAGGCGCTGCTGCCGTTGGTGACCAGCAGATAGGAGGCCAGGCCGAAGCGTTGGCGGCTCGTGTTGCTCTGGTCGCCCTGCACCACCGCGAAGACGCCCTTGCCCTTGGCCAAGGATCGCTCGGCAATCGAGAGCATGTTCTCCCACGCGGCGGCCTTGAACTCGCGGGTCGGGTAGCCGAGCGCCCAGCCCTCGTTCAAGAAGCCGTCCAGCTGCTCGGCGACCGGCAGATAGTCGCTTGCCGCGACGCCGCTGTCGTCGATGACGTTCGCCCACAGTGGGCCGGCGGGCCGCAGGACCTGGCCGTAATAGGCCAGCTGACCGGCGATGGCCGTGCGGTAGGCGCTATCCTCGCCGAACTCCTTCACGGTGCTGTCCGAGCTCGACAGCTGCTTCTGCAGCTTGTATAAGCGCAGCGCGATGTTATCCAGGTAGATGCCGTCGAAGCCGATCTTGGACTGCACGCTGTCGCCGATCAGGTCGCGGGCAATACGCGTCCGGGCGAACTCGCGCCAGCCGCTGCTGGCCGGGTTCATGTGATAGCTGTAGCGGCCGTCGCTGTGCTTGTTCGTCAGGCGCTCGCCGCGTCCGTTGTGCAGAAACCAGCTCTCATTGGGATGGATATACTTGCAGAAGTCGCCGGGCTGATTGGCCACGTTGTTGTTGACCGGAATCGAGGACGAGTCACAGCCGGAGTCGGGGGTGGTCCAGGGCCCGATGACCTCATTGCCGAGGAAGTACTGCAACGCCTTGCCGGAAAAGCCAGCCTTGCGCAGGTCGTTGAGGTAGCCGATCTTGCCGCGGGTGAAGACGAGCAGTTTGGCGCGGCCGGCCACCATAGCGAGCGAGGTACCGTCGTTGGGCGAATCATAGAACAGGGCTTGCTTCACCGAGGACTCGCCTGAGGCTGTGGCAGCCGGAACAAAGGAAAAGCCGGCAAAGGGCACGCTGGTCAGCGTGGAGACAACGAGCATCAGGACTAGTAAGGCGCCTTTGAAGGTGCGCGGTGCACGGGACGAGGTGGCCCGGATCGTAGTGACGGACATGCGACGGATCATGCGAGACCTCCTGGTCTAATTCGGTAACCCGGCTATCCTGTGCGGTTGCACGTGGGACCCGTGGCTTTGCGTCCCCGCCTTACGATGGGTTTGCCGTTTCGGTAAACCGGAGAGCAGCTGCTCCGCCGGAATATCGGTCTTGTGAGTTTCCTCACAATAGATGAAGGCAGTATAACAAGCAGGCGCGGAGGGCTCCATCACCCATGGGTATAAGCTCCCATGGGCCAGGGGGAACGAGGGCAGCAGACCAATGTACCGGTGACGTCTGCGGCGATGGTGGCGGATCATGCTGATGCATGTAGCGGGCGAAGACAGGTCAACTACAGGCTGCACGTTGAGGGCCTTGACGCGTTCGCGCCCCAAGCCCTGCTGAGTACCACCGTGGAGGCAACCCCGCAACAGATTGTGGAATGGTTTGTCTGGTGCCGCCCGCCAAACCCCACCTGTTAATCAAGCCGCCGCGGTCGGTACTGCAGCGCCTCAGCCAGATGCGCCGGCCCGATCTGCTCGCTTTCTGCCAAGTCGGCAATCGTGCGTGCCAGCTTCAGCACCCTGTCATTGTCCATTGACCAAGTGCCTGGAGCATTGGGTACATATCCGGCCGCCGTGTCACTGCGTACACTGTGCGATTCTTCAGCCAGACGCGCTCGAACAGCGCCCGGAGGTGCATGCGCTGCTCCTCCGGTGTCGCCTGTGTTAGGAGGGCCGGCAGGTTAAGTAGAAGTTGCTCGGCGCGCTGGGCATCGAAGCGCGGCGCAGTATGGGGAGGTACCAGATTCCGCAGACGGTTCAGTTCCCGCATTTCCAGCGCGAACTCAATTTCTCACATCAGGTCGTGTTTATAAAGCTGCTTGATGCCCTCTGCCCGTCGGGCGATCTGCTCAGGTGTCGGAAGATTGGTGGGCCGCGCCTGCTCCTCCACCAGTGCCGCAGCCATCTCGACAATGCGTCGGATGTCCTGCTCGGGCACGCGCATCAGCTGCACCCAGCGCGTCAGCAGGGCATCGGCCAACGCCCCAGGTACGGTGCGCTCCGAGCAGTGGCGTAATTTGCGGTAGTAGCACTGGTAGTACCGGCCGACCCCATCCCCAGAGTGGTGTACGTGCATCTTCCCGCCGCAGGCCGCGCACCAGACCAACCCCGCAAGCAATACATCATCATGGCGGACAGCAGAGCCATGCCAAAGGACACCACGCTCGCGCCGAATCTGTTGGACGCGCTCGAAGACCTCGACGTGGATGATTAGCGCGTCCCCGGCCCAGGCTTTCGTATAACAGTCGTTGCGAAGAATGCCTTGGAGTCCACCCTGAGAGAACGGCACGCGATCACGGCCCTTGTTGAGTGCCCGATAGCAGCGCCGATTCAGCTCCTCCGCAACATCGTTCAACGTGTAGTTGCCGGTAGCATACAACGTAAAGGCGAGACGGACAACGTCCGCATCCTCGTTCGGCACCAAGGTCTTGGGCTTTGCCTCAGTCCAGCTGTACCCAAGAGGGAGCTTCCCGACGTAGTAGCCCTGGCGCTGCTTTTCGGCGAGCGCTTTCTTGACGTTGTAGGAGATCGTGCGGCTGTAGGCTTCGTCAAACATGCTCGTGACCTTGAAGCCCATCCAACCGTGCGGGGTTGAGCGGTCCACAGGGACGCCATTAACGATCAGCTGAACGTTGAGGCGATCGAATTCATCCAGCAGGATATCAGCCTCACTATCATCGCGCATAAAGCGCGATGACGAGAAGACCCAGATAGCGTCAATCTGGTTGCTACGCGCGAGCTGCTCGACACGCTGGAACGCCCGCCGCGCGCGGGTTGCGGAAGGCGCTGTGTCCTTCGTCGCGCAACATGTCGACACTGTAATGATCGTAGGAGTTACGCAGTTAGCGCGCTGTACGGTACACTCAAGCTATGAACCAT
>JADDQF010000089.1 GCA_016781505.1 bacterium
CCGACTTTGGACGTAGGCTATGTTGCGTGCAGGGCGCGGCCAAGCACCGAGCCGACCCCCGTACCGAATCAGGACAAGGGTAGGGGGTGTGTGGCGGCAGGCGTATGCTACAATCGTGAGGCAGGGTCACGCAGTTTTGCAAGTAGGTAACCAAGGTCCTTATGACGTTATACGATCCCGTAGTGGTCGCCCAGATTGTCGGCTTTGGAGTGTTCTTGTGGTTGGGCCTGTACTTGCTGGTGCGGGTGACATCCCGCACGCCCCTGATCATGGTCGGGCTTGTCGCCCTTTTTGCTCAAGCCACATTCTTTGCTGCAAGTGTGCTAACGTTTCACACCCAAGATCTGCAAACACTGATCGTGTTGGAGCGCGCCTTTTGATGGACGGCAGTTCTGCCGGTGGCGGCCTGGTTTCATTTTACCGAGCTGATCGCGCGTGAGATCGGCGCGGACAAGCAAAGGCATGCGCGCAACATCTGGTCCTTCCCGGTGGTCTGCGTCTATGTGGTCGCGCTCATGATCAGCGTGGCTGGCACGGTAAGCGATCTTTTTATCCGCTACAACGAACCCGTTTTTGGTTCCGCGCAGCGCTTCGCCTATTTGGAGCGGGGCGCGGCGTACCCCCTCCAGATCGCATACCTCGGCCTGGTGGGAGCTGGTGCGACATTCAACGTTGTGCGGGCGTTGCGGATCATTGCCCCTAGCCTTCATGAAGGCGACCGTGCGCTGGCGCAGCAGCTTAAGTTGCTCGTTGGTGGCGCTCTTCCATTTCTGGCTGGCGGCTTGTATATCGCTTCGCGGTACACCTGGAATCCTTCGATCACCGTGCTGCCCGGCTACCTGCTGTTGTTGGTCGGGTTGGGGATGCTGGGCTATGGCATTGCCCACTTCGGGCTGCTGCTGGAGGGTCAAAACATCCAGCGGGACTTTATCTATAGTCTTTCCGGCATCGCACTGATCAATCTGCTCTACATCGGGTTGTTAGGTCTGACGGGATCGCTGTCAGTGTATAGTCTTGTAGCCCTGGTCGGACTCGTCACCCTGACGCATACCACTTTCGACAGTGGTCGCCGCTTGTTTGATACCTTTTTCTTCAATCCGGCGGAGCAGGCCGCCCGTGCCGAGGCCCGTGACTATGCCACTGTGCTAGGCACGCTGCCCGTTGCCCAGCCCGCCGTGCTTCAATCGGCCGAGCTGCCCGTGGACGAACCGATTGAACCGGTTGTGGATGAACAGCCGGCAATAACGTCCACACCACAGGCCGACTTTGGCGACGAAAAGGCGTTCAAGAACTTGGTGCGCAAAGCCATCTCGAACCTGAAGAGCCCACCCCAGCTGGCGAAAAGTCCTCTGCTTACGCTGGAGCTGGTAGAGCAGCGGCTGGCGCAGCAAGGGCAGGCGGATAATCGGCTTAACCGTGCCGCCGCCCTGCGCGAGATTCTGGTTGAGCATATCGACACGCTGCGTCCAACCAGCGATGAAACGGTCAAGGTGGGCGAAGCCTGGCGCTTTTACAATGTGCTGCACTATCCTTACGTCCGCGAGCTATCACGCAAAGGCGCCCTTGCCGAAGCACGGCGCTTAGCCGAAGAGCGACGACGCGTTGGGCAGCGTCAGCCGGGCGATCTGGAACGGGTGCTGAGCTGGTTGGCGGATGTGGACGAGGATACGTTTTATAAGTGGCAGCGCAAGGCGTCGGATACGCTTGCTACCATGCTGTGGGAAGAAAACCGTAAGCTGCAGCCGGCGGCTCCGATCGGACGACCCGAAACGCGGGAACAAACTGTGGTTTCGTGAGGAGCATATTACGGCTGGTCTGCCTGTGCGACCACAAACGCCACGGCATAATCACGGCCATGCGACAAAGAGATGGCGACGCTTCGCCAGCCGAGTGCAGCAGCGCGTGTTTGAGCTATTCCGTGGAGCACAAGCTGTGGCCGCTCACGGGGCAGCCGCCGAACCTCAAGATCATGCCAGCGGGCCGCAATGCCCACGCCTACAACTGCGTGGGCGCCTAGGCCGGCCACGCCGATGCCAAGCGCTTTGGCCGCGGCTTCCTTGGCCGCCCACCGTGCCGCCAGCGAGTGAATCTGATCGCCGCTCTCTGCTCGCTCGCTCACGGTAAAAACACGGGCGATAAACCGGTCGGCCCAGCGCGTGATCGCTTGTTCGATCCGCGCAATCTCGATGATGTCGACGCCGGTGTATAGCATACTGATGGTTAAAGCAAGAAGCTAGGGTTCAGCGCGTTGCGCCACCAAACCCTAGCTCCTCGTGCATGAGCTCTAGTCCGCCGAGTAGACTTCGATCAAATCTTCGGGCGTAATCTCAACCTCGCTGCCGCGGGCCGGACGCGGTACGCCCCGGCCCACGCCGCGATAGGTAAAGCCCTTGGCCTCTATAACGGCCGGATCGTAGATGTTGCGGCCGTCCAGAATAATCGGGCGGCGCATAAACCGCTTCAGGCGCTCGAAGTCCAGCTGTTTAAACTCGTTCCATTCGGTCACGATCAACAGCGCATCAGCCGACTTGGCAACATCGTACGGCGTTGCACAGTACAGTACATCGGGCAGCAGCTTCTCGGCCGCTTCCATGGCTACCGGATCGTATGCCCGAATCTGCGCGCCGCGCTCCGTCAGCGTCTCGATAATCGTGACCGACGCAGCTTCACGCATATCGTCCGTATTCGGCTTGAACGCCAGGCCAAGCACGCCAATTGTTTTGCCCCGAACGTCGCCCAGCACGTTCTCCAGCTTGGTGATAAAAGACATGCGGGTGTCGCGGTTGATGTCCATCACGGCCTGGAGCAGCTGCGGGTGGCAACCGGCCGAGGCAGCCATATGATGCAGCGCCAGCACATCCTTGGGGAAGCACGAGCCGCCATAGCCGATACCGGCATCCAGGAAGTGTGGTCCGATGCGCTTGTCGGCGCCCATGCCCCGAGCCACTTCCTTGACATCCGCGCCCAGCTGCTCACAGATCGACGCGATCTCGTTGATGAAGCTGATGCGCGTCGCCAGGAAGGCGTTGGAGGCGTATTTGATCATTTCGGCGGTCCGCAGGTCCGTGATATGGACGGGTGCCTGCAGTGGCGCGTGCAGCTCGGCAACCTTTTCCGCAGCCTCGTGGTCGAGAGAGCCGAGCACAATGCGATCAGGTCGCTGGAAGTCAGTCACGGCCGAGCCTTCGCGCAGAAACTCAGGGTTCGAGACCACCGCGAAGGGCTTATCGCCCGCTTCGCGCTTGATCAGATCGGTGACCCAGTCGCCCGTACCGACGGGAACCGTCGATTTGTCGATGATCACCGAAGGATTGCGCAGTGCCCGTCCCACTGAGCGAGCGGCGGCTTCAACATACTTAAGGTCGGCCGAGCCGTCGTCGTTCATCGGCGTGCCGACCGTGATAAACACAAAATCGGCGTTGGGCACACCCGCGTCATAATCGTCGGTGAAACGGATCCGACCGGCATCCAGGTTGCGGCGCAGCAGCTCTTCCAGCCCTGGCTCGTAGATGGGCGACTTGCCGCTCCGCAGAATGCCGAGCTTGCGCTGATCTATTTCAATACACGTAACATCATTACCCAGATCGGCGAACAAGACGCCTGTTACCAGTCCTACATATCCGGTTCCGACGACACAAATTTTTTTCACACAAGCCTCCAGTGATCGATGGTCGGATCGCCATTGTCGATTCCGTATGCTGCGGGCGATTCCACTACCATGTAAACGTGCGTATGCCCCCGAAGGTTACGGGTTATCTACGCGTTAAGCATAATGGATGTTTTTTTGCTAGGGTCGCGGGACCTCGACTAACCCTTCGCCGAACAATTCCACATTGCGGACCTGGGATTCGTAGTCGTGGCCGTTCGCCTGGATCGAGAAGCTTTCGATCTTAACCAGTTCGCCCACATCCTGCTTGAGTTCGATGTTGATCGGCTGCCATACATTGGGGGCGACTTGGGTTGTATCAATGTAGGGATAGTTCGCTACAACGCCGTTCTGATTAGGATGCTCAAAGGCCCAGTAACAATAATCTTTATGGATGTTTGCGGCTTGGGTATTAGAATAGGTGATTTCGATCATGAGCGGACACTCGGTGCCGGACTCGCCCGCCTTGCTCAACGATTGATGGACGATCTTGATCTCTGCTCGCAGCCGGATCCACCGGTATGATGTAACATCCGCGTCGATCTGTTGCTTGACGGCGGTGACATAGCCCTTGGTGTTGCCACCTTTGCGCACGAGGCGCAGATACGGCTCTTCACATCCGGTGCGTGCGATCAAATCTGTACACGCCTGGGTTGGAATAGGGTTGCCGGTATCCGCCGCGCCCACTACGGTCGGATTGCTAGACAAGCCCCATGTGGTTGACTTCGCCTGACGATACACATCGTCGACGAGCTGTTGAAAATTGCCATCGCGGATCAGGTCCCAACGGTTGCGCTTCGGTTGTGGCCGGTTGCCGGCCTCAATCAGCCGCTCGCCCGATTCGACCTCGTTTGGCCCAATGCGGGCTAGCCCACGCTCAGTCGCCACTTCAAGCCCGCGGCCAAGCTGTCGCTCTGCTTCTGCCGTAGTCGGACTGTTGTTGTCAAGAATGCGGACCCGGTAACGGCCAGGACTGGTCAAAACTACCGGAGCTCCCCCCAGCTTGCCGCCGATGGCCAGTGTAAGCTGCTCGTCGCTCCCGTCCAACTCGATCAGAAGCTGACCGCTGCTCAGCTCGAATGGCGCTGGTCCAACCGCGGGCGTGCTCCAGATCTGTTGCAGTTGACCGACCCGCAGATCCGTGCCGGCCCACAGGGCAATTGTGGCATTGCCGAAGTGAATAGTAGCGGCGGGTCCTGGCGGCGCCTCGGGACTGACAAGCACCCGGTCGTCGGGGACCAAGGTACGGTCTTGCAACAGCATCGGCTGGATTTTGCCGGCCGGCTGCACCTGCACGAACAACTTTTGCAGAGCGGTTGCCTGGACAACACTGGGCGATGGCTGGGTCCACCAACGATACGCATAGGCCCAGCCCGTTAGGCACAACAAGCAGAAGACGCCGAAGGACGTGAGCAGCACAACCCACGCCACGCGTTCGGGGCGTTTGGCGGAGGTTGCCGCACGCTGGACCGGCTGCTCGGTCTTGAGCATCGTTAGCCGCGCTCCTTCCGCCGCCCATACGCTTCGCGCTGCGCTGCCCGGACGGCATCAGAGACTGGCTGGAAGCGGCGAAGAAAGTCGTCCCGGAAGGCAGCGAAATTGTCGGCCAAAATTGCGGCGCGCACATCCTCCATCAGCCGAATCAGAAAACGAACGTTGTGAATCGTGGCTAGGCGCTGCCCCAACGACTCTTCGGCGCGCAGCAGATGTCGGATATACGCCCGAGTGTGGTTAGCGCACGCGTAGCAGTCACAGCCGACTTGGATCGGCTGGTCGTCCCGCGCCCAGTGGGCATTCAGCAGATTGATCCGGCCATCCGGTGTCCACGCGGAGCCATGACGCCCCAGGCGCGTCGGCTGGACACAATCGAACATGTCGACGCCACGCGCCACGCCTTCAACCAGGTCTTCCGGCGAACCGATGCCCATCATGTAGCGTGGCTTGTGTTGCGGCAGCTCGGCAGTGGTCACGGCCAACATATCATACATTTCGGGCTTGGGCTCACCGACCCCCAGGCCACCTATCGCGCAGCCGACCACGGGCTGTTCAGCGATAAACGCCGCACTTTGGCGACGAAGCTCGGGGTACATGCCGCCTTGGACGATGCCAAACAAGGCTTGCTCCGGCCTGGTTTTGGCCCTGATGCAGCGCTCCAGCCAGCGATGCGTTCGCTTCATGGCGGCCAGCGTATATTCCGGTGTGGCCGGATAGGGCGCGCACTCGTCGAAGGCCATGACGATATCCGCGCCGATCTGTTCCTGGATCGTGATCGCGCGTTCCGGCGTGAAGCGATGGCGACTGCCATCAATATGCGACCGAAAGGTAACGCCCTCGTCGTCGATCACGTTGGTCGCGCCCAGGCTAAACACCTGAAAGCCACCCGAGTCGGTCAGGATCGGACGGTGCCAATTCATGAAGCGGTGTAGACCGCCCAGCTCCGCAATCAGCTCGCTTCCCGGCCGCAAAAACAGATGGTAGGTGTTGCTGAGAATAATGGACGCGCCCAGCGCTGCCACGTCATGCGCCGAAAGGGTCTTCACTGTGGCTTGGGTGCCTACCGGCATAAAAACCGGAGTCGGGATAGCGCCGTGGGGGGTGTGTAAGTGGCCGGCTCGAGCTCCCGTCGAGCGGTCACGATGCACCAGATTAAAGTTGAATAGATCCGCCTGTGTCATAAATTCCACACATTATAGCACGTCGTGCACTGTCTTTCAGACGGCTGCAGGTGATGCGTCGTATACCGCCGGGTGGCTAGGATGGTTCTGGGGATACAGCCGAGACAGCGACGCCGCTGGTTTGAGTATTGGGTGAAACTGTATTACATATTCATCACACTCCAGGTCGGCTTACGGATATTGATGATCCAATTGCATACGCTAGGCGAATGGCATGATGTGTGATATATTCGTGCCGGGAGCGATCTGCCGACGAGTTGTTGTCCACCGCGCTGGACAAGTGTACGAGGTATGAGCTGGCGTGCGGTTGATGTTTCGCGCCGTTTCATCCATGATCGCCGCGAATTACCTGGGTTGAGGAGGAACTGTATGGCCGCAATGAGTACATCGCAGCTGGTTGACCATGTCGCTGAGCGCACCGGAATGTCGAAGTCGCAGGCAAAGCAAGCCGTCAACGCGGTTTTTGAAGCGATGAGCGAGCGTCTCGCTTCTGGCGAGCGTATCCAACTGAGCGGCTTTGGCAGCTTCGAAGTGCGTGAGCGCGCGGAACGCCAAGGCACGAATCCTAAAACCAAAGAAAAGATGACCATCGCCGCGTCGCGAGCAGTCGGCTTTCGCCCAGCATCCAGCCTCCGCGAACGTGTTGGTACTAAAGGCGGAAACGGGAGCGACGGCGAATAAGCGGCGATCGAAGCAGACCAGGCCAGCGCCGCACATTGAAGCGCTGGCCTGGTCTGTTGTTGCGTGAGTTCGAAACACCCGCGGCGCCCAATCGACCTAATCGAGCGCAGCGTCTCGGCGAATGCCCGGCCGCTGAACATGGTCGGCGCGTCCTGCTTCGTCCGTGGTGCTGGTTGTGGTTTGCTCCAAGTGCTCCAGCACCCGCTGCTGCACCACCGCCGCGGCGAGATCGTCGGTCTGCAGGTAAAGTGTCGCGTGTTGGCGCGCCGACTCCAAGCGGCGCACTTGCTTGTCGTACAACCATCGCGGAAAATCGTTTTGTCGCCGGTAGGTGATTGTGCTGGGACTGGCATCCAGATAAATCAGCGCGTCGGGTTGCCCGCCATGTCGCCAGAGTTCAGGAATGCGCGAATGTTCCTGGGCGACGGCGCGGGCTTGATATCCGGCGGTTTGGAGCCGCGCTACCAAGGTTGATTTCCCACTGCCACACGGGCCAACCACTACCACAAGCATAGCTTGTTCAGTCCTATGCCGTCGTTGACAGATCGAGGTCGTCAACGTACGGCCTATAACTTCGGGGCCCTGCCCGTATCTACGTAGCTGAGCCCCACGAGCTGCCTAGGCCAGCGGTGCCTTGCGAATACGCTCCAACGGAAAACTGATATGCTGACGGCGAATCTTCGGTTCGTCTTCATTGCGTGCCCGTGTTGACAGCACCAGCACGCTCATGTCGTCGTTGGGGCGTTGCTGATCCAGCTCCATCGCCCGCATCAAAATGCTGTCGGCTGTTTCCTGCGCAGGGCAACTTCCGTCGCAGCGCAGTGACGCAAGGAAATTGCCGAGGTCCATATCTTGGCCGTAGCGCGTTCCGGCTTGGGAGATGCCGTCGGTAAAGCCGATCAGCATCATGCCTTCTCGGATATCGTGCTGCTTGATAATCGGCTTGGTACGGGTGTACAGCCCGATCGCGGTCGAAGGCTCGTTATACGAAGTGATGCCATCCGGGTCTAGGATATAGTACGGCAGCGGATTGTTGCGCGACATAATGATGCTGCGCGCTTGAAAATCCACCGACAAAATATTGAGCGTGGCGGATACCTGTCCGTTGCGATAGCCGTACAAATAGTCGTGAACGGCGCGCGCAACCGCGCCGTCCCGCGCCCCATCCTTCAGCATGGCTACCGCCCGCGCCGTTACCAGATTGCTCAATGTTTTAGCGCCACGGCCACTGCCCTGGCCGTCGACCATCACGATCGAAAAGCCACCCTGCGGCCGTTCGATCATTTCGATTGTGTCTCCGCTCTCCGACGACGCATACTTGCCTACTTTTGCAACTGCTGCCTCTAGCTCCAGCATGATCGTCCCTTTGCCTACGCCTCGTCCACGCATAGTACCATAGCATACCGCCGTACGACTGGCATTCGACTTCGGTCTTACAAATGCACATTGGCCTAAAAAATCACGTATCGGCAGTTAGAGTGGAATATCTTCGAGCGAGACCATCCCATAGCGCAGCGCGTACAACACGGCCTGGGTACGGCTTTGCAGGCCAAGCTTGCCCAAGATATTCGATACGTGAGCCTTAACGGTTTTTTCGCTCACGATCAGCGTGTCGGCAATCTGCTTGTTGCTTTCGCCGCGAGCCAGCGCCTTGAGCACCTCGATCTCGCGCTCGGTTAGCGGCTCGGCCACCGTTGGCTGTTCTTTGGGGCCAAGGGCTTGCATCAAGCGCCGCGCAACTTCAGGATGGAGGTGGACCTCGCCCCGCTGGGCGGCCCGGATGGCCGCGGCGAGCTCATTCGGCTCGACATTTTTGAGTAAATAACCGATCGCCCCAGCTTTGATCACCGCGGTAATCTGGGCATCTTCGGTAAACGAGGTGAGCACGATCACCTCAACGTCAGGAAAGCGCGCCTTGATCTGCTGCGTTGCTCCGATTCCGTCCAGCTTTGGCATCACCAGATCCATCAGGACGACGTCGGGCTGATACTTGCCAACTGCGACCAGTGCGTCTTGGCCGTTGTCGGCTTCGCCCACGACGTTGATATCCGGCTGTGTTGCAAGAAACAGCTTAAGCCCCTGCCGGACCACGTTGTGGTCATCCACCAACAAAACCTTGATTTGATCCATGTATTTGCTCGCTTACAAGAATTCAGAGTATAGAGCATCGGCGGTAGTGCTCGTCAATAGGCTTTAGGCTAGTTGCTGGTTTTTTCTCCATCCAGTGGGATGCGGACCGTCACCACAGTGCCTGTGCCGGCAGCACTGTGGACACAGCAAACGCCGCCAAGTGCCGCAGCGCGCTCTTGCATCGTACGTTGGCCCATGTGGTCGCCCGTGATCGGCTGGCTGGGATCGAAGCCCACACCGTTATCGCTGACGACAAGCTCAACACCGGCAGGCATCAGATGCACGGCAACTGTTGCCTGCGTGGCCTGGGCGTGCTTGCCAATGTTGGCCAGCGCCTCGCCCGTGATGCGATACAACGCTTCTTCGACCGCGGCCGGCAGGCGGCTGGTTTCAAGCTCCAGCTGCACCGCCAGACCCGTTCGTGAGCGGAAAGCGCCCACAAAACGCTCAATCGCCGCGGCAAGCCCGGCTTCATGCAGTGCGCCCGGACGCAGCTCAAAGATCAAGGCGCGCATTTCGGCTAATGCCCCTGAGGCTAGCTCCTGCACCGTAGCCAGCAGCCCGGCGCCAGCCCGGCCTTCGGTCTCCACGGTGGTACGGGCGGCTTGCGCCGCAAGCGTCAGGGAGAACAACGTCTGCGACACGGAGTCGTGCAAGTCGCGGGCAATCCGCTGCCGCTCCTCCAACGCCGCAAGCTGGCGTGATTGATCAAACAGTCGCGCGTGCTCGAGGGCCAGGGCCGCCTGATCGGCAAAGATATCGAGCAGCTGAATTTCGTCGGGGTGGAAGCTGCGCTGCAGCGCATAATATACGACAATGCCGCCATACACCCGGCCCTTGACCAGCAACGGCGCAGCCAGCACACTCCGAAAAGGGAACGCTTGCCCGTCGGCCGACAGCCGCGCTAGGCCAACCTGCTGCTGCCACTGCGCGTCCGCCACGTCGGGAACGCTCATGGCATGATGCGCCCCAATCGCCTGCTTGACGATAAACTCGCCGATCGGCTTGCTCCATGCCAGCGCGGCACGCGGATCGCCCCAGGTATTGCGAATGGCTAGCTCGCCGCTGTTGGCATCCAATTCATAGATCGCGCACATCGGTGTTTCCATCAGCTCGGTTGCTTGCTGCACAATCCGATGCAGCACCGCATCCGGACCAAGCGGCTCGGTCAGGGCTAGTGCGCCTTTACGGAGGGCCTCGGATTGACGGCGGCGGTGCTGTTCAGCCGCAAAGAGCCGCGCATTCTCGATGGCAAGCGCGGCCTGCTGGGCGAAGCTGCCGGCGAGCTGGGCATCGGCTGCCCGAAACGCGTTGGTCTCGGCGCGGTCAAGCGTAATCATGCCAATTGTGTGGCCGGCGTAGCAGAGCGGCACGCCCATCCAGGAACGTACATGTCGCAGCGCGGCGGTGTGAAACGCGGGAAACATTGCTTGGGCATCAGCCAGCAGCACGGTTTCCGCGTCGTCGATCACGCGGCGGATCGGCGCTTCCCGGACCGGAAAGTTGAGCTGCGCTTGGTCAAGATCCTCGGGAAAGCCACGGGCCGCGATCACGCGTACGTTATGCTCTTCACGCAGCTGCACCGTGGCACTGCGATACGGCACAACCCGCTGCAGCTGAGCCAGAATTGTTTCGAGCACCGCAGGCAGGTCAAGTGTTGAGCCGACGGCGGCCGCGGCGATACGTAATGTTTCAGCTTGTTGACGGCGTTGTTGCTCCGCGGCAAACAGGCGGGCATTATCAAGCGCAAGCGCAATATGATCGGCAATCGCTTCCAGCAGCGTAATCTCACGGGAGCTAAAAGCTTGTACAGCGCTCCGCAGAACCGCGAGCACGCCGGCTACCTCACCGCGGGCGAAAAGCGGGAGTCCAACGAGTGCACTCAGATCGCTCTCAGTCGCAAGCGCTTTCAGGCCATCGGCTGTACGCACATCCTCGATCACCAGCGTTTTGCGCTCACGCACAATTTGGCCAACAATCGGATTGTGGACGGGCAGTCGGGCGTAGTGCTGCTGCACCGGTGGCGTAAGGCCGCGGGCAACGATCATTTGCAGCTGGCCGTCGTCGTCACGCGTGTAGATAGCGCCGGCGTTGAACTCCAGCAGATCCAAAACATGATCGAGCGCGGAGATCAGCAAGGGCTGAGGCTCCAACGATTGCGCAACCGCAGCCGCGATGGCGTTCAATACCATCAGCTCCCGCGCGCGATCAGCCATCATATCTCGCTCAACGGTGGGTACTTGCGCTTCGTTTGCCATTGATACGCTTATGCTTCCCCATCAGCCGCGACTGGCGCAGCCGTAAGGGCTTGGTCG
>JADDQF010000018.1 GCA_016781505.1 bacterium
AACTCCGAGCAAAACACAAGCCCCCTGCAAGCGGAACGGCCGGGCGCGGTAGCGAGTGGCGCGGCCACGCCTGACCAGGAAGTGGGCACGGTTACTGCGTCGGACGCGGCCAAGCAGACCGAGGCTGCCGCCGACAACGCGGGTGGTGCTACGCCGCAGCCGAGTACGGGAACAGGCGCCGTGCCGAGCAAGCAGGGTGTAGAGGCGGATGCAGAACCTAGTCCTGGCTATGGCTCGGATGTAACGGTGGAGGAAGAAGCAACCGGCCAGCCTAAGCCGACGGACGGCGCGGCGACGGGGGCTCAGACGGATGGCGGTCACACGCCCGCGTCGCCCGTGGCCAAGCGTTTGGCGCGGGAAAACAACGTCAACATTGCGCAGATTACGGGCAGTGGTCCGGGTGGCCGGATCGTGCGGCGGGACGTTGAACAATTTGTGAGCAGCGGCGGTGCTGCGCAACAAGCTGGCACGCCTGCCCCGACGCAAACCGCTCCCGCGCAATCACAGCCCGCAGCCCAACCGCAGCCGGCGCCTGCTCCGGCACAACCGACAGTCCAGCCCGCTCCAGCCCAGGCACAACCGGCAGTCCAGCCCGCTCCAGCCCAGGCGCAGCAGGCGCAGCCTGCACCGGCGCAGCCACAAGCAGGCACGCGGCGCGAGCCGATGTCCCGTCTGCGCCAAACCATCGCGCGGCGCTTGGTGCAGAGCAAGGGACCAGTGCCGCACTTCTACGTCACGACCGAGATCGACATGGGCGCGGTGGTCGAGCTGCGCAAGCAGCTTAACGCTTCGGGCGACGTCAAGATCACAATCAACGATCTGGTTGTTAAGGCGGCCGCCATCGCCATGAAAAAGTTCCCGGTCTTAAACGCGTCGTTTGCCGAGGACGCGATCCTGTATCACGACTATGTTCATGTGTCGATCGCGGTGGCGACGGATAACGGGCTGCTCGCGCCTGCCGTTACGGATGTCGATAAGAAGTCGTTGGGAACGATCAGCACCGAAGCCAAGGAGCTGATCAGCCGTACGCGCAGTGGCAAGGCAACGCCGGACGAGCTGCAGCGTGGCACGTTCTCGGTGTCGAACCTGGGCATGTATCCCGTGGACAGCTTTGTGGCGATCATCAATCCGCCACAGGCGGCGATCATTGCCGTTGGCGCCATCGCCGAACAGCCGGTGGTCCGCGATGGCCAGATTGTGGTCGGGCAGATCATGAAGGCGACCATCTCGATTGACCATCGGGTGTCGGACGGCGCGGTTGGCGCGGAATATATGCAGGAGCTGAAACGCCTGCTGGAAAATCCGATGCTGATCCTGCTCTAGTGCTCCAAGCGCCCGCTCTCATTGAGGGAGCGGGCGCTTCGTTAAGTTCCTCGTTGCCCAGGGTAGCTTAAAAGGGTTATGCGCCGGGGTGCCTCGGGACTGAAGCCCCAGGCTACACATGAGCACAGGCCGCGGAGGCGGCCTGCTCACCGCTTGCGGAGCCGGGTTCCGTCCTGCTTGGCTCACCTGTGGTTTGCATGTGCTAACGGAGCGGGCTTCTTTTTCTAATCCAAGCCAGGCGCACCCGCTCCACGAGCCCCGGTGCTTGGAAGCGTTAGAGCGTGCGTATGTGGCGGCGCTGCAGGCAGAGCTTGGCCAGCTGAACGCTGCGGCCACGTCACAGCCTGAGCTTCCACTATTTAAAACTGCCTGCGTTAGCTATGGATAACCTTGCCGGGCGGCACGCGCGTTTCCAACCACCAGATGCCGTAGACAAAGCCGAGCAGGAGCGCCACGGCCACCATGTACGCCTCGACAAATCCCGCTTCGGTCAGGAATGTTGCGACCATGCCAACCGCGCTAGCGGCCAGCCAGCAGATCAACACTGCCTCCCGCCGACTAAAACCGAGCGCAACCAGCCGGTGCGATAGATGGTCTTTGCCGGGCGTTGTGAGTGGGTTAACGCCGCGCCGTAGCCGTGAAACAAAGACCAGGGTGGTATCGAAGATCGGCAGGAGCAGCACGACCACTGGTACCATCCAGGTAATGGCGTAGGTGTTGCCCAAAAAGCGCAGCTTAATCCCCAAGGCCGCGAGCACAAACCCGATAAAGAGCGAGCCGGTATCGCCCATAAAGATCGAGGCCGGGTTGAAGTTGTAGCGCACAAAGCCAACGCACGCGCCCAGCAGGGCTGCCGCCAGCGCGCCCACAAGTACCTGCGGTGGTTGATTCATCACCGCCAGCAGCACAAAGTGCGCGGCTGCCACCGCGGCAATGCCCCCGGACAGTCCATCCATATTGTCCAGCAAGTTGAGTGCGTTGGTGATGCCGACGATCCAAAAGATCGTGAGCGCGACGTTGATGGCCTCGATGGGCAGCAGCTTGACGCTAAGACCGCACAATGGCAGGATGCAGGCGGCAATCAGCTGCGCCACAAGCTTGAGCGACGGTTTGAGCCCGCGTACATCGTCTACCACGCCAATCACCGATACAAAGGTCGCGCCCACGAGGATGCCGACAAGCTGCCGAATTTCTTGCCGCCCGCCAAACAGTGCCAAGGCGAGCACAAAGGCGCCATAGATCGCCGCGCCGCCCAGCAGTGGGGTCGGCTCCTGGTGAACCTTGCGGGCATTAGGCGCGTCCACCACGCCGGTAGTCAAAGCCAGCCTGCGGGCCAAGGGTGTGCCGACCACGGAAAAGACGAGGGCGACGATGAATATTAACAAAAATTGTTGCATACGTATGCTGTCAGCTGTCAGCTCTGAGCCATCAGCGGATCGTGGATTCAGGATCGCTGTAGCTTGTCGCTGACCGCTTGTACCTCATTAACCTCCGGCTTTTGCTCGCATCGCTTCGACGAGCTTTTGCAAATCGGTCGCCTGACGGCTGAGCTGTTGCTGCTGCGCCAGGGCCAACGCTTGCTCGGCCTGCTCCAAAGCGGCGTCGTACTGGAGCGTATCGCTGAGCGCCTGGGTATAGAGCTGCCGATACGCTACGTTTTGGGGATCCGCCTGGACAATCTCGTCGAAGGCGGCTTGCATCCCGGCAATATCGCCCGTGGCTGCACGCACCCGGCCAAGCTGCGACAAGAAGCGCGGGTCGGTGACGGGTGTACGGCCCTCGGCCACGGCCTGCTGGCGCTGCTGATCGTAGCGCTGCTTTTGGCGCTCAAATCCATCATGCAGTGCGGCCAGTGCTTGGGGCTCGGCTTTGAGCGATTCGAGGACCGGCGCGAGCTGACGTGTGTCGGACTCCAGTACGCTACGGTTGCGCTCAATCGCTGCCACGAACTGTTGGGCGGCCTCCTGCAGCCGGCCGTTGGCCCGATACAGTTCACCCAGGCGGGCGTAGGTCTCGGCAAAACGCGGATCCAGCGCAAGCGAAGCCTTGAACCGTGCTTCGGCTTCCTCCGTCCGGCCAAGATAGGCTAGATTGGTGGCGAGCTCGTTCAGGATCGTCGCGTCATTCGGCGCAACCCGACGAGCCGCCTCAAACCATTCCACTGCCCGCTCGAGCTCGGGTGTCCCACCGTTAACTCGACGCCCCCAGAGCGCATGAAGCCGGCCCAGGTTGGCGGGATGGTCTTTGTTGCCGGGATTGAGGGCAAAGGCTCGTTCAAGGACGAGCCGCGCATAGTCGAGGATCTGCTCGGCACTGTTGTTGGTCAGCAGCCACAGCACACGCTGCTGCTCGGAGCCGCGCTTGGTAAGCAGATCCTGAATATGCTGAGTGGAACGTGGCTGAGTGGTGGCGTCAAAGGTTTGCTGCGACGCCAGCTTGTATGGGTAGACGAGCTTGAGCAGCGAGTTGCCCAGCTGCAGATAGTAATAATCCTCGGCCGGGTCGGTCTCGACGGCGCGCAGGAGTCGCTGGTACCCGAAGGCTTCTTCCTCCAAATTGCGCGGCGTAAAGGACTGGGCCTGGTTCAGGAACATATCCGCGTAGGTGTTACGCAGGTTCCAAAACCAGCCCAGGCCAAGCGCCAGCGCAAACAGCAGCGGGTAGCTCCAGCGCAAACCATTGCGGCTGGACACGGTTGGTGCACTCGTCGCTGATCGACCAGACCCGCCGCCCCGTACCGCTCGGCCTTTCCCGCGATCTTTGGGGGCTTTACGAGCTTGCTCCACTGCAGCTGACGCAGCTTCGGCTGGAGCAGTTACCACTTCCACCGGGCGTCCATCCAGTGTGTACAGGCCAGCCAGTAATCCGTTCACCACCAGCAGCGCCATGCTCGTCCACAGCATGGTCAGGGTTGCCACAATCGGGATGCCGACCAGCACCTCGACGACATGGGCGATGATCGCGGCGAGCGCGGCGATGGCCAAGACCTGGGAGTTAAACTGCTGAGATTGGCGAAACTGTCGGACTGCTAGCCAAAGGGCGCTTACCAGCAGAAACAAATAGCTCAGCAAGCCAAGCACGCCCTTGGTGATCAGCTCGTCCAGCCAGGCCTGGTGCGCACGGTCGGGCGAAGCGCCGCGGGCTTCGTAGCTGGCGAGCTCCGGAGGGTAGAACGGATTGAAGACCGTGAACATCGTTTCGGGGCCGTGGCCAAAGGTCAACGTGCGCGCCAAATTTGAGCGTAGCAGACCGAGTGCGCCGCCGCCCCGTTCGTCTCCAAACCAGATCAGGGTACGGACGCGGCCTGTTCCGTCATTGGTTTCAAGCAGGCGGCCAAGCCGCCCGACGTATGGCACGTCGCGTAACCGCTCGAAGACCGGCGCGTTCGACAGATTGAAGGTGATCAGCAGCCCCGCCAGCACGACGCCGATGCTAACCGTTGAAAAGAGGGCAAAGCGCAGCGGCCCTGTGAGCTGAGGCAGATCGCGTTCACGACTGAGCCGAATGAGGCACAGCAGCAGGAGATACACAAAGCTGCCGATGCCAACCATGCCGCCGATCCAGGGGCCTCGACTTTGGGAAAAGAAGATTGCCAACAGGATCAGTCCCAGCGCCACACTGTAGCCGATGATCTGGCTCAAGGCGAAGGTGCGCGTAACGAGCGTGGTGCGCTGCGGCAAAACATAGTTGGCCACCAGCGCCCCACCGGTAGCGACTACGCCTAACAACAGCCAGAGCCACCAGTCGCGCAGCTGAGGATCGGCGGTGTTCACACTTTGGCTGCTTGCCGATGCCGCATAGCTTACGAGCAGCAGCAGAATCCATCCACCCAGTCCGATCAGCAGCGTCGTTGTCAGCTTTTTGCTTGGCTGTATTGTACGGGACGTGCCGACCAGCGCAAACGTACCGGCAACTACCATCAGCCCAAGCGGAAAGACCCACCAGTAGCGAAAATCGCCGTTGACCGGTCGCACAGCCGCCATAAACTTAATAATGCCAAGCAGCAGCGCTTGCTGGCCGATCAGCAGCAGCGCCGTAAAGCCGATCCAGCTCCAATCTACGGCGCGCTCTCCAGCCACGGCTGGCGGCGCTGTTCGATACCGTGTTAATGTGAGGGTCAACCGGTACAGAACCCAGGGCACCACCATGATGAGGTAGGCGGCAACAAAGATCGAGTTGCCCATGGTGGACGAGATCCGGGTAATGACGTTGCCTTTCCACGGCAGCGGATCAAGCCCATAGTGCTGGACGATCCCGTAGATCGACACCGACACGCCGGTCAGAATGATCGTGGTGATCGCGCGCTGGAGCTGCTCATGGCTGCGCAAGTTCCCAATGATCAGGGCGAACAGCGCAATATAAGAAAGGTTGGTGTAGGTGCCTTGCCCACGTTGGTACGAGCCCCACCACGATACGGACGGCTGCACCGATACCAGGGTCGCCGCCACAAAGACGCCGGCATACAGCAGCGCGGGCACAGCCAGCGGCGCACGCCACCATGCCCGCCAGCTGAGCCCCTCGCCTAGCGCTGTCGCGCGCTCGATGCCCTTTACGGCCCATGCCCCCAGCATGAGCAGCACGATCGTCCGCAGCACCATAGCTTTGTCGGGCTCGAAGTGACGGGCCGACAACAAGCTGAAGTAGTATGGGGTAAAGACCAACGCCAGGAGCCAGCCCGCCTCGATGATGCGGTCGGCCCAGCGCGACAAAGTCGTTTGACGTTCCACGTCTGCCTCCGACAATGGGTGAAGCACGGGGCTAGAGTCTAGGGTGGCGGCGCTGCCGCTGTGCCCTAACACCAGCCCCTGATACCTCGTCCTGGGTCTATTGTGTGTCGCCGATGATGGCTAGTTGTTCCGGCTCGGAGCGCTTGCTCTGCTGCCGCTTGAAGGTAGCCGCGCGATCCAGCATCGTTTTGGCGCTTTGCCGGCTGGCTTCGCTGATCGGCACGCCATCCAGCATTTCGGCGACTTCATCAATCCGGCCATCCCAGGCCAGCGGGGTGACCGCCGAGCGCGTGCGACCGCCCTCGATTTGCTTGCGAATGGTGTAGTGCGCGTCGCCAAAGGCAGCCACCTGCGGCAGATGGGTGATACATAACACCTGATGGTTGTTGGTCATGGCCCACAGCTTCTCGCCGACAACCGAGCCAGCGCGGCCGCCAACTCCCACGTCCACTTCGTCAAAGACTAATGCTGGTACTACGTCGACCAACGACAAAATGGATTTCATGGCCAGCAACAAGCGCGCGCTTTCACCACCCGAGGCGATGCGGGCCAAGGGCTTGAGCGGCTCGCCCGGATTGGGTGAGATCATGAATTCAACCCGATCCACCCCGGTTTTATCAAAGGCGAGCCGGCCGCCATGGCCATCGGCTCCGCTCTTGCCGCTGATCGTCACGCCCCGTGCATCCGACGCGTGCGCCAGGCTGACCTCAAATTTCACATGCGGCATGGCTAGGTCGGTCATCGATTGCTCGATGCGCCTGCTAAGCTCCTTGCCCGCCGTTTGGCGCTGCTGCGATAACGTGCCCGCTAGCTGCCCAAGCTGCGCCAGGACCTTCGCTTCCTGGGCCTCAAGATCCGCCAGATGCTCGGCTGAATGGAGCAAGCGATCCAGCTCCACCCGCGCTGCTTCAACCGATACCAGCAGCTCTTCGATTGTGCCGCCATATTTGCGCTGCAGCGTGCGCAGCAGCAGAAAGCGCTCTTCGATGGCCTCCATCCGGCCCGAATCGAATTCGAGGTTATCGCGGTAGTCGCGCAGGCTTGCGGCCAAATCCTCCATTCGAAAGAGCAATTCATTCGCCAGCTCCAAGGTTGGGCTGACCGTCGGATCGAAGCGCGCCAGGTCGTCGATCGCGCCGACCACAGAGCCCAGGCTGTCGGTGACGGAGGCCGCGCCCGGTGCGCCATCGCCTTCCGCGAGCAACTGATACGCGGTGTTAACCAGCGCTGTGACTTTGGCGCCGTTCTGCACCAGCGTCCGTTCGCGGAGCAGCTCCTCTTCCTCACCTGCGCGCAGATTCGCCGCTTCGATCTCTTCGATCTGGTATTGGAGCTCCTCGATGCGGTCTTGTCGCCGCAGCTCGGAGCGCCGCAGGTCGTCAAGTTGCTGACGCACCTGCCGCAGCCGATCCACGACCCCCCCCACCTCGGCGCGCAGGGGCAGCAAATTGCCGAAGCGATCCAAAATATCAAGATGGGTTTTGACGTTGAAGAGCGACACGCCCTCGTGCTGCCCATGAATATCGACGAGTCGTCCACCGATCTCCTTCAAGGTGGCGGTGTTAACGGCTCGGCCGTTGATCCGTGCTACGCTGCGCCCCGTGGCGGCATTAATCTCACGCGCCACAATGATCTGGTCGTCGCTCTCGTCCAACAAGCCAAACTCTTGGAGCAGCGGCGCTACCTCTGGACAGTCGTCGAGCGAGAAGATGCCCTCCACACGCGCAACCGTGCTGCCGGCGCGCACAAAGGTCGGGTCGGGCTTGTCGCCGCGCAGGGTGCCGAGCGCGTCGATAATGATAGATTTACCGGCGCCGGTCTCGCCCGTCAGGACGTTGAAGCCAGGGTCGAACTGCAGGTTAAGCCGGTCGATGATCGCAAAATCGCGAATATTGAGTTCAAGCAGCATGAAGCTCTTTGCTCATTCTATAGCATTCCAATGCAGTTTTTTCGCATTGCATTCAGCACAAACGAACCAAGAGAATTGTACCATAGCGCTGCTTGAGAACCAAGAAGTCAGCGCAACAACTCACAGCTTTGCGGAGAAACACGGCCGAGTAGGCTTTTTTGGCCTGAACGGCAAAGCATGAGCGTTGTGCTTGGGGTCCGTGCTATAATCTGCCAACTTAAAAGTCCGATTGTTGCCTGGTGGTGGCCCAACGCGCAGTGGAGGGCATGCTCGGCAACAGTTCCAGGAGTACGTTTATGCCTGAAGCGCCGCGCGGGCGTACGCTAGAGCCGGACGGAGATCCCGTACTGCCACTGCCACTTGAACACCAGCTTGAAACCCTGGTGGAGGAGGTGCTGGGCGATGCGCCGTTGGTGCAGCCCCTGGCGGCCATGGCGTCGGATACGGAGCCTGAGCGGCGAATCGTTGTGACCGGCATCGGGGTTGTCTCGCCGGTCGGCAACACGCTCGACGAGTTTTGGAGTGCGATCAGCACTGGCAAGTCTGGCATTACGTTCAATGAGGCTGTGCCCAACTATCGTGATTATCCGTGTCATAGCGCCGGGCTTGTGCGTGATTTTGAAGCGCGAGCGTATATGGATTTCAAGGAAGCGCGGCGTATGTCACGGGCTGCCCAGTTTGCCGTGGCGGCTGGACGCATGGCCCTGGCCGATGCGGGGCTGAGCGGGCATTCGAACGATGCCGATGAGATAGGGGTCGTGATGGGCTCGGGCACAACTGCCCTGCCTGAAACGGAGCAAACTGCGCGGCTGATGCTGGAAAAGGGCGGCTCCAAAGTCAGCCCATTTTATATCACGGCGGCCCTGCCAAACATGCCCGCCTGCCAAACGGCTATTCAGCTAGGACTGCGGGGTTACAACTCGACCATTTCAACTGCGTGTGCTGCATCCGCGCAGGCGATTGGCGAGGCCGCCGAGGTGTTGCTGCGTGGCGATGCCGAAGTGATCTTGGCCGGTGGTGCGGAAGCGCCGCTGACCGAGCTCGCCTTGGCCGCATTTTGTGCGATCCGGGCGCTGTCCACGCACAACGACGATCCCGCGCGCGCAGCGCGGCCCTGGGACGCGACACGGAATGGCTTTGTGCCCGGCGAAGGCGCGGCGGTGCTGGTGCTGGAATCGTTGGCGCGCGCCAAGGCGCGGGGAGCCAGAATTTACGCCGAGCTGTTGGGCTATGGCGTCAGCTGCGATGCTTTTCACGTCACAGCGCCCGATCCGGTGGGCGATGGCGCAGCGCGGGCCATGCGTCGCGCACTGCGCCGGGCGAATGTCACGCCCCAGCAGATCGACTATATCAACGCGCATGCTACGTCGACCCCGGTGGGTGATGCAGCCGAAACGCTGGCAATCAAGTCGGTACTGGGTGAGTACTCGTCAACGGTCGCGATTTCGTCCACAAAGTCGATGATCGGCCATCTGACCGGCGCTGCGGGTGCGGTGGAGGCAGTCGCGACCGTGATGGCCCTTAAGCATGGCTTAATCCCGCCCACGATCAATTACGAGGTGCCCGATCCGGCCTGTGACCTCGACTATGTGCCGAATGTAGCACGCAAGGCCGAGATCGAGATTGCGTTGTCGAATTCGTTCGGCTTTGGCGGCCAGAATGCGACATTGGTCTTTCGCAAATACCAAGAACGCCACTTGTCGCCAGGCGAGCTTGCCATCGAGGCTGAGATCATGCAGCGGCTGGACGAGCAATAATTCTTATCAGGAGGCAAAGGCTGAACGTTGCCGTTCGGGAGCGCGGCCTTTGCCCTATAACCTGTAGCTGGAACTATGCAACAACCTGATTCAAACGCGTGCTTCGTGTGCGGCAAGCAAAATACGGTCGGTCTTCAGCTGGATTTTCATGAGGTCGATGGGCGGGTCGAAACAACCTACACACCGAACGCGCAGCACCAGGGCTGGCCGGGCTATGTCCACGGCGGGATTTTATACGCGGTGTTGGATGAAACGTTGGGCCGCGTGGGCTTCACGATCAACGCGTGGACGATGAGTGGCCGGGTTGAAATTCGCTATCGCGAGCCGGCGCCGCTTGGCCAGCCGCTGCGGGTGGTGGGGACACTGGTGCGCGACCGTGGTCGAGCGCTGGAAGTGCAGGGCTTCGCTCAACTGCCGGACGGGCGGATCGTTGCGGAAGCGACGGGGCTGTACATGCGTATTCCTGATGCCATTCGCCAACCGTTAGAGCAGCAGATTGCGGAGGGCTTTTAGGTGCACCAGCCAGGGCTGTTGAGGCTAAACAGCAGACACGTTGCAAGACGGATAACGGTACCTAAAGCTGCAATCTTCGAACTGTTGACGCGTCTATGAGTTTGGTAGGCATCATTGCAAACCCGGCCTCCGGCAAGGACATCCGCCGCGTGGTTGCACGGGGGCTAACAGTTCCTGACCACGAGAAGATCAACATCCTGCGCCGAATGCTGGTGGGCATCAATGCCCTTGGTGTTGATGCGATCAGGTGGCTGCCTGATTCCGCAGGTTTGGTGGAGCGCGCAGCCTCCGGATTGCAGCTTGGCGCTGATGCTCGCGCGCTCGATCAGGATATAACCAACTCTGCGCTCGATACGGAGGCAGCGGCAGCGGGGCTGCGGGATCGAGGCGCGGGTTGCATTGTGGTGCTGGGTGGTGATGGTACGTGCCGTGCCGCGGCGAAGGGCGCGGGCGCTACGCCGCTGTTGCCGATCTCAACCGGAACCAATAATGCGTTTCCCCAGTTTATTGAGGGCACGCTGGCCGGGCTTGCCGCTGCAGTTGTGGCGCGCAGCACAGCCGGCGAGCAAGACAGAGCAGCGTTTGCCACACAGCAGCCATGGCTACGGATCATCCGTGAGGGCGTGCCGGTTGACGTTGCGCTGATCGATGTGGTCAGCTTTGAGGGCATGGTGGGCGCCAAGGCGGTATGGCAAATGGAGCGCGTCAGGCAGCTGCTCAGCGTACGTCATCAGCCCGGCACGATCGGGCTTTCGGCTGTTGCCGGCTACCTTGGACTCACGCCGCCCGACCAACCTGCAGGCCTGGCTATAACACTGGCACCAAACGCGAGCGCTGATGGGAGTCGACAGGTGCTGGCACCGATTGCGCCTGGGGTCGTCGAGCCAGTCACAGTCAACGCGTATCGCTGGCTGACACACGGCACGGGAGAACGGATAGCGCACGCTCCGTGTGTGCTGGCGCTTGACGGCGAGCGCGAGCTGCCTGTGCGCACGGGTATGCTGGTGGATGTACAGTTCGACCGGTTCGGGCCATGGGTGGTGGATGTGGAGCGGGCACTCCAGTTGGGTGTGCAGGGCGGGCTCTTTGATCCGACCCAGCTCCAACGCCTAGCCCCAGCTCGAGTTTCGACGGGAGCGCTGTAATCTGCTGGCAGGGTAGTCTTAGCACCACTC
>JADDQF010000064.1:0-68411 GCA_016781505.1 bacterium
CGGCAGCCAGTTCGTGGGCCGGCTGGAGCAGGCGGTGCGGACCCGGCTGTTCGTGCCCACCTCGGCCCTGCGGGTCGTGCCCGCCGCCCTGGGCGACCTGGCCGGGGCCCTCGGCGCCGCGCTGCTGCTCGACGCGTGACCGGGTCCGGGTGGCGCCGGCGCTAGCGTCGAGAGACATGTCGGAGGGCGCCGAGGACACCGTCGAGGCCGACGCCGGAGCCCACGTAGACGTTGACGCCCACGTCGACGCCGAGGCCGCACCGGGGCCCGACGAGCCGGCGCGTTTCATCAACCGGGAGCTGTCGTGGCTCGCCTTCGGGGAGCGGGTGTTGGCCCGGGCCGAGGCGCCCGACGTCCCCCTGCTGGAACGGGCCAAGTTCCTGGCCATCTTCAGCCAGGGCCTCGACGAGTTCTTCCAGGTCCGGGTCGCCGGGCTCAAGGACCAGGTGGCGGCCGGGCTGGGGGCGGTCACGCCCGACGGGCTGACGCCCGAGGAGCAGCTGCGCGCCATCCGCCAGCGGGTCATCGAGCTCCTGGACTGCCAGTCGCGTATCTTCCTCGAGCAGGTGGCCCCGGCCCTGGGCCAGGTCGGCATCCACCTGTCCGAATGGGATGAGCTCGACGACGACGACCGCAAGGAGCTGGTCGAGCGCTTCGAGCGCCAGATCTTCCCGGTGCTCACACCCCTCGCCGTCGACCCCGGCCATCCCTTCCCCTACATCTCCAACCTCTCGCTGAACCTGGCCGTCATGGTGCGCGACCCCGACACCGGCGAGCGCCGCTTCGCCCGGGTCAAGGTCCCCAACCTGCTGCCCCGCTTCGTGGTCATGCCCGACGGCGAGCGCTACGTCCCCCTCGAGCAGGTCATCGCCGAGCACCTCCACGCCCTCTTCCCCGGGATGGTGGTCGAGTCCCACCATGCCTTCCGGGTCACCCGCAACGCCGACCTCACCCTGGAGGAGGACGAGGCCGACGACCTGCTGGCCGCCGTCGAGGTGGAGCTGCGCCGGCGTCGCTTCGGGCGGGCGGTGCGCCTCGACGTGGTCCACGGCATCGACGAGGAGATCCTCGCTCTGCTCACCCACGAGCTCGACCTCAGCGCCGACGACGTCTACGTCAGCGCCGGGCCACTCGACCTCGGGGGGCTGTGGGGCGTGCGGGACCTGCCCCGGCCCGACCTCAAGGACGACGCGTTCTCGTCGGTGACCCAGAGCCGCCTGACCCGAACCGAGGACGAGGAAGTCGACCTCTTCGGCGTCATCCGGGCCGGCGACGTCCTGGTGCACCATCCCTACGACAGCTTCACCACCTCGGTCGCCGCCTTCGTCGCCCAGGCCGCCGCCGACCCCGACGTGCTCGCCATCAAGCAGACCCTCTACCGCACCTCGGAGGACAGCCCCATCGTGCGGGCCCTCATCCGGGCCGCCGAGGCCGGCAAGCAGGTGGCCGCCCTGGTCGAGCTCAAGGCCCGCTTCGACGAGCAGGCCAACGTGGTGTGGGCCCGGGCCCTGGAGAAGGCCGGGGTCCACGTCGTCTACGGCCTGGTTGGCCTCAAGACCCACACCAAGACCTGTCTGGTGGTACGCCAGGAGGGTGACGACGTGCGCCGCTACTGCCACGTGGGCACCGGCAACTACAACGAGAAGACGGCCCGCCTCTACGAGGACCTGGGCATGCTCACCTGCGACCCCGACATCGGGGCCGACCTGTCCCAGCTCTTCAACTACCTGACCGGCTACGGGCGCCAAGAGCAGTTCCGCAAGCTGCTGGTCGCCCCCGGGCCCCTGCGTCCCCGCCTGGCCGAGCTCATCAGGGGTGAGGCCGAGGCGGCTCCCGGCACCGGTCGCATCACCATGAAGATGAACAACCTGGTCGACGTGGACATGATCGACGCCCTCTATGCCGCCTCGCGGGCAGGAGTGGAGATCGATCTCGTCGTGCGGGGGATCTGCTGCCTGCGCCCGGGGGTGCCGGGGCTGTCGGAGCACATCCGGGTGCGCTCCATCGTCGGCCGTTTCCTGGAGCACTCCCGCATCTTCTACTTCGCCAACGGGTGGGGGCCCGAGCAGGCGGCCTGGTACATCGGCTCGGCCGACCTCATGCCCCGCAACCTCGACAAGCGGGTGGAGGCGGTGGTGCCCGTCGAGGCAACCGAGCTCCAGGCCCGCCTGCAAGAGGTGCTCGACGTGAACCTGGCCGACGACCGGCTGGCGTGGGCTGAGGGTGGTCGTGGCGGTCGGCGTGAAGGCCAGATCTTCGAGCCTGCCGAGGAAGTGTACACCTTCCAGGATCCTGAGGAGGAAACATTTACCGGCGACGCAACGCTTGAAGATTTGATGTCGAAGTTCAATTCTGGCAAGGCGGATCGGCGCGGCGGCAAAGATCGCCGCGATGACGACGATGACGACGAGTCAGCGGGTGGCGGTGGTCGACGCGACGCTATTCGGCGGACACTCGCCATGCGTGACGAAGACTAACGGTGCTTGTTGCGAACGAAAAGCCGCCTGGATCATCGATCCAGGCGGCTTTTGTGTACGCAGCGGCTCGACGTGAACGTGCTAGCCTTGCAGTGCTGGTACGAAAACGCTTGCAGCCGCTTAGCGTCGCCGTAGCTTGGCGACTGTCACGCCTTCGCCGCCTTCGCCGTCCACACCGGGAGCGTATGACGCAACCAGAGGATGCGCCGCCAAAATATCCCGCACGATTTTACGCAGTGTGCCGGTGCCTTTGCCATGCACCAGGCGTACCTCGCTCAGATCCCCAAGATAAGCGTCGTTAAGATAGCGATCAAGCAGCGCTTCAATCTCGTGCGCACGCATTCCCCGCATGTCGAGCTGCATCGATACGTCCGCGGCGGCAGCGGGGGCCCGTTGGATGACTCGTGGGGCTATCGATGTGGCGGCATAGCTCGGCGCGGTCTCGGTTGCTCCGCGCCCGTTCCCTGGACGCAGTCCCCGCCGTCGCAGCTCCCGTAGGTCTACGGTCATTCTGAAGCCGCCCACCTGTACCTCGGCCTCGCCCGCATCCGGGTCGATGGACAGTATTTCGCCGTCGAGCTTGACCGATGCGACATGGACCTGATCCCCAACCTGCAACGGCCGGGGTGCTTGCTGCGCTGGTTGTAGTTGCGCTGGCCGTTCCCGGCGACGCTGCTGCCGTTGACGATCCGCGGTTTCTCCAAGGCTCTTGAGGCGCTCTTCGGCCTGCTGCATCCACTCCCGCGTCAGCGACACCGACCGGGTATCGTCACGCAGGCGGCGCAGCTCTTGCCGAATGCCCTTGAGCTCGTCGTCGAGCTCGCGCTCAAACGCTTGCAGCCGCTGGTCGCGCTCTAACTCTAGCTGGGCCAGCTCGTTCTGCAGCTCAGCGCGGAGGTGCTCGGCTGCTGCACGCTCTTGCTCGGCCTGCTGTTGTTCGGTGGCCGCCGCCTCACGCTGCCGCGCAATCGACGTGAGCATCTCCTCGACCTGCTCCTCCTCGGCCGACAAGAACGAGCGGGCACGGTCAATGAGCTCTGGCTGCAGTCCCAAGCGCGAAGCAATTGCCAGCGCATTGGACCGTCCTGGCAGGCCAATCTCCAGCCGATACGCCGGCCGCAGGGTTTCTTCGTCAAAGGCCACCGAGGCGTTTTCAACGCCGGGCGTGTTATGGGCATACGCTTTTAGCTCGGCGTAGTGCGTCGTGCCAATGCATAAAGCGCCACTTTCCAACACCCGCTCGATGATGGCGCGTGCAAGTGCCGCGCCTTCCGTGGGATCGGTCCCCGCGCCGAGCTCGTCAAAGAGCACCAGCGCACTGGGCGCTTGGCCATACGTCGTCCGGTCGGCCTTGATCTGATCCAGCGTGCGCAGGATGGCGATGATATGCGTCATATGCGACGAAAAGGTGGATAAGCTTTGCTCGATGCTTTGCTCATCGCCAATATCGGCAAAGATATGCTGAAATACCGGCAGCCGTGAACGATCCGCGGCCGGAATATGGAGGCCGGACTGCGCCATCAACGCGAGCAGGCCGGTGGTCTTAAGCGCTACGGTCTTGCCCCCGGTGTTCGGCCCCGTAATCAGTAACACACGAAACGTTTTGCCCAGCCACACATCGGTCGGCACAACCGTCGTCTGATCCAACAGCGGGTGCCGCGCGCGACGCAGGTGCAGTGGCGGCTCCGGATCGTCACTCTCCGACAGCCCATCGACAATTGTTGGCTCAATGCAATTCAGCGCTGCGCTGTAACGACCCTTGGCAAAGAGCAAGTCAAGCTCGGCCAGCGCTTCAACGCCGGTGGTGATGTTGTCGCCCTGCTCGGCGATGCGGGCCGAAAGCATTTGCAGGATACGCGTGATCTCCTGCTGCTCCGCGAGCTGCAGCTCGCGCCACCGGTTGTTCAGCTCCACGGTTTGCAGCGGCTCGACAAACAAGGTCGCGCCGGTGTTTGACTGATCGTGGACAATGCCCTGTAATGTTCGTCGGCCGGTTGCCTTGATCGGCACGACGTAGCGCCCGTCGCGCATGGTGACGATCGGCTCTTGCAGCGCTCCAGCGTATTGCGACGAGCCAATAATGCCGTTCAGGCGCTCCAGCAGGCGGCTGTGCGCCACCCGTATTTCGGACCGGATCTTGCCTAACGTCGGGCTAGCGCTATCCAGGATGTTGCCACCCGGATCGACGGTATGCTCGATAGCATCCTCCAGGCTGGGCAGCTCCGGCAACGCCAGGGCAATATCACGCAGGGGGGCGTAGGGCTCCGGAGGCAGCTTGAACAGTCTGACCCGTAGCTGGCGCATAGTTCCCAGCGTAGCGCTGACCTCAAGCAGCTGTTCCGGCTCCAGTATGCCGCCGCGCAAACTCTTCGCAACCGACTGACGGATATCCCGCGCGCCGCCGATGGTGATATCGGGAAATGTATCAAAAAGCTGTCGCGCCGCACTGGTTGCGCGCTGGGCGTGCCGAATAAACGTTGCGTCGTCATCCGGACGCAGGCTTAACGCCAGTTCCCGGCTGGCCGAGAACGACGTGTGCTGGGCGAGGCGCTCACGAACTTTAGGATATTCAAGAATACTTAGCGTACGTTCCGCAATTGTCATGCTGCTTGATCGCTCTCCGCTCCGCCTTTTCAGCTACCCCAACCAGCCAATCTAGGCGCGTTCAACACACTAAAATCAAAAACGACGGCAGGGGCATTATACCCCGATCTGCCGTCGCCCACGCTGTAGGTTGGCGTGCTGTTTGGCCTAGTTCGCCGCCGGGACGGGGATGCGGGTGGTTTCCCGATCATTGCCCCTCCTCGAGCTTCACATACCTTCCGCAAAACCGAACAGGTCCGTTACGTATGCATTAGCGGATGGGATTGAAGAATGGAATGGCGGCGTCTGGCAAGAACGGCGAGACCAGCGTGAAAAGCCGTGGCAAAATATTATACATGAGTAGCCGCAGCAAGGTTGAGTTTTGTGTGCTGGTTTGGAGTGCCCGCGTAATCGGATATTCATTGCCGGCGCGATGCGAGATAAACATATACTGCAGCACCATGGCAATAATGCTCGCCAAGACCACACCCAGAATCACGCCGAATCCCACACCTAGGATACGATCCAGGTATTCAAGACGGCCTGGAAAACGTACATATCGAAACGTGTATAGCGACATTGCGAGCAATATAATAAAGCACAACGTCAAAATAATAAAGAAACTGACGGCTTCGGCGACAACTGGGCTGGTATTGAAGTACGTTGCCATAAGCTTGAAGTACAAGCTCGCAAGCACAACGCTCAAATAAAATGTAACCAGTGCAATTACCAGCTTAACGGTGCCTTGGAAAAATCCTGCGCCGGTAACGATCAGAAAGAGGGCCATAAGGAGCACATTAACAAACATCCAATAACTCCGCTGTTGGGAATAACTACGTGGGGGTTCTCAAGTTGCGCAATTATAGCATACGCTTGTGCTCCTTAATGGCCCAGTGCTATAATGCCGCTTGACCTAGGGGAACCTAGTCCCTGAGGCGATCACCATGAACGATCGACGGTACACTGTTGCCGAGGCAAATGCCATCTTGCCCCATGTGCGCGAGCTCGTCAAACGCATACTGCTGGCTCGCACGCATATCTTGCAGCTGCAGCCTGAACTCTGGCCGGCAATCCAAGCAGCGGTCTTTAATGGTGGCAGCAAAACGGTCTCGGAGGCGACGCGCCACATCATCCTCATCCAAGAGGGGATTCGCGCGCTCCAGGCGCTCAACATCCTAGTCAAAGATATCAACATCGGGTTGATTGACTTTCCGGCCGAGCGTGATGGCCAACTTGTGTTGTTGTGTTGGCTGTACGATGAGCCGACGGTTCAATTTTGGCATGATCCGGATACCGGCTTTGCGGGTCGGCGACGGATCGAAGAGCTATTTTAACGCGGTCATTCCCCGAGCTATACTTTAAGGTACGTGATCTTGTGCTCCGTTCCCCCAGCGCCGGTGGTATAATTGCCCGCAAGCTCTGTTGAGCTGTTTGTGCCTTTGGAGGAAGCTGTTCCATGACCAACCAGTCCCGCCGTCGGCCGACGCGAAACTTGACACGTCGGGAGCGTCGCACTGGCGCCGCTCAAACCTATGCTACGCCTGCTGCTCCAACGGCACCCTTTCGCCGTTCTTATATGGCCGAGCCAGCGCCCGTCGATTATGCGGCAGAGTATCGCTTTATCCGCAAGGATTTGATCCGGATCCTGGTCTGGGCGACTGTGTTGATTGGCCTGATGGTTTTGCTGTCATTCTTGCCGATCGCCGACGGGTTCGGGCAGTTGCTGGGCTAAACCAGCTGGGTTTCCTCCCGGAGCAGTGGCTCCGTTGCTTGCATCGTACGTTGTTGCCAGGTGCCCATGGACGAATCACGCACGCAATCCAAAGCGGCACGGCTCCGCCGAATCGAACACAAGCTGTATAACACGCCGCACGGGCTAGGCGCTGTCGAGCTCGCCAACTATTGTGGCGTGGATCGGCGCACGATTTATCGTGACATCGAAGCGCTGGATGCGATGGGCGTGCCCGTGTGGCAGCTTGACGGCAAGTTCGGCATCGAGCGTGACGGCTACCAATCGACGGTTCGCCTCAACCTCAACGAAACTGTTGCGCTGTACTTCGCGGCGCGGCTGCTGGCCCATCACTCCGACGAAAATAACCCCCATGTTGTCGGAGCATTGGACAAGATCGCGGCCTCATTACCCGATGCAACGCTGTCTGAGCATATGTCGCGGGCTGCCGATGTGATCCGCGCCAAGCCGATGCGCTCAAATTATGTGCAGACGGTTGAAACGTTGACGCGAGCCTGGGCCGACCGCCGGGCGCTTGAAATCCACTATTGGGCGGCAGATCGGGACAAGCCCCAGCTGCGCGTGATCGAGCCGTATTTTTTGGAAGTGTCGCGCTTCGAGCCCGCGAGCTATGTGCTGGCCCATGATCGGCTGCGCAACGCGCTCCGCACATTCAAGGTCGAGCGCATTCAGCGGACTGAGCTGCTCCCCGAACACTACACGATTCCACCGGACTTCGATCCGTACACCTGGCTCCAATCCTCGTGGGGCATTATGGCGGAGGAGGAAGTCGAGGTGCGGCTGCGCTTCAGTCCGCTGGTAACCCGCCGCGTGCAAGAAAGCGTTTGGCATCATTCCCAGCGGCTTGAGCTGCAGCCCGACGGCGGCTGCGTGCTGTCTATGTGCGTCGGCGGCATTCGCGAGATTCGCAACTGGGTGTTGAGCTGGGGCGCGGATGTGGAAGTGCTTGCGCCCGCTGAGCTGCGGGCCCAAATTGCCGCTGAAAGCGAGCGCATGCGCGTAAACTATCGCGCCAACAGCTAGCCAGTCACACGCCGATGTGCTAGCAGGGTGCTGCTGGCCGGCTGCCACAATCCCCCCGCAACGTTACCGAAGGAGCAGCCGCTATTAGTCCCACACGTATGTTCGTCGAATGACGTTCCCCTGTTTCGCTCGTCGTGGTTGTCTCCCGCATCATTGCCGAAAGGGTTCGCCATGTTTCGTCGTGCCGGCCTCCTGTTGTGTCTCGTTGCGCTCGCCGTCTGCCTGCCGTTGTCCACTCCCGCCCGCGCCTCCTCTCCACCCGTCGTGGCGATCCAAGCCGGTCATTGGCGAACCGGCGAGCTGCCCGAAGAATTTGCGCGGCTGCGCACATCCACCGGAGCGGTCGCAGGCGGCGTGCGTGAAGTTGATCTCAATGTCGATATCGCGCATCGCGTCGCCGAATATCTCCGCGCTTGGGGCAACCAAGCCTATGTGCTGCCCTCGACCGTGCCGCCGGCCTATCGGGCGGATGCGTTTGTGGCTATTCATTCGGATGGTCACGCTAATCGCAATGCGCGGGGCTTCAAAGTTGCTACCCACTATCGTGATTGGATCGCCAGTACGACCTTGGTGCGGGAGCTAGAAGATGAGTACGCCAAGCAAACCGGCCTGCCGAAAGATTGGCGCATCACCGACAACATGCGCGGATATTATCCGTTCAACAGCGGTTTGTATGAACATACCATTGCGGAAGACACGCCCGCTGCCATTGTGGAGATGGGCTTTTTGTCGAACGCGGCCGATCGCCACTTCATGATCACGAATCGCGATTTGGTAGCGCGGGCGATTGCCCTGGGAATTGCCCGCTTTTTAGGCGCGCGACCCGTCGAAGGCTGGCCAGCACTCCACCCCATGCCGCGCGGCGATATTGTGGAAATGCTGCATGATCGCACGCCGCTGTACGCGGGTCCGGGCAAATCGTTCAAGCTGGTCGACCGGGCCGCACGCAAAGAGCGCTATGCGGTGGTGGAACGACAGGGGGGCTGGGCTAAGCTCTTCTTTTTTACAGGCAAGGAACGCTGGGTTGAGGACTTTCAAACCATGCAGGTGGTCGTGCCGTAGGGTAGGCGGGCAGCGCAGAACGTTGAGCTAGCGGCTGGGATAAACTGCTGCTACGGTTGGTTACATGGCCGGGAGCAGCAGCGAGAAGGTGCTGCCGTGGCCTTCTTCCGACTCGACCCAGATTCGCCCGCCATGCCGCTCGACGAGATGTTTGGCAATCGCCAGGCCGAGTCCCGTGCCGCCGCTGTTGCGGGTGCGAGCGCGATCCACCTTGTAAAAACGCTCAAAGACCCGGTCTACTTCACTTTCCGGAATACCTATGCCCGTATCGGCCACGGCCACCACGATCGCCCGCGCCAAGCCAGTCTGCTGAAGTTCGTGCCTGATTCTGGACGGCGTCTGCTGGTTGGCTGCTTGTACGGCAGATACATGGATGGTGATTCTGCCGTCGGTAGGGGTAAACTTAATCGCGTTGTTCAACAGATTGAGCAGCACCTGGCCGATCCGTTCTTCATCCACAAGCGCGAGCGGGAGTGGCTGCGTTATCTCGCTTGTGAGCTGGAGCTGACGACGCTCAGCCTGCGGTCGTAGACGCGCGATGGCACGCTCAACCAGTGCGCTGATGTCGGTCGGCTGGAAGGCCATCACCATGCGCCCCGATTCGATCTGCGACAGTTCGCGGAGCTCGTCCACCAGATGCGTCATGGCCTCCAGCTCGTCGTCGATGTTGCCCAGCATCCGCTGCGCTACCTCGGGCGGCGGCGCGCCTTGCAGTGTTTCCACCAACAGCTTAATCGACGCCAGCGGTGTACGCAGCTCGTGTGACACATTCGCCACCATTTCACGGCGCGCCCGCTCAAGTTGTGCCAGATGGGTGATGTCCCGCAACAGCACAATCGCGCAGTACTCGTCGTGGTCGGGCAGGGGATAGCAGCTAATCTGGAGTGTTTGGGGCGAGCGGGGTGGTTGAAACGTCGTCGACTGGACCTCGCCGCTCTCGATTGCCGATTTTACCAGTGCGTCAGCGCGGTAGTCGCGCAGAAGCGTGATGATCGCCTGGCCTGTGACAGTAGCTAGCTCCACATGGAGCATATTCTCCAAGGCCTGGTTTGCAAACCGGATGCGGTGGTTCCGGTCGATGAGCAGCAGGCCCGACTCGAGTGCCGCGGCGGTCGCTAAAAAGAGCTGCGTTAACGCCCCGGTTTCTCGCTTTTCGCGGCGACGTTGCAGGTACGCGCGTTCGGCTTCGAGTTCGCGCCGCAAGCGCCACCCCCAAAGCAGGGCGGCCAGCAGCAGGGCAACAAGCAGAACAACAACAAACAGCATACAAGCGCAGCAGGGAGGAAACGGCCGACGGAGCGCCCGTCCTTCGTCCCTTACCGCATAGCCTCGTTCGAAGCGTGCGGGAGCGCCGCGCGGACGTCAGCATCGGCCTGGGCGGGCGCCTCGAAACGATATCCCGTGCCGCGGACGGTGTGAATAAAGACGGGCTGCGACGGATCGGGCTCGATCTTCTCCCGTAGCCAGCGCACATGCACATCCACCGTGCGCGAGTCGCCCAGGAAATCATAGCCCCACACCCGTTCGAGCAGCAGATCCCGGGACAGCGCCAGCCCACGATTGCGCATCAGGCAGACCAGCAGATCGAACTCCTTGGCCGAAAGCCCTGTCTCGTGCGCCCCGCGCCAAACCCGCCGCGAGCCGAGGTCGACTTTCAAATCAGCCGCGGTCAGCACCTCGCGCTGCAGCGCCTCTTCTTCGCGACGCCCCCGCCAAAGAATCCGCCGCACTCGCGCCAGCAGCTCGCCCAGGCTAAATGGCTTAACGACATAATCATCGGCGCCAAGCTCAAGGCCGGCGATGCGATCGATTTCGTCTTGCCGAGCCGTCAACATCATGATCGGAATATCCGACTCATTGCGGAGGATGCGGCACACCGAAAATCCGTCTAATTGCGGCAGCATAACATCCAAAATCAGCAGATCGGGCTGTTTGCGCCGTGCAAGCTCAAGCCCGTGTACGCCATCGCTCGCCGTCAGCACGGTGTACCCTTCTCGCTCCAGGTTGTAGCGCAGAGTATCGGAAAGAATAGCTTCGTCTTCAACCAACAAGATTGTCGCCATACGGCCATTGTAGCACGCCAAAAAGCGCCTGTTTGTTAAATCTCGCTTAAGCCTGGCCCGCTCAGCCATAGCCGATTGGTGGCCTCGTGTTCGTACCGCAGCCCGTGATTGCGTCTTATGTCATTGCGCATATGTCGGTTATCTCGCCGCTGCATTTGACGGTTATGCTACACTCGCCGCCATAACTCATGGACCACAGGGGTCGTGCATGACGGATGATCTTGATTTGTCGGTGCTGCTCGAAGAGCGGATCAACGTGCCTGGACCGGAGCCCTGCGAGCTGCCGGTGCTGCCGTTGGCGAACACGGTGGTCTTTCCACAGGTAGTGGCTCCGCTGTTTGTGAGCCGTCAGCAGGCGCAGCACGCTCTGGATGCCGCGCTGGCGAACGACCGCATGGTGCTCACGGTGGTTCAGCGGGATGAAGCCGCCGAGGTCGTGGGCGCTGGTGACTTGTACCCTATCGGCGTGCAGTCCCGGATCAGCCGGGTTGTCCGCTTGCCGGATGGCACGATCAACATTTTGTTGCAAGGCTTGTGGCGGGTCAGCCTCGATGACATTGTGCAGGAGCAGCCCTTGTTGCGCGCGCGGGTCACACCGATCGCTGATCTGCCGACGTCGCCGCTCGGACTGGAAGCTGCGCGCCGCACGGCGCTCGCCCTGTTTGAAAAGGTAGCTAATCTCAGCCGAACGCTGCCGGAAAACGCGTACGTTGCCGCGCTTAACGTCGAAACACCCGGCGTACTTGCCGATCTGATCGCCTCGCATCTGCCGCTGGATGTACGGCAGCGGCAGGAGGTGTTGGAGGTGCTCGACGTCGAGCAGCGCTTACATCTTGTGTGTACGCTGCTGATCCATGAGCTCGACGTGCTGCAATTAGAACATCAACTGCGGGTTGAGGTCGAGCAGGAAGTTGATCGGACGCAGCGGGAGCTGTTTCTGCGTGAACAGCTGAAGGCCATCCAGCGCGAGTTAGGCCATATCGATCCGCTGGTGCACGAGCTGGCTGGCCTGGCTCAACGCATCGCTACCGCCAACATGCCGGAACCGGTGCAGCTGCGCGCGCAGGAGGAGCTAGCCCGGCTTGAGGCCATGCCGCCCAGCACGCCCGAGTACACCCTGGTGCGAACCTATCTTGACTGGCTGGTAGCGTTGCCCTGGCACGCCACATCGGGAGATACCTACGAGCTGCAAGCGGCTGCCCAAACGTTGGATCGCCACCATTATGGCCTGCAAAAAGTAAAGGACCGTATTCTTGAGCATCTGGCCGTGCGTAAGCTGACGGGCGCGCGTAGCCGTTCGCCCGTGCTCTGTTTTGTGGGTCCTCCCGGCGTGGGCAAGACCAGCCTCGGTCGTTCGATCGCGGAAGCGCTGGGCCGGAAGTTTATGCGGATCTCCTTGGGCGGCGTGCACGACGAAGCGGAAATTCGGGGCCATCGGCGGACGTATGTGGGCGCGATGCCGGGCCGCATTGTGAAGATGATGCGGGATGCCGGTACCGTTAATCCGGTGCTGATGCTGGACGAAATCGATAAGCTCGGCCATGATTTTCGGGGCGATCCCGCGGCCGCACTGCTCGAGGTGCTCGACCCCGAGCAAAATCACGCCTTCTCCGACCACTATCTTGATGTGCCTTACGACCTGTCGCGGGTGATGTTTATCACCACAGCGAACCTGCTCGACCCAATTCCCGATGCCCTGGTTGATCGACTCGAAGTGATCGAGCTGGCCGGCTACACCGAGGAAGAAAAGGTGGAGATCGCCCGCCGCTTTCTGATCCCGCAACAATTGGAAGCCAATGGCCTGGCTGGGGTGCCCGTTCGTTTTGGCCAGGACACGATTGTTGCACTGATCCGCCTGTACACCTACGAGGCCGGCGTACGCGAGTTGGAGCGTCAGATTGGCACGGTTTGCCGCAAAATAGCCCGGCGCGTAGCCGAGCAGCGTCGTCATCCCCATCGGATCGTGCCCTCGCTGCTGCCAAGCTTGCTGGGTGCTGACCGTTATGATTATGGGCTGGCCGAAGAGCACGACGAAGTGGGCGTTGCAACCGGGATGGTGTGGACGGCTAACGGCGGTGATGTTATGCCGGTCGAGATCAGCGTGGTGGAGGGCAAGGGCAATCTGTTGTTGACGGGGCAGCTCGGGGAAGTGATGCAGGAGTCAGCGCAGGCGGCTTTGAGCTATACTCGAGCCAATGCCAAGCGGCTGGGCATCGATCCCAAACGTTTCGATAAAGTTGATATTCATGTCCATATGCCCGATGGTGCAGTGCCCAAGGAAGGCCCGTCCGCCGGGATCACCATCGCGTGTGCGCTCGTCTCCGCCCTGACGAATATCCCGCTTAAGCGCACTGTCGCTATGACCGGGGAGATCACGCTGCGCGGGCGGATTCTGCCGGTTGGCGGCATCAAAGAAAAGCTATTGGGCGCGTATCGCGCTGGCATTACCCGTATTTTGATGCCGCGCAAAAACGAGCGGGATCTGGAAGACATTGCCCGCCATGTTCGGCGCAAGCTTCAATGCGCGCTGGTGCAACATATGGACGCGGTGTTGCCGGAAGCGTTTGTGCGTAACCCGCTTGACACGCCCTATCAGCCCCGCAAACGGACGCGCAAAAAGGCGGCCAGCACCGCCGCAAGCACCGCGGTACATTCAGGCACGACTGGTGGCGCCGGAAACAGCGTTGTGGCAGTTGAGGTCTAAAACTGGCGCTACGTTGCGCTGTAACCGTAAGCCTTCTTCGGCTGGAGGGCGACGACAAGCCCCGTGAAGGACGCTCGCAATCTCTTCACGGGGCTTGTCTTTGTAGATTCTGGCTGGTTTGTCAGACGCGGGACCCGGATCGGGCACCGGTTATTGCGCTGGTTGCAGATAATCGGCGGCTACCCAGCCATCCCCAAACTGTTCGGTACGTACTTGGCGCCACTTGCGGGTGCCGTCGTCAAACTCCTGTCCCAGATCTTGGACGCGCGTTCCTTCGGGTAACGTTCCCAAAATATTCCCAGGATCGACCACATGATCTCGCCGCAGGAAGAGTCCTTCGGTGGCGGTTCCGGTCACCACGAACGCGCCGCCCGGTGCCGGCGGCTGGGCAGGATCGCTCTTTGGTACGTTCGGCACCGGCTCTGGCGCGGTGCCCAGCTCGGGAGCTGCGGATGCCACTGGCTCTTGGTTCAGGAGCGGACCGCCGATAACTGCTTCCTGTGAGGCAAACGGAGCTGCCGCGTCGTCGGATGCCGCTGAGTTGCCCATGCGGTTGTACAACGAGAAGAGCGCGATCAACAGCAAAATACCCAGGGCTACACCGCCGATGGTCCACAGCTTACGCGAATTGTTGGGATCGGCAGCCCAGGTGCCGAGCTGCTGCGTGGAAAACGACCCGCCCATCTGGCGCTGCTTACGGGCTTCCGAGCGACCAGAAAAGTTGGTGTCGACCACGGTTTGCTGGTCGAAAATGGAACCGCTGCGGTCTGAGTCAAGCGGCTCGGTTGGTGTTTGGCGGCGTGAGCGATTCAGGCGTATGTTATCGGCTAAAGGATTATCGCCGCCATTGGCATCTGGATCTGGATCTGGCGCATTCGGTCGTCTCGACCAGCCCATTGTCGCGCTCCTTTCATCGTTGTAAATGAGTGCTACAGGCCAACCCTGGGTGTGCTCAAGATCGATCTGCGGTACACTTCGATCATACCATGAGCCACCAAATTCATTCAAGTATAAAACATATGTTCTATATTTGACAACACTTAACGTTGGGGGCGAGCGATGCAACATCGCCGTGTGTGCCAGCGTCATATAGCCCATGCAAAAGGAGTTCGCCATGCACCCACGACTCACTCGCACGCATACCGACCGAATGATTGCGGGCGTATGTGGCGGGCTGGGGCAATATTTTGGTGTTGATCCGGTTATCGTGCGCTTGATCTTTGTGGTCCTGGCCGTTACAACAATGGTCACTCCATTCATTTATCCGCTGTTATGGCTGGTTATGCCCGGCAGCGGATCATCGACGTTGCCTCCCACCAACGCTCAAGCAGGAGCGTCAATACCACTGCCGCCCGGTGCCCGCTTCGATCCGCTCACGGGTCAGCCCTTGCCGCCTCCAGCTGTGGGTCGCACAACGTCGTTGCGTGAGCCGGAATCAACCCCGTCCCCCAATGCCGCTCCGAACAACCGCAACCGCACGCTCGGCCTGTTGCTGATGGGCATAGGCGGCATGATCCTGTTCAACAATGTCGGCGAGGCGCTTGACCGGATCTTCGGTATCGATTTGTCAGGTATCATCTTTCCGATCTTGCTGGTCGGTCTGGGCGTGTACCTGCTACGACGTAGAACAACATAAGGCAGCATATGTCTGAGCCATCGCCATTGCCGTCGACCGCCGGCGCGGTTCCCAAACGTTCAAACAAACACATCGCCTTGCTGCTCATCGTGGCCGGCGCAGCTATCTCGTTGCTCAACAGTGGCCCGGTTGGCGCTGTGATCTGGAGCGTGGTGTTTCCCCTTGCGCTGCTCACGGTCGGCGTAGACCTGATCACGCAGGGCCGCGAACGGCGGCGAATCGCCGTCGCTGCGTTAATTGCTGCCGCGGCGCTTGCTCCACTTATTGGCGCGGCTCAGCTCGTCGAACCGCAACGGCCGGAAAAGGTTGCTTCCCTGCGGCGGCAAAACCAGATCGGTTCGATCACCAACGCTGAGCTTGTACAGGCGCAAGTCCAACTAACCGCGGGTCACTTACGCATCGAGGCGCTGGACGACGAGAGCGATGCGCTTGTGGCGGTGGGTTCGGATGGGAAGGTGACCCATTCCCTATCACAAGCACGCCAAACAGCAATGGTCGACATCGAGCACCCGTTCAATGTCGGTGAACTTGATTTGAGGGTGACCCGGCGCCTTCCGGTCGAACTATCCATCAAGATGGGCTCCGGCAACCTTGCGCCGATCGACCTGGAGGATATCCTGCTGGCAAAGCTGGCAATCGAGCAGACTACCGGCAATCTAGACCTTAAGTTGCCGAATGACGGGATCATCGATGTGACTCTTGCGAATGAGTTCGGCGATGTCGAGGTCGAGGTACCGGAAGAGCTTGCGGCCAGGATCGAGGTGAACGCGAAGTTTGGTGACGTCGATGTGGATGATCGCTTCGCGCTCAAGGACGGCGCGTACGTCTCGGATAACTACCGTGAAGACGCGCCGAACCGAGCCACAATCCGGATCAACAAAACGGCCGGCAATGTCGAGATCCGTTAGCTAAACCTGTTTGCCTCGCTCCAGCGCAACAATGCTTTCGACATGGTGGGTGTGTGGAAACATGTCGATGATTTCGGCGCTGGTAATGCGGTAACCAGCTCCCGCAAGCTGTTTGCAATCACGCGCGAGCGTGCCGGGATGACATGAAACGTACACAATGCGCTCGGGTGCGTGTGCCACCAGAGCGTTCAAAACCTCCGGCGTGCAGCCGCGGCGTGGCGGGTCAAGCGCTACCCGATCATACTGCTCCGGATGGCTCGCCAACACCTGCTCGACGCTGCCGATCGCGAAGCGGGCATTGCCGATCTGGTTGAGCGTGGCACTGCGCCGCGCATCTTTGATCGCGGGCGCCCACTCTTCGATGCCAAACACTTCGGCCACGTCGGCGGCCAACGACAGCGCAAACAGCCCCACGCCGCAGTACAGATCAAGCAGCCGCGTTGAGTCCGTCACAGCCAACAGGCTGCGTACCCGCGCAACCATCCGCTGTACTGCAAGGTAATTTACCTGAAAGAATGAGCTGGCAGATACATGAAACCGTACATCGCCGACGAGCTGCTCGATCCCGTCGTGTCCGTCGAGGGTGCGGCGTGAAACCGCGTGAGTCACGCCCACCAGCCGGGGGTAGGCCTGCCGCCAGCGTTGTGCCAGCTCATGCGTTGCTCCCTTTCCATCCAAGGTCGCCAGCAGCTGGCCGGTGCTGGGGCTGCAGCGGAGGGTCACGCCGCGTAGTCCAGCATCGCGTCCAAGCAACGGACGAAGGGCGGCCAGCGCAGCGTTGATCAGCGGATGATGGAGGCAACACGCCGGGATATCGACTACGCGCCGCGTCCCCGGCACGAAATATCCGATCTGGCCGCCGGCCACATGTAGCTCGGCGCTGGTCCGGTACGCAAGGGTCGTTTGCGGATCGGCGACCACTTCGGGTGCAGCGACAGCCACGTCCAATCCCGCTAAATGTTGCAGCTGCTCCCGCAGAATATCGGCCTTGAAGCGCCGCTGCGCCGTCGGTTCGATCCACCGCCAGTCCGCGCCACCACAGTGTTGCTCCAATGCACAAAAGGACGGCACCCGCTCCGGCGCGGGATTGCTAACATCGGTTACTCGGCCGCGTGCGAACGCTTTTTGCCGCTCATGCAGTCGGACGTGTACATGTTCGGTTGGTAAGCCGCCGCTGGCAAATACGGCGCGGCCTTGCCAGCGGCCCACCGCGTCGCCCCCCTGCGCCATGGCGTGCAGCTCAAGCTCGATGTCGTCAGGCCATTGTGTGCTCATTGCCTATGCCTCATCTGTGTGGATCGTGTTTCGATTTATTGTAGCTAGGCGGCTGATCCAGCGCCAATGGGTCGAGTTGGCATATTTTGTGCTACCGTTTGGAGAACCCCACGCAACGTGTCGCACGCAGCGGGTCGTGTAGCGAGGATCGTTCAAGTATGCGACAATTCGCGTATCACCAGGCCTTGGCTGATAGCAGCCGGTGTGGGTCATACAATGAGCAAGAGGAGTTTTTCCGTGCCAAAATTTGGCGATATAACCAATGTGTGGAGCACGGTTCGCGAGCTGAACGTCGGCGATATTCGAGATAGCGCCAACCAGCCGGTGTCGATCGCCGTCATTGGCGCTCCCGAGCTGCGCAGTGCGATTACGCAAGCCTTGTACACTGGGCCAAGTCGTTACCCGGCAGCTCAGGGCGTTACCATCAACGAGTACGACATGCCAGTGCCACGTGACCGGCAAAGCGAGCTTAGTCGAGCCGATCTGGCGATCCTCGTTCTCAATGCTCAGAGCAGAATAGGCGCCGACGTGATCGCCGCGGCTGACAAATTGTCGATGCTGTCATGTCCGCGGCTGCTGGTGCTGGTGGGCGCCGAGCAGCTCCCGACAGTTGCGGGCGATGCGACCTGGTACCTGGCGGGCATGACGCAGGTTTTTGTGCCCGACACCCAACCCGATACCCTCGCCAAACAGCTCGTGCCGGTGGTTGTGGATAGCTTGCCGGAGGATCTACGGATTGCCGCAGCGCGCAAGTTGCCGGGTTTACGCGATGGCGTTGGGCGTTGGCTGGTCGGCGATGTTTCCTTTTCCAATGCCTCGTTCGCGCTGACCTCGGGGCTACCGGAGATGGTGCCGCTGCTGAATATTCCGCTGAATGCGGCGGATATGCTGGTGCTGACCAAGAATCAGGCGTTGTTGGTGTATAAGCTGGCCCTGGCGTTTGGTGCGCCGCCCGATTTTCAAGCGCAGATGCGGGAAGTGCTGCCCGTAATCGGCAGCGGCTTTATGTGGCGACAGGCTGCGCGGCAGCTGGTTGGCCTGATCCCCGGCTTTGGTATTCTGCCCAAGGTGGCCGTCGCCTACGCGGGTACGTATGCCACAGGACAGGCCGCTGTGCTCTGGTATCGCAACGGCGAGCGGGTCTCCGGCGACGCGCTCAGCAGTCTGTACAAGCAAGCGATCGAGATTGGTCGGCAGCGCGCCCGCGAGCTGCTCCAGCGCCGCCAGCAGCAGCCACCGGCAACCGGCGAAACGAGACGCATGACGCCGCCGGCGCGGTGGTGGCAGCGCTTCCGCCGTTAACATTCCGCCCCGCAAACTCGACTATAATGCCCACGCGTTGTCAGGCGCTGACCGCGTGGGCTTTGCATGTCGAGGAGAGGACGCATGGACTATTTCGTGATCGAAGGTGGCCAACGGCTCAACGGCACGATCACGCCGGTTGGTAATAAAAACGCTGCGCTGCCGTTGCTGGCCGCAGCGCTGCTTACAGACGAGCCGCTAACGCTCCATAACGTGCCCGACATTGGCGATGTCCGGACCAAGCTCGATCTGCTGCGTGCGCTGGGCGTCGAGTGTACCGCCCTTGGGCGCGGCAGCTGGCGTTTGGTTGCCAAGGCCGTGGGCGACCGCGAACCAGACGTTGAGCTTGGCCGCCGGATCCGCACTGCTCCGCTCCTGGCCGGGCCGCTCCTCGCCCGCCGCGGTTTTGTCACCGTGCCGCGGCCAGGCGGCGACCGGATCGGCCGTCGTCGGCTTGATACCCATTTCCAAGCCTTGCAAGCGCTGGGCGCCGAGATCGCCGTCGAGAACGACCGCTACCGTCTCACCAGCGGCGAGCTGAGTGGCGCCGACATCTTTTTGGACGAGATGAGCGTAACCGGCACCGAGCAGGCGATCATGGCTGCGTCGCTCGCCGAAGGCACCACCATCATTCGTAACGCCGCATCCGAGCCGCATGTGCAGGACGTGTGTAAGTGCCTTAACGCCATGGGCGCGCGCATCAGCGGCATCGGCACCGATACCCTGACGATTCAAGGTGTGTCGAGCCTGCGTGGCGCGGAATATACCATCGGCCCGGATTTTATGGAGGTCGGCTCATTCATCGGCTTGGCGGCGGCGACCGGAAGCGCGCTGCGGATCAAAAATGCGCGGCCCGAAGAGCATCGCATGACGCGCATCACCTTCAATAAGCTGGGTGTGACGTGGCAGGACGACGGCGCTGATATTGTCGTGCCCGCCGAGCAAGAGCTGGTTGTGCAGGCCGACCTGCATGGCGCGATCCCCAAGATCGATGATCGACCCTGGCCAGGCTTTCCGACCGACCTGATGAGTATCATTCTGGTGGTGGCAACCCAGGCGCAGGGAACGGTGCTGATCCACGAGTGGATGTTTGAAAACCGACTCTTCTTTGTTGACCGCCTCATCAGCATGGGCGCTGGCGTTGTGCTGTGTGATCCTCACCGCGCGGTCGTGGTCGGACCAGCCAAGCTGCACGGCGAAACGTTGATCAGCCCGGATATTCGTGCGGGCATGGCCTTGTTGATCGCGGCCCTCGCGGCCGAGGGACAAAGCATCATCCAAAACATCGGGCAGATCGACCGGGGCTACGAGCGAATTGAAGAGCGGCTGCGTACACTTGGAGCACATATTGAACGTCGTGCATAGTCCGGGCGGGTACGGATCAGGAGCAGCGTTACGGCATGGCGTTGCGTCACATGTGTGCCTAGGCTATAATTCACACTGTGGATATGCTGCTTCCCGAAGCTAACCCCCAATCCACGGTATTTTGCGCTGGCGGTATCCTTTTAGGTCAAGGGGTGGATGCCGCGATATGCCTTGCGTCGGCTAGAAGGAGCACTCTTGACTGTGACAGATGAGCAGAAGCAACGAAAGATACTGATTGCCGATGATGACGACGGCGTGCGCAATGTGCTGCATGACCTGCTTACGGATGAAGGCTATTGTGTAACCGAGGTCCGCAGCGGAACCGAAGTGCTGACCAAGATTGCCGGCGGAAACGGCTACGATCTGCTGTTGATGGACGTGCGCATGCCGGGCATCGATGGTCTCGAAGTGCTGGAGCGGCTGCAAAAAAATAACAGCGATCTGGGCGTCATCATGATTACCGCCCACGCAACCTCGTCGGTGGCGATTCGGGCCATGCAGATGGGCGCGTTTGATCAGCTGCGAAAGCCGTTCGAGGTCGATGAAGTGCTGGTCACAGTGCAGCGCTACTTCGAGCATCAAGAGCTGGCCTCCAAGGTCAAAACGCTTGAAAGCCAATCCTTTGATCCGCGCGACCGCATGATCGGCTCCGGGCCCGCAATGCAGCGCATCTACAAAACCATCGGCCGGATCGCCGGCAGCGACGCGACGGTGTTGGTCACCGGCGAGACTGGTACGGGCAAAGAGCTCGTGGCCAACGTTATTCATGCCCACTCGTCGCGGCGTACCGGCCCGCCCATGGTCCGCGTCAACTGTGCGGCCCTGCCGGATACCCTGCTTGAAAGTGAGCTGTTTGGGCACGAGAAGGGCGCGTTTACCAGCGCGGTATCCCAGCGTAAAGGGCGCTTCGAGTTGGCGAACAAAAGCACCATCTTTTTGGACGAGGTCGGCGAGCTGTCGCTGACTGCCCAGAAGAAGCTGCTGCGCGTGCTGCAAGAGGGCGAGTTTGAGCGGGTCGGTGGCACTGCTACCATGAAAGTCGATGTGCGGGTGATCACGGCCACCAACCGTGACATCGAGGAAGAGGTGCGTAAAGGCAATTTCCGCGAGGATCTGTACTATCGGCTCAACGTGATCAACATTCATATGCCGTCGCTGCGCGAGCGCCGCGAAGACATTCCGCTGCTGATCGAGCATTTTCTGGATAAATATCGCTACAGCCCGTCGTCGCCGCCATCCCAGATTTCGGAAGAAGCGATCAACAAGCTGATCGCCTACGACTGGCCCGGCAATGTACGGCAGCTCGAAAACGAGATGCAGCGGGCGGTTGTGCTGTCGCAGGGCAAGGTGATTACCAGTGAGCTGTTGTCGCTAGAGCCGGGCACCGCTGCCTTGGCGATTGATATTGCCAGCGCGGTGCGCGAGCGGCGGACGCTGGCGCAGGTGCTGCGTGATGTTGAGTGTACCATGCTTACCGAGGCTCTCCGTCAGCATGACGGCGATCATGCGGTTGCGGCTGATCGGTTGGGGCTAAGCACCAGAGCATTTGCGGCCAAACTGAAAGAGCTGGGCATCGAGTAGCTGGGCGCCGGTGCTAGTCATCTTCCTTGGCGCAGTTCAACGGCTAGCTCTAAACATGTGCTAGGCCATACAGCTTGCAGGAGTCGGTCGGGCAGGAAAGATAATCCCAGTGATTTTGAAACCTCAGTGGCGTGGTCTGCTGATTGTGCTGATCGTGTTTGCCTTGTTGCTGCGGCAGGGGTTGGCCGTGATGCTCCTGGGGTTGCCGGCCTTGACGCTGCTGTTGGCCGAGCTGTGGAGTCGCTGGGCGCTCCGGCGCATCGCGTATGAGCGATCCCTGAGCAGCGAACGCGCGCTGGTGGGTGACGAGATCACCCTCACCCTGCGGATCGCGAATCGGAAGCTGCTGGGGCTGCCCAGCCTGGTGATCGACGAGCTGGTGCCGGACCAGCTCGACTATGGCGCCCAGCGCCTGCTGCCGCATACCCTGCTCAACACCAAGCTGCTCCGCCGCAGCACATCGCTCCGGCCCTATGAAGCCGTCTCGTGGCAGATCAAGCTGCGCTGTACCAAACGCGGCCTCTTCACCTTCGGCCCGGCCCACCTTACCGCGACCGACGCTTTTGGCCTGGTGACTCGTGAGCTGGAGCTCGCCCAGCGGACACGCCTTTTGGTCTACCCGGAGCTTGTCAAGCTGCCGAACCTCCGGCTGCGCGCGCAACACCCCGTTGGAGAGCGACGTGCGCCGCGGCAACTCTTGACCGACCCTGCCCGCACCATTGGCGTGCGCGACTATCGCCGTGACGATCCGTTGAAAGCCGTTCACTGGGGCGCTACCGCTCGCCGCGGCGAGCTGCAAACCCGCATCTTCGAGCCCACTACCAATCTCGACATCGCGATTGTCCTTAATCTGGATACCTTCGAGCACTACTGGGAAGGCGTCCGCTACGACCAGATCGAATATATGATCAGCGTCGCGGCCGCGGTCGCATCCGAAGCTGCCGGCCAAGGCCTGGGATTCGGCCTGTACACCAACGGTGCGCCCGCCGACCAGGGCCAGCTGGTGCGTATCCCGCCCGACCGCTCACCTGCGCAGTTGCCCCTGGTGCTGGAGGTGCTCGCCAAGCTCGTGCCCTATGCCGTAACGCCCTTTCCCAACGTGCTGCGGCGGCTTGGGCCAGCCATGACCTGGGGAACGACGATTGTGTTTATCAGTGCTGTCCCTTCCGAGGCGCTGCAGATTGCGCTGCTGCGGCTGCAACAACAGCGCGGCCGAATCGTCTGGCTGTATGCTGGAGAAGGCGCCGTGCCGCATGTGCCCGGTATAGAAGTCGTGCCGCTGCAGACGAACGCCGTATGGGGCCAACGTTCGGGGCGAATCATGCCCCAGTCGTAGGCATCCTGCCCGCTCCGTGTGGTAGAATACACAGCCAGTTATCCACATCCTGCAGCACTTTCGCCCTGCTGCTGCTTCGCAAAGCTCATACGATGGCGTTTCAGCCTTTGAAGCTGCTTTTTTATCTGATTGCCGCCGCGTTTGAAACGCTGCTGCTGCATCTTGGCGCGTCGCTGATCTCGATCGCGTTTGCCGGTGCGGCGACGCTCAGTTGGCCCGTGCTGCTGGTTATTGCTCTCCTGGCGGCGTGGACCACCGTCCGGTTCGCATCCATTGACGACTCCAACGCTGGTCGGTCCCGGCCGATATCCTTGATCCTTGCAGCGGTTGTCGTGGTGTACGGAGCTAAGCTACAAGCTGGCGGCGGCTGGAGCTTATTTGGGGGCTGGAGCGTGCTTGCTCCGTTCGGCGCTCTTGATTCCAACCAGTCGCTTGGTGCGCCAGCGCTGGTGATTGTCTGTCTTGCCGCGTGGTGGCGGGGAATGGTCTTGCTTGACCATGACCATAGCACGTTGTTGGTTGTACTCCAGCGTGGTCTGCTTGGCCTTGTGTTGCTGGTGCTGCTGCTTACGCCTGTAAGCGTAACCAACTTGGGAGCGCCGCCGTGGGGCCAGCTGCTGGCGCTTGAAGCAATGCTCGTGGTTGGCTCCGGTTTAGCCAGCTTAGCCCTCGCGCGCATCGCCAGCGAAGCGCAAGCACAGTCCACGCGCGGCGCCTGGCATTGGTTACGGTCCAGCCTGGGCACAACCTTGGCCTTGATGGTCGTTGGCACGTTGCTGCTCAGCCTGGTGTCGAACTCAGCGACCAGTGTGGTGCGCGTGGTGGCCGCGGCGATTGGCGCATTGGCTGCGCTGATTGCCGCGCCGCTTGTGTTCCTGATTGCCCAGCTGTGGCACCTCATCAGGCCGGAGAGCCGAACGATTGTCTTGCCGATGCCTTCCTCGTCCAGCGTGCCTGGGATAGAAGGGCAGTTCCCGAATGGCGACACGTCGCCCCAGCTCCTAGATTTCGTAGCCATCCTGGTGACAGCAGCGCTGTATGTGCTGCCCCTGCTCGCGCTGATCGTGCTGATCATCCTGTTTCGCCGCCAGCAGCGCAAACCTATCGTCGAAGACGGCGAGCTGCATGAGTCTTTGTGGAGTTGGCAAGGGGTGAAGGCCGATCTGCTCAGCCTGCTCAACGGTCTGCGGCCAAAACCACAAACAAGCCTCCGCGACGTGTTAGCTCGGCTGCGCGCGGATGATCCCGTACAACGTATTCGCCGTCGCTATGTGGAGCTCCTGCTGGTGGGCGAGGCGGCACAACGTGAGCGCTTGCCCCAACAAACCCCGCTTGAGCACGAAACAGCCTTAGCCGCCGTATTGCCAGGCGCTAAAGGGGACCTGCACGCGCTCACGCTTGCCTACGACCGCGCGCGTTATGCCCCAGACTTGATCGATGCGGCTGATGCTGTCGCTGCTGACCGCGCATGGTCAACCATCCAAGCCCAAGCCAACAAGGAGAATCGTTGATGCCTCGTTCCATCCCATTCGTTCGTCTTACGCTGTTGCCGCTCCTGGTTACAACGCTTGCCGCCTGTGGCGGCACACCCACTGTGCCGGATCAACCGGTCGCTGCAATAGCCCCAACCGTTGTTCCGGCCACTGCGGTGCCTAGCCCAACTGCCAGCCCGACGGCTGCTCCCTCGCCAACAACGGCTCCCACAACCGTTCCAACGCCGACCACTGAGCCAACCGCCATACCAACGCCGACTGCCGAGCCGACCACAATATCAACGCCGACACCTCAACCAGACGTGAGTGTGGTTACTGGCGAGGGTAGTTTTGCGCGCGGGAATATCCGGCAGCGCCCCTGGATGGTCATGATCGATAATCATCCAGACGCATATCCCCAATCTGGTTTGAACAAAGCCGCGGTTGTGTTTGAAGGTCTCGCCGAATATGGCGTGACACGTTTTATTGGGGTATTTCAGGATGGCGTGACCGAGGACGTTGGCGAGATCGGGCCCGTCCGCTCAACCCGGCTCTATTTCGCACAGTGGGCGATGGGCTTTCATCCGGTCTACGCCTATGCCGGCGGCAGTCCTGATGGCGTGAAGCTCGCGGAAACAACCGACCAGTTCATCAAATTTGATGCGCTGCGGCAGCCCAAGTACACCTGGCGCGATCGCAAGCGGGTGGCACCTCACAACCTGTACACCAGTTCCAGTCTGCTGCGTGCGTTTGCTGAAGATAAGCAGGTTGCTGTGTTTAATGATGCAAGTGTTGGTTATCTGTTCGACAACTCGACGCCAGCCTCACCCCCCACGGTTAACGGCTTGGATTATTTCTTCCTTGACCAGCGTTCGCGCGCCGGGTTCTCCTATGACCAGGCGACCAATGGCTACTATCGTTCCATGCGTGGACACCCCCATATCGATCGGGTAACAGGCCAGCGCCTGTGGACGCGCAATGTGGTGGTGATGCAGGTCACGGAAGCCGCCCGGCCCGGTGACGAAAAACGCCGGATCGATCAGGCTGTGGTTGGCAGTGGTCCGGCACGCGTGTTCAATGGCGGTCGCAGCGTAGACGTTACCTGGCGCAAAACAGATGCGGCCTCACCTCTCCGCTTCTACGATGCCGACGACAACGAAATCGTCTTCGCCGAGGGTCCGATCTGGATCGCTGCTATCCCGGCGCTTAGCCGCCTCACACAACGCTAACACTCCCCGGCTACCGCAAACCAGCGGGTGATGTTGATGCCGGTATCGCCCGCTATGTTACTCGGATAATCTTCGCTCCAACGTCTAGCAGCTTATACTCCTGCAAAACGGAACACCCCTGCCACGAATGGATCGTGGCAGGGGTGTTCCATATCAAGGGGAAGCAGCGCTACGGCATCGCGCCGAAATCAAGCGGATTGACGTTTGTGCCGTCCTGCCAGATATGATAATGCAGATGCGGGCCGCTCGAATTGCCTGTCGAGCCCATGTAGGCGATCAGGTCGCCGCGCTGCACAGTTTGCCCATCCTGTACCGCAAACTCCTTCAAGTGCCCATAGCCAACCTTGAAGTGCTCATTCTTGATCCACAAATGATTGCCCGCCGGCACTGAGTTCGGATCAAGCTCGATCACACCGCTCATCGTGGCATACAGTGGCGCGCCCATCGAGCCCCCTGGATCGGCATTGCCATCGCCATCGCCATCAACGGCAATGTCGATCCCGCCCCACACGGCAGCGGGCGTGTGACTGCCTACGCCATAGCCCTGGGTCATCACCGCGCGGGTCGTATCGGTCGGATTGCCCCACGGGGTGTCTTGAGCGTGCGGATCGGAGGCTAGGCCGGTGCTTTGAGGGCTATTTTGCTTGCTGAAAAGGCCACTGAGTGCAGCTTGCTGCGGCGCCTTGGTCCCGCCCACCGCATTTTGCGCCATGGAAGTGTCGCCACTCCAACCACTGATGACCGGACCGGAAGCGCTGCTGCCGGCGAACATAAACCACAGCGTAACCACCGCAATGCCGATGACTAGCCACGGTGGCACCCGATGCTCGCTCAAGCGGTTGAAGTCCATGGCCGCCTACTTTCCTTGCCAGCTTTGTACGAGGTTTTTAACGGCCTGTATATAAGCGGCTTCGTCGTTGTTGTCAGCCGCAGGAGCGTACTTGGGAATGATATCATCGACAGTGGTGCGCTGCCATTCGCCGATATATAGCTCGGCGATCAATTTGTACCAATCATCGATGCCTTGGCTCCAGCTGTCGTAGTCGCGGAAGCGACCATAGCAGCGCCAGCCGTCGGTGCAGATGATGTTGCCGATATTATGGGTATATGCTCCGTCGGCTTTACGACCAGCCCAGGCTAGGTTCGAGCCGGCGCCGGACTCGTGAATAAAAAAGGCAAGGCAGATGGCCGGGTTGATGCCATACTTAACGCCTAGATCGTAGATCTCTTGCCCGTGGCCTTGCGCCGGTGAGTTGTATTCTTGCAAAACTGCTTCGATCTGCGCCACGGTGATCGTGGGTGCGCCCAGCACGGATAGGTTGAAAGGATTAACCTTAACCGGTATCTTGGCAGCCAGTGCCGGCTGGCCGGCAAGTGGTGCAAGCGGCGTGAACGCCTGCGCCAGCCTTGGCGCGGTTGACAGAACCTGGCGGGGTGCTGCGGGCATCAAAAGATAGATGATCAGTATCGCCGCCAGGCCGATACCGATCTGCTGCCCGCGTGTCATTGTTGCGCTCCAACAAGCTGCTGGCGTTCGTCGTCGGTGATGAGGCGAAAGGTGTCACCTGTATTAACGTAGATAATCTCTTCGTTCTTCACCGCAATCACGAGGTCGCCTTTTTTGTCGTTGTTGACATCTTGCACCCGCAACAGCACGGGTGTCAGATGTTCATTCGCCCCAAACAGGTACGGCCCTTGCAGCGTCTGGGCTTTGCTGCTGTCGCCGCCTGGTAGTTCGATCACCACTACGCGCCGGTTCAGGTTCATGGCCACGAAATGGGATGGCTGGCCCGGCCGCTCGTTGTGCCCAACATATTCGCTTAGCTGCATCGTCCGTGGGCGGCCATACCGCAGATCGTCGAGCCACAGTTGGCCCCGCCCCAGTGCCAAATTAAGCAAGATCACCCCAAACAGAATCAGGCCGCCAATCCGGAGGTACTGACGATCAACCTGCACCTGTGGCCACTGGATGCGTGGAGCAGCCACTGTATTCCCCGCTGGCTGCGGGTGCAGATCACGGCCGGTCACCGCCATAGCCTTTCTCCTCTACCTGTTCGTAACTCTTAACTCGCGTTTCGGTGAGCACTGGCAGAATGGCTAAGCCAAGAGCGAGCTACCAGTATGCTCAGTTGAAGTAGAACTATTATATCCGAACATCCGTTCTACTGTCAAGCGCCAGGTAGAAGAGCTAACGGTGCGGTTCGGGCTGCCGGACTTCAAACCATGAGTATTTTAACGAGTCTTGGATCACAAAGCAAGAACGCCGATAGTCCCCAGCCGCTGTGGGCCAGGCTGCCGGTTTACCTTGGAGCCCAGCTGGATGCAAGGCGCTGCCTGCACCCCCTCATGCCAAGCACCGCCGCCCACGCGTCGATGTAGTGATCAGCTGCGGCCCGCGTTCGACCGACCCTAGGCACAACATAGCATTAAAAGCAGCGGACCTGATCCAGCTTAAGCTGGACCAGGTCCAATGGCGTTTGCCTCGTAGCTGCTACATTGTATGTTGAAGCCGTACCGTTGGAGCGTGAATCTACCGGCGGATGGCTGGCATAAACACCCGCTCAAGCTGGAAGTTCGGGTCGACTTGGTATTGCACACGCGCGACGCTGCTGGTGTTGCCGTTGCCGTCGCCGTTGTCCCGCGCTTGGTATTCGACCGTATGCCAGCCGGACCCTAGCGACAGGGCGATCGGTCGCGCCGACGAAGGCTGCTGACTTCCGTTCACCCAGATGTCCAACGCGCGCAGCCCCATACCCCCGAGGTCATCCGCAGCCACAATGATCTGTTGTCCCGGCCTGAAGCGGGTTCCGATGTGCTCGGCGACTGGGGGCGTGGGGATTTGCCCAAAGCTGCCGTCGCGCGGCCCGCGCCACGCATAACCTGCGTACGCGTCGCCGCCGTTCTCAAAGAACTTCACCGCGATCGTATGCAGTCCAGCCGTGAGATAGCGCGAGCCCTCGGCCGAGGTTGCGGGATGTAGCCCAACATTCTTGACAACTTCGGTCCCATCAACCCAGAGCCAGGCGCCGTCGTCATTGGTCAAGCGGAATGTGTACGTCCCATCGGCGGGTACATAAAACGGCCGCACCTGTCGAATAACGAACCGGTCACGCTGGCCAAGCGGTCCATCCGTACCCCAGTTTTGGTCGTTGCCGAGCCAGTTGAAGCTGCCGACGTACGCACCCTCGAGTGCGGAGAGCGGGTAGATCGTTCGCCCGAGCAGACTATCGGGAACGGCTGTTAGCTGGTAGACACTGGCCTGCGGCTGCAAGTTGCCGTCAAACGTCGAAACCTGAGGCGCGCGCCGCTCGGGCACAACCGTGATCGTTCCAACTCTGACATCGGTCCCGTTGCCGTCGCTTCCGTACTCTTTGATGTTCTCGTTGTTCAAGCTGGCTTTCAGCTGGTACGTCCCCGGGGTACGGAACCGGACATACCCCACGATTTTACGCGTCTCGTTGGGCTGAAGGGCTGCGCCCAACCCCCAACGCCAGCCGGAGTTGGCTAGACTGCCATCGGCGCAGCTTTGCGGCACACCGGGTGTGCCTTCCACGAACCCGAGCGTTACGCGCAGTCGGTTATCTATTTTCGGGTAGGCGGGATACGATGCTGAGCCATTGCCCAAAAAGCACTCCGCCTCGTCGTACACCCAACCAGTGCTTGGATTGCCCGGAATGCCGCCATCCGGCGCCTGAGTCTGATACGTTGCCGAGTCGGGGTTGCTGATCGTGAACTCAACCGGGAGCGTTTCGCCGACCTCGACGGTGGTTTTCATCGCCACGGCAGCCGATAGCCGCGGTGTAGCCGTCGAGCTTCCTTGCCGCACCAGCTGCATATAGTAGTTCCAATCCCAGTATGGCCCGGGATCGCTCTTGGTGCTCTTGAATTCCGAGTGCCCGACGATATGCGTGCGATCCATCGGAATATTGTACTTGAGCGCTATGTTGCGGGTAAGCGCTGCCGAGGCTCGATACATCGCGTCGGTGAACCACTTCGCTTCGGCCGCTTTCGCCTCGTGCTCGATGCCGATCGACCGTGGGTTCCAGCCCACGACGCCGGCGTGCCAGGCAATATCTGCCTCGCGCACCATTTGGGTGATATGCCCGTCGCTGGAGCGAATCACATAGTGCGCGCTTACCTGTGAGCCGTTATATTGAAACCAGTTAATCGCGCTGGTATAAGAGCCTTCGGTGGTGTGGATCACGATCCGGTCGATTACATTGCCGTCATACGGGCGGTTCGCATTTTGGTAGTTACAGGTGCAGGCAGGTGTCCATACGGCCGGACCGTAATCAGCCGACTTAATGGTGATGGCATCAGCCCCCTCATATGGGCCGCGCTGCGGGTTCACCTGCTGGGCGGCGACGCTTAAGCTTTCCCCATCGTTGGAGGTGCCCGTAATGCCGGAAGCAAGGAAGTTAAAAACTTCGTCGGCGTAGCGCTTCGCGACGGCTTTGTCGGCGGCATTGCTGTAGCGGGCAACCACTACGTACCACGCCCCCAGATCAGCCCGCGCTTCGTCGCTCAGCTCCGCTGCCTTGGCATACGAATCAAGCACGGCTGCACCGCCACGAATGTTCTGCACCATATCTTGTTTCAACTGATCGGCAGGAGCTCTCACCAGCTTAACGGCGAGCGGCAAAGTTTGCACTACGTCGTTGTCGACCAGATGCATCAAGCCATAGCCGTTGTCGATGCTGGGCTCGCCGGCATGGTCGTTCAGGCGCGTCTCGGCATACGCGATCGCCACAAGCAGGTCACGTGGCACATTCCATTCGCGGGCGGCATTCTCGAAGGCATCGGCGAGTGGTGTAGCCGAGCGTGGTTCGGCATGGGCGAGCGGGCGCGTGCCGGCAGCCAGCACCACAAGCACGGCACACAAGCAGAGCCATGTCGTAGCCTGTCTGGCATAAGCGCGGTGCATAAGGGAACTCCTTCCGTTGACCATAGTGAGCATGTTTGATGTTCGGGCGCAACAGTTGCCGGTGTTGGTCTGCATGTACCCGACGCCGCTGCTGTTGTTCCTGGTCCTGCGTTCAAAGCCGTGCGTCTGGCGGCGCCATACCTACATGCTTCCGCGCGGCTAGCTCCCTTGGCTGCACGCGTTCCCAAACAAGGGGGGTGAGGACGTGTGAGCAGATCGCCAGCGGGTGTGGCTGCGAGCGGCAACCGGCAAGGAAGATACCATTCCCAGCTGTGCAAGAAAATTGTTCTGGGTTACTGAATGATGACTATTGAGGTGCGCAGCCGGGGCGCGCCGCGAGCCAGGGTTGGAATTGCAGATTCACCCCGATCGCCACGCCGCGTCCCTGGGGATTCCGCTGGGCTTCAAGCGGACCTGATGGATCGCCCCACCAATTATTCGCAACGTTGAATGCCAGGGTTCCGGCTGCACCAAACCGTGCTTGGCCAACAAACGAGTTAGTGTCGATCGCCAGCTCAAAGCCGCCAAGATCCCGGCGCTGGGTGTTGAGCTGGAGCCCAATCGTGCCGCGTTCAAAGCTGTTGCAGCGGATGGTGCCCCGTAACGGCGCGGGGCTGTTGACGACGAGGCCGGGTCCGCCGTCGCCGACGATCTGGTTGCCCTCAAGCGCAAACACGCCCGGAGCATCCTCGCCGGCAAGCAGCAGCTGGGGCGCGCCCTGTGGGGTGGTGTTGCCACCAATGATATTGCCTGCAATGATGCTGCCATCCTGCTTGGGCAACACCACATGCACCGCGGGGCCAGGGATGGAATTGCCCGTGATCTGCGTGCCCCGCAGATCGATCACGCTGCCCAAGGAAACAATGCCGCCGCCGCTGTCGGTCAGGGTGGAATTGCGCACAACTAAGGTGCCGCCACTGCTGCTGAGTGCCGTGCCATTGCGTCCGGCTTGGCTGAGCGCAACGCCGTCCAGCGCGACGGCGCTGCCCACCGTGCCGACCAGCCCATCCCAGCGGCCGTTTGGGCCAACCATCCGCACCGGTGTTGCCGCGTTCCCGCCTGCCCGTAGCGTTCCCGCGATGGTCAGACGTACGTCCGGTGCAAAGCGTACCTCCACGCCCGGATCGATCATCAGCACCGCGCCTTGCGCCACCAGCTGGTCTTCGCTCACCGTAATCGGACTGTTGGCGGCGGTCCAATGGATCGTCCCGCTGAGCACCTGGGCCGGACGTGGCGTTGGCGTCGGCGGTAACGGTGTTGCCGTTGGCGTGACCACTGTTGGCGCGGCAGGCGTCTCGTTCTGGGTCTCCGGCGTTGTCACCGGCGTCTGCTCTTGATCCGGATCAGCGGTTCCTGCGTCGTCCGAACCGGCCGTTCCTGCGTCGTCCGAACCGGCCGTTCCTGCGCCGTCCGAACCGGTTGTGCCTGCGTCGTCTGGCACGGGATAGCTTGCATCGTCTGCCGGTACCTCGCCCTGGGGTGGGCTGACCGGACTGACGGGATTGTTAGGCTGTGGCGTTGCCGGCCGCGGAACTCTGACGGTTGGCACTGGTTGTTGCACGAGCGGCGCCGGATAGCCACCGCTCGCTGCCTGCGGTGGGGTAGGCGGAACGAGCTGATCGGGTGAAACGCCGCCGGCGCTGGTTGGCGGATTACCGACTGGCGGTGGCGCTAAGGGATCATTTTCGGTTGACGGCACTCCGCCGCTGGGCGGCTGTCCAACGCCTTGGGGTTGGCTGCCTTCAATCGGATAGCCTTCGTCCGGAGGCTGGGCTTCGGCTATGGTATCTGTTGCCGTGATGCCGGCGGTATCGGTAATCCCATCCGTGGAACCGATCATCGCCGCCGGATCGGGCGTTGCCAGCGTCGGCACCACACTCGGCGACGGATACCCGGCGTCGGCGGTTCCAGTGGGGGTTGCGCCGGTGCTCGTGATCTCGGGAACCAGCGCAAGACTGGTCGCTGTGTCGTCGACCAGCACGATTTCACCCGGTGAATCGGGCCCTAGCGCGCTCAAGCCGAGCGTCACGGCCAAAATAAGCACCGCAATAATCGGTACCAATACTTCGCCGCGCAGCCCTACCCGCCGCACATGTGCTACTTGCGCGCCAAGCGTGCGGATATCCCGCAGCCGCTTGGTACGCTCACGAAGCTCGTCGATGCGCACGCGCGCCGGATCAAATCGTTGTCGCCAGCCCATATGGCGCTCATGCTACCATGCAAAGAAGGGCTTCGCAACGCCCTGCAGGTGATAAAACTGTGACAACTAACCGCCATGGTACCGTAAGTTGGAGCACCTTCCATGGGCTTGGTTTGCAAGGAACGGCCGGCATTGGCTAGCCGCTCCTTGCAACCTTGCTGCGCTCGTGGCTCGTCTGCCTGGGCGCGTGCGTGTGTTTTAGGCTAGGCCGAGCTTTGAAAAGGCCTAGCTCGTGCCCAGGAGCGCGTCGACACTGTTTTGCCCGCTGTGCTACAATCGCACCTCCGATCACCCTTCCGGATCAGCTACAAGGAGGTAGCATGAAGATTGAGCGCAACATTGGCTTCGAGCTCGTACGTACCACCGAGGCGGCCGCGCTGCGGGCAGGTCGGTGGATGGGCCGTGGCGATAAACATGGGGCCGACCAAGCGGCGGTCGATGCGATGCGCTACGCACTGGACAGCGTTGACATGGACGGTGTGGTCGTAATCGGCGAAGGCGAGAAGGACGAGGCGCCCATGCTCTATGTCGGCGAGCAGCTGGGCAACGGCTCGCCGCCGCACGTCGATATCGCCGTCGACCCGGTGGAAGGCACCACCTTGTTGGCGGAAGGCATGCCCGGCGCGATCGCGGTTGTGGCGATTGCCGAACGTGGCTCGCTCTTTGCTACGCCCGGCATCATGTATATGGAGAAGATCGCGGTCGGCGAGGCAGCAGCCGACGCGATCAACATCGGCGCATCCGTCGAGACGAACATTACCAATGTAGCCCGGGCGCTCAAAAAGGACGTGGACGATGTCACCGTGGTGGTGCTGGACCGGCCGCGTCACAAGGATTTGATCCAGCAAATTCGGGATACCGGGGCTCGCATCAAAATGATCCTGCATGGCGACGTAGCCGCAGGGGTGATGACCACGGTTGAGCACGCGCCGGCCGATATCTTGATGGGCATTGGGGGTGCGCCCGAAGCCGTTGTCACTGCCTGCGCCTTGAAGTGCATGGGCGGCGCGATCCAGTGTCGGCTGTGGCCGCGTAACGAGCAAGAGCGCCGGCTGGTGGTCGAACAGCAGATCGACGTGACGCGCGTGTATGCCACCGGGGATTTGTGCCAGGGCGAGGATGTGCATTTTGCGGCAACCGGCATCACCAGCGGAGAATTTTTGCGCGGCGTGCAGTATTTCGGCTGGGGCGCCACCACGCATTCCATCGTGATGCGTTCCCGCAGTGGCACGTACCGCTTTATCGAAGCAAGTCACCGCTGGGATAAGCTGATGCGGATCTCGAACTTGCCCTTCGACCGCCGCGCCCCCTAGCGCCGATACTGCCGCCGCGCAGCCCCAAACTGGTGCTTGCAATGCAGCAGAAACCTGTTATACTTCTTCTTGAGATTGTAGGGCAATTTGTGTGTTCCTCTGGAAACCCCAGCGGTGTTCGTGGTGCTAACCGCAAGGTATCCCCTGATTGTGTGGTGTGTTGCTGTTAAATACGTACACCAGAATACAATGTGGTCGTCACCCAAGAGTTTGAAATAGTTGATCTTACCCCCGCTACTGAGCTAGTTTAGGACGTAACGCTCCGCCATCAACCGGATCGTTTCGGTTGCCTGCTGCACATAAGTGATTCCTGAGAGTTATTACGTAGTCCGATGTTGGGACGAGATGCAGTGCATGCGGAGCGGAAACCATTGCGCAAGCAGCGGGTGGGTTTGGTAATGTCTTTTTTCAGTCATCCATGGAGGAAATGGAAGTGAATATTGCGGAACTTGAAGTAAGACCGCTGAGTGACTTACATGATATGGCGCGTGAGCTAGAAATTCCGAGCTATCTGCGCCTGCGCAAGCAAGATCTGATCATGAAGCTGATGCATGCGCAAACCGAGCAGCAAGGCAATACCTTTAGCTCCGGCATTCTGGATATCGTCTCCGATGGCTTTGGCTTTTTGCGCAGCGACCGGATGCTGCCGGGGCCGGACGATGTGTATGTGTCGCAATCCCAGATCCGGCGCTTCGGCCTGCGGACTGGAGACCGGGTCGCCGGCCAGGTACGACCACCCAAAGAAAATGAGCGCTACTTCAGCTTGCTGCGGGTTGAGCTGATCAACGGCATCGATCCCGAAACGGCGCGCAATCGGCCTCACTTCGACCAGCTCACGCCGATCTTTCCGAATGAGCAGCTGAAGCTCTCGACCGAGCCGCATGTGGTTGCTACCCGGCTGGTCGATCTGGTGTCGCCGATTGGGCGTGGGCAGCGCGGCTTGATCGTTTCGCCGCCCAAGGCCGGCAAGACATTGCTGATGAAGGCGATCGCCAACGGCATCACCACCAATCATCCCGACGTCCATTTGATGGTGCTGCTGGTCGGGGAGCGGCCGGAAGAAGTCACCGACATGCGCCGCTCGGTCAAGGGTGAGGTGATCTCATCAACCTTTGACGAGTCGGTGGAAGACCAGACCAAAGTGACCGAAATGACCCTGGAGCGGGCCAAACGGCTCGTCGAGGGTGGTCAGGATGTCGTGATCTTGATGGACTCGATTACCCGTGTTGCCCGCGCCTACAACCTGGACATGCCGCCGTCCGGCCGTACGCTCTCCGGTGGTATCGATCCGGTGGCGCTGTATCCGCCCAAGCGCTTCTTTGGCGCGGCCCGCAACATCGAGCATGGCGGCTCGCTGACGATCATCGCAACCTGTCTCGTGGAAACCGGCAGCCGCATGGACGACGTGATCTATGAAGAGTTCAAGGGCACGGGTAACTCGGAGCTGATGCTTGAGCGGCGGCTGGCCGAGAAGCGCATCTATCCAGCCATCGACATCACCCGCTCCAGCACCCGCCGTGAAGAGCTGTTGCTCGGGGCCGAGCTGATGCGCCAGGTATGGACGATGCGGCGAATGGTCAGCATGCTCAACGATAACGAAGGGACCGAGCTGGTGCTGACCCGTTTGGCCAAGACGCGCTCCAACGACGAGTTCCTGGCAACGCTCGGTCGCAACATGTAAGGTCGGATTGAGTCTGAACCGGTAAAACAGCGGCGCAGGGAAGTTTTCCGTACTTCCCTGCGCCGTTTGCATTTAAGCCAGCTCTGGCGGCTTTATTCCACCTCAACCTCTTCGCCGACCAAGCCTTCCAGCGCCTGGGTTAGGGAACGCAGCTGCTTCAACAACAGCCGCAGCTTGAACGACGCGCCCTCATCTTTCTGCACCCACTTCTGCAGGTCGCCCTCGTGGTAGGCGCGCGCCAACCGATCCGCCTCGTCGACCATCTGGTCAAGCGAACGAATGCGAAAAACGCGCGCCTTGTTCTTGGATGGGTTGTCGTCCTCGCTCCCAAAGGCGGCAAATTGGTCTACAGGGCTTCCGTCATCGGACGCTTCGGGCTCGTCCGCCCAAAAATCGTCGTCTGGCCCTTCAGCAGTTGCCGCAGCGCCGCCTTTTGCCAGCGGTCCGCCGCTTTCGGCGGGAGTGGATGCGTTGGTGCGCAGCTCCATGTTGTTGGCCAGCGCCTGCATCGCGGCGTCGACGGTGAGGTTCGGGTTGGCCGCGAAGTAGTTGGCCAAGCTGCTGACTTCGCCCGCCGACAAGCCTTCGTCCACGATCATCTGCGCCAGCTCGATCTGCGTTTTGGGGTTCGCGATCCGCCGCAGATGCTGCGCCTGCGTCACGCTCAGCTCGCCGTCGCGCAAAAACTGCTGAATTTCAAGCGGCAGATCCAGCAGCCCGAGGTAGCGCCGCACCGTCCGCGGCGCCATGCCCACCGCTTTGCCGACCCGCTCGTCCAGCTCGCCCTCAGCAATCGGGCCGGCGGCATCGGCCACAAAGCGGTCGCGCAGGCGCTTGAATGAGCGTGCCTTTTCAAGGTCGTTCAAGTCTTGGCGCTGCACATTCTCGATCAGTTGCTGCAGCAGCAGATCGGTGTCGCCGCGGTCCAGCACAATACAGGGCACCCGATCCAGGCCAAGCTGCAGCGCCGCCCGCTGCCGTCGCCCGCCGTACACGACCTGGTACCGCTCGCGGCCCAGCGCGATCACGCCCAGTGGTTGGAGCAGACCTTGCTCGCGGATTGTTTCAGCCAAACCATCAATATCGCCGGCATCTTCCCGCACGCCCTCGGGATCGAGCTCAAGCTGTTGCGGATCGAGATACAGCAGTTGCATATGGTCGTCCTTGTTTTCGATACAAATGTGCGGAAAAGTATAGCATATCGTCGGTCCAGGCCTGCGCCCGCCGCTGCGCCAATCCTGTTGGCTACTGGCACATCTGTTGCAGCGCAAAGGTTAGTGGACGTAACATAGGAGGTCTTTTTCATGCAGCACGATGACACAGGGAGCGGTAAGCAGGCATCCTACAGCGAGCAAGCCGCGCGCACCAATGCCGACACCAATGCTCAATCCCCTCAGCCGCATGGCTCGCAGCTCGACTCGGGCTTTACCACCAACGTTAATTTTGAAAATCCGGGTGCGCCGGGCGGCGCCGGTATGTTGCCGTCGGCCGGCGATGTTGGCGCATTAGATCCCGGCGGTGGCGGCGATATTGGCGGCGAGGATTTGGCGCATCTGCGCGGCGAGACGACCGACTTCCCGGCTACTCAACAAGCGCGACACGAGGGCGCGACGCCCGCCAAAGCGGATAGCGAAGATTCCGTCGGCGGTGGCAGCTCGACCACCTGGTAATGAGCGGGCGCATGTCTGACGGTGATCGCAAGCGGTGCGGAGGTGTTTGCCCATCGCTTTTCGTTGCGACCGCACGGAGATTGATTGCGGTACATGGAAACGGGCGCCGTCCATAACACGGAGCGCGCCCGTCTTCGTGTGTGCGGTAGTTTTATGCGCCGCCCGGGACCATGGCCATGATGTTGGCTCCCGCATCCACATACACGATCTCGCCGGTGACGCCGCTGGCCAGGTCGGAGCAGAGCCAGATCGCCGTGTTGCCCACATCTTCGATGGTAACTTTGCGGCGAAGCGGCGCCGTTTCCTGCTGCGCCTTGATCATGTCGCGAATGCCGGAGACCGCGCTGGCCGCCAGCGTCCGGATCGGCCCCGCGCTGATCGCATTGACCCGAATGCCGCGCGGTCCCAGGTCGGCCGCGAGGTAGCGCACGGACGCTTCCAGCGCCGCTTTGGCAACGCCCTGGACGTTGTAGTTGGGAACGACCTGCTGCGAGCCGTGGTAGGTCATGGTCAGGATCGAGGCGGTGGGACTCAGGAAGGGATCGGCAGCCTTGATCAACGCCGTCAGCGAGTAGGCGCTGATGTCGAGCGCCAGCCGAAAGCCTTCCCGGCTGGTGTTAAGGTAGGAGCCGCGCAGCTCGTCGGTTTTGGCGAAGGCGGCCGAATGCACCAGCATGTCGATCTGGCCAAAAGCGCTGCCCACCTGCTGCAACGCCTCCGCGATTTGCTCGTCGCTGCCCAGATCGCACGGCACGATCAGCTGTGAGCCCAAACTCTCGGCCAGTGGTCGTACCCGGCGTTCCAGCTGCTCGCCCAGATAGGTAAAGGCGAGGTTGGCGCCTTCGCGATGGAGCGCCTGCGCAATGCCCCATGCAATTGAATGGTCGTTAGCCACGCCCACGATCAGTCCCTTTTTTCCATCGAGCAGTCCCATGGTGGGCTCCTTTGTTGCACATGTTAGCGCCGCTATCATAGCCGACAGGGCATGATCCAACAAGCGAATGTACGCTGCCGGTTCGCGCCAACATTAAGCGCCGTTGGACCACTCATTGTCGGGCTGTCGCAGGAGCTGCCGCCACAGGTAGCCGTCGAAGCCGAGCAGAAAAACGCCCTGAATGGCAATCCCGAGCCCTGTTCCGCGCCGGCTCGCTCGCTTGCCGGCCGTTTGTGCCAACCACAGGCCGCCAAGGACATACAGCACATCCAGGCCGGTGTTGACGGCGATGATCGTCCGAAAGCGTTTGACCTCCTCGGCAATCGGTCGCCGCTTGGCTGCCTCGGCTTCGCTCTCGTTCTGACGTGACCGTGCGCTGCGTCGGCCGTTCCAGGCTAGCACGGCATCAATCGCGCCCCATGCCACGGCCTGAATTCCGATCTGTCGCACCGTTGGCTGTGCATCGGTTGCCAGCCCGGCCCCAACAACGACGCTGCCGACGCCCCAGCCTAGCAGCCAGCCAAGCATGCGGTGTTGCCAGGGGAAGAATGTATCAGATCTAACCATGTGTTGCTCCTGGGTCATCCTTATCATACCTAGAACCGCTCAATTCTTTGTCGCAAGATAGACGTACCTGGTATCCTCCTTGCCGGGCTTACAAGACTATCTAAATGACCATAATCCGGCTTGTCGGGCGAGCTGCTTAGTGATACACTTCACGTCCTGTCCTGCCGCTGGAGCTATAATTCACGTCTGCTTAATTAATCCTTAGCCGCTTTCAACCACAATGCCTTTGCAGTTGAGTCCCGTTGAGTGTTAAGTATGCAATGGTCTCGGTTGTGTCCGCAGGACGTCCCGTTTGTCCCGGACAACTACAATGGTATCCTCGCGTTCTGTGGTGTTGTCGGTCGCAAATAGTCGCACCGCTGTATTCTATGAAAGGTTCAACGATGTTGCCAGTGTTGCGTGTCATGTTCCTGCTCGGCCTTTTCGTCGCGTTACTGCCTGCGTCCACGGCGGCTCGCGCCGCGAAGCGCTGTTTTCCCGAGACAAAACAATGTATTGATGGGCGCTTCGAAGAGTTTTGGACCCAGAACGGCGGCCTGCCTGTCTTTGGCTTTGCCATTACGGCTCAAGCAAACGAGACCAATCGTGACACTGGCAAGAAAATCCCGACCCAGTGGATGGAGCGTAACCGCTTCGAATCCCATCCCGAAAACAAGGCGCCCTACGACGTGCTCCTCGGCCGTCTAGGCGATGACCGCCTCCGTCAACTTGGCCGCGATTGGCAGAAGGAGCCGCGCGAGTCTGGGCAGAAGGCTGGCTGCTTGTGGTTCGAGCAGACCGGCCACAACGTCTGCAATCAATCCGGATCCATTGGCTTTCGTACCTACTGGGAGACGCATGGTCTGGAGTTCGACGGTCAGCCGGGTACGTCATACGCTGAGAGCCTGGCACTTTTTGGCCTCCCGCTGACCGAGCCTAAGGTGGAGCTGAACACGAGCCGAGACCGTGTAGTGACCCAGTGGTTCGAGCGCGCGCGCTTCGAGTACCATCCCAACAAGCCAGCCGAGTTCAAGGTATTGCTGGGGTTGCTCGGCAACGAGGTGCGCTTCAAGTGGGCTGCGCCGCGCTAAGTTGGCCCACTCTCTGTTTGAAATGCGCGGTGTTGGTCTACATCTATCCAAAGCAGCACCGCGTCGCCACAATTAGTTACACGTCGTAGCGGAGTATTGACCCTATACTCCTTGATTGATGGTCTTTCGATTGCTACAATACGCAAGATTCATCGTGGAGAGAAATGTTCGTTGTAGGGCTTTTGTCTTCAGCCCCTGCTGCTCAGATTAGTCGTCATTCATCATAATTCGCCAGTTTACCTTTGCCACAGCGGGCAAATACAGTACTGTTGTTCCCTGATCAATGGCCGTTATGCTCCCGCATGACGCGACAATGAGTTGACTTAGCTGTTTCACAGCTGCTGTCATGTTGTTCAGCGAACATCACACGGCATGAGATCGTCGGTATGCATGATAGCCATAAAGTCCAAAATGGATTCAAACCCATACCTTGCAGGGACCATCAGCGTTTATACGCTTGAATGCTCGCTTCGACGCCTATAGGAATCATATGAACTATCGCCGTCTGCTTCCAAAAACTGGGCAAAGTGTGGTCGAGTTCGCACTGATTATCCCCCTGTTCTTTATGGTGCTGTTTGGTATCTTCGAGCTTGGCTATCTCTTCACCATATATACCGGCCTGACGAACAGTGCACGCGAGGTGGCCCGTACAGGGGCAACGTATCAATACGCTAACCCAACCAGCATTACCACGCTTGGAGATGTGGATGGAGGGCGTAAAAAAGAGATGGATGGCACGTTTACGGCGACGCTTCACCCACTCATCGACGCTGCCGATGTCACTCCGACGTACACCTACTACCCGGTAACGCCGTCGAGCAGTATCTACCGTTATGGGGATAAAGTGACTGTCACGCTAACCTACACCCATCAGTTTTTCTTCTCCAGGCTGTTGTTTCCGAATAATGCCGACGGAAAGATGTCGATCGTCGCGGAGAGCGAGATGCGATTGGAGCCCGGGGGACGATGATGAAATTGCGAATCAGACGTAAGAAGGCCCAGTCGATGGTGGAGTTTGCGCTGATTCTGCCGCTGCTGCTGGCCTTGCTGCTCGGCCTTGCGGATTTTGGTTTTTTGCTGTACGCGCATGTGCAGGTCACGAATGCCACACGTGAGGGCGCACGTGCGGCTTCGCTCTATCTCACCGACCGGTTTCACTACACCTCCTGCAAGGATAGCTGTCAAACTGGCTATGGCTACGATACCAGTAATTGCTGGACGTTGCGAGACTGGGTCGAAAATGGGCTGGTCGAGCGTAACCGTGATCCGAACAGTGGTTGTCCCGTAGCAGGCTATAACACCGCGATTCACTCCTTCGGGCTGCTCAGTCCAAACACATGTGGTAGTGCCAACTGCTGGGAATTGGTATCCTTGACGAGTAACGGTACGCCAATTACGGGCGATCCGGTAGCAGGTGAGCCGCTCCAGGTGCGCGTCGTGTATCGTTACAACATGCTCTTTCTCGGAGATTTAGTGGGGTTCACCGCCAATCCGATCCTCATCGATCGAACCGTCATTATGAAGGTTCAGAATACTTAAGAGGAATGCTGGTATGACTTTGTTCCGTCGCAGACAATCCGGTCAGGCCATGCCCGTTATTGGCCTCTTTGGGATCACGCTGTTTTTGTTCATGGGCCTTGGTATTGATAGCGGCATGCTCTACCTCCAGCGGCGGCACCTGCAGAACATTACCGATTCAGCGTGTTTGGCAGCGGCGACGGACATGGTGATGGGTAAAACAAAAGCTGATGCTGATAAGACGGCACAGATATATGTCAAAGATAACCTGAACGAAAATGGGAAGCATGCGTTCAACCTGTCGTTTCCTCTAAGCGACTCATTTTTACCGATAACTACCAGCGGTTCCAGTCTGACCCATGGCGTGCATATAACGGATGCTGGTGATATCCGCGTGGCTGTTACAGCCCCTGCTTCGACTTATTTCCTGCGCGTCGGTGGCATTGACACGTATAACGTCATGGCGCGCACACGGTGTAGCGCCGTTGCCGGCGGCGGTCTTTCGCCAATCGCTGTCAATCGCTTCCCAGGCTATGACGAGGCGGGCAAACGACGGCTTGGTGTCGCGGATACAAGTGTGACCTTGCCACAATATTACAGCGGCGGCAAGAATCCAAAAACGTTGCAAGTTCGTGATGTGTTGCAGCAGGATCAGGGGGCCTCAAACCGGGGTGTACTTAACGAAGGAAAGCCGCTCACGACAGGTTGCGGCACCAAGAAGCGCAACTGGTACGGGTGGGGCACGGTTGATTATCCTAAATCCTTGAGCACGACAGCTTGTCCTGAGGCAAGTCCAAGTGCTCCAGGCCCTGAATTGGAGATCGTTGGCAAATTTGCTAAATCCAACGTCGGTGATACCTCCTTCAGTGGCGCAGTGGTGCTTGACGCCCGCCAGATCAGTACCGGCCCAGTTTACTATAACACGCTGGTGGGATCGGGCACCAATTTGAACGCGTGGAAAGCCACCGTCTTTGAATATATCTTGAAGCCATATCCGGGCCCGGATGTGGAGGTGGGAGAACAGCTAGGATATGTCAGCGGTATCAATGCTGGGCCGCTCATCAGCGCCTTTGATGCGCGCTTCGATGTAGGTGATCCAGTTACTACTCTGGTTTACGACGGAACAGTTCACAGAGTTGGGGACTTCAAGCTGTCGATTGCGTGTAAAGCAAGTACATCCAGCGATCGCAATCCAAATTGTAATACTGATGGTGCGTACGCTTTTCGCGATGCTCCACCTGTTGCTCCTGCAACCGGCGCCGATCCTTTGTTTAGTACGAACTGTAACGATTTCAACGGCAGCTATTATCTTGCGGTTCCCGGCAACCCGGCGACCACCATCAGCGCTAAGACGAATCCATGGCAAGAAGCATTGTATCCCGCGAAATACATGGTCACGTTAGAGAAATCTTCCTCTACGCAGACGGTCACACTTTCAGCGCGGGTATCCGGTGCTAATCCCGGCTCAGGCGACGATTTCGGCGGAATGCGCGTGAGATGGAATGGTGGAAGTTGGCAGACACCTAATACGGCCTTTTCGATAACCCTACCCGCGAACACTGTTGTCAATGTTCAACTTGATGTCATTCAAACGGCAACAACAACCAGAACTTGTACCAAGTCAAACGGTACTACAGTGAGCCATACAGTGCCTGATCACGTGTATGGAGCACACAAACTTCAAGTGATCGGTCAGGGGAGCGCTGCTCAGCTTCAGCATAGTGTCTATGCGACCGTTGCTATGCTAAACAATTCCCAGACCTTCAATGCCGGAGATTACTTCTTCTCGGTTGCAGAGGATCCGAGCGGCACGGCGTCAACTGATAGCGAGATCGATGTGCCCCTTCAGTTCATCGTTGCCAACTCCAACCTAACGGCTCCAGAGGTTGAACTTGATTGCAGCACCTTAGTTTGCAGTTCTGCATCGGCGACGATCTCCAGCGGACCTTTGTCGGCACAGATTGTAGCTGTTGATAACTATCCTGTGCTACGTATCAAGGTTCCTGCTGGTACAACACCTGGCCAGTATGCCGTCGATGTTCAATGGAACAGTCCCATCACACATTCCACCCGTTACTACGTGACGGTGGCGGATCCCGTTAGCCCAAGTGTTAAGCAATGGGTCGTTGTCCTCTGCTACGCGCGTTTTAAAATTACCGAGATTAGTACCAATGGGGTGAAAGCTAAGGCAATCTCTGGTTGTATAGACCCAGAGAAGGATCCAGCGAAGTTGCTCTCTACCTCCAGGATTTTATCGTGGGATTCGCCGTAGGTGCTAGCGAGGTCGAGACTCTTCGAATTTTTCCTGATGCTGAAGCCAAAATTGCGAGTGGAGCGTCTACCATCTGCGGTAGATGCTTAGTATTTCCGGTTGTATACCGGCTTGCACGATCATCCGTCGGTGTTGCTTCCTTTATTGTTGTCAAACCGTTCTTTGCTTCCATCAACTCTCTGTCCTTTCCAAAGGTTGTGCTTGCCCATTCGCTCCCCCAACCGTCGAGAAATTGCCGTTCAATTACTATAGCCATTCGTTTTGCGATTGATCATTGCCTTGCCCTTGAGCGGCTGGTAAAATCCGGCAGTCAACAAAAACGCCCCTGCATGACACTCTCTTATGACGCGCATCTATCACGGCCTTTCCCAACGTACGTTAAGGACTCACTGGTTGGAGAATTGCGCTTTGCTATGCCGGACTATCCATAAGAATATCTTGAAACCGTTGCACTGGGGCCGCCGCGTCTACGCCAGCCAAAACACCGGCATCACGTGCTAGATAACTTTTTGATGACACTGGTGTCGCGCGCCATATCCTTTCACCAGCTATGGCGTTTATTACAAGTGAGTACTCATAGTAGTACTCTGGGGGACCGGCTTTAGTACCTAAGAGCGTGTTGGCCCATTCACCTAAGGCTGGATGACTGGGTAGCTGGCCTTGGAGTGGTGCACTAAAACGTTAAAATTGGTTAAAGATAATGTGCCAGACTCTGATTTGCCAGGCAGCTCCATCCATCTATACACGAGGAGTAGTACGAAGGTACGGGTTTATGCTCTGGACATTCGCGGCTGGGCTTGATACGTTGAACAATGAATGTTGGAGCCAAGCTGCTGGATCTGAGCCTCGTTGCTCACCCCTTGAGCTGGCCCTCTTCCACTAAAAACAATCAATCCTTCACCGTACTTTCGATTATATTCGCTCAAAGGGAGTGGTCTGCATGCCTCGTCGTCGTGGTTTGATTTTGGTATTATTAGGCCTGGTATTAGCGCTGGGCACTGGCGCGCTGGTTTTTCTGCTTCTACAAAACGCTGCGCCGACTACCCCGCCTGATGCTGTTCAGAATCAGCCGACCGCCGTGCCAGTAAAGCGGCTGCCGGTCGCGTCACGCCTGCTCGAAGCGGGTACAATCATTTCGACGTCGGATATTGCCGTCCAAGATTTTCCAATTGATACTCCGGCGGTTGGAACGATCACGGATACGACTCAGCTTGTGGGTGAACAGGTGCTTGCGGCCATTCAGGAAGGCGAAGTCTTCCGTGGAACTGCACTCCGCGGCGCGAGTGGCGGGCCGCTCAGCAACTCGATTTCTCCGGCACGCGTGGTGATTGCCTTTCCAGCTGGAGATTTGCTGAGCCAGACCAGCGTTATCACCCCCGGCGATCGTGTCGATCTCTTGTTGACACTGGATGTCGTTGATGCGACGGGCATTGGTGGTGAGACGCGTAGTGGTAAATCAACAAACTTTACTGTGCAAAATATCAATGTGCTGCAGGTTGTGCGCGGCCAGGTAACTGAGCAAAATCCTAATCCAGCGCCGTCCGCTCTGCTTTTAGAGCTTCAGCCCAGCGATGCGGTACGGGTCAAATTCGTCAAAGATAATGGCGGTGTGATCGACTTTGCCCTGCGTTCCCGACTTGATACCGAAGAGTTTGACGTGGAAGCTTACAACTTAGATAACCTGCGGGACGATTTCGGATTCACCGCACCCCGTTCGAATGTTAATCCAACGCCGCAGTAGTCGGGAAGTGGCACGAGGAGAAGAGTAATGGCTACGCAAAATCAGATGTCCGGTTTGCGAATTGTAATCATTGCGCCCGCCGATGCGCTCGATCAGGATTGGATCACTGGACTTCAATCTGAGTCGAGCGTGAATGTCCTGGCGCGTGTGGGCGTGCTGCAGCGGGGCATCGAGGCTGTTCAACAGCATCAGCCGAATATCCTGCTGATCGACCGGCCCGTCGAGCAAATTGAAGAAACGCTCAGCGTAGCATATGCGGTCGCACCGCAAACGTTGTGCGTGGCTGTGCTGCCACAACAAGACATGGCCGCGGTGCGTCGTTTGGTGTCGGCCGGAGCGCGAGACATTCTGATCAAGCCCTTGCACCACCGTGACATGCTCGCGAGCTTGCGGCAAGTGGTGCAGATGGAAGACGCTCGCCGGCAACGCGCTGGCCAACCCGCGCTCCTGGCATTGCAGCAGCGCAAGGCGCTGGGCAAAGTGATCGTGGTGATGGGGCCGAAGGGCGGGGTTGGTTCAACAACGGTCGCGACCAATCTGGCAGTGGCGCTTAAGCATGTCGGCGGGCACGATGTCGCCTTGGCGGACTTTAGCTTGCAATTTGGCGATGTTGGCGTATTGCTCAACCTGTGGTCCAAACATACGCTCCATGACCTCGCGATCCATTACGATACCATCGACGATGGCCTGCTGGACCGAGTGCTGGTGCCCCATGCGAGCGGCGTAAAGGTACTGCTCGCGCCGGGCGAGCCCGAGCTATCCGCCGATATGAGCGGCGTGCAGGTCAATGCGATTATCAAAGCGCTGCGTTCGCGGTTTGCCTATGTGGTCGTGGATTGCTGGTCGTTTCTGGACGAGATTACCGAAACGCTGATGGCCGCGGCCGATCAAGTGCTGCTGGTCACCACCCCCGAAATTCCCGCCCTGAAAAACTCCAAGCAGGCGCTCGAATATTTTACCCGTCATGGTGTGCATAAGGATCACGTTGCACTGGTGCTGAACCGCTTTCCCAGTGTCAAAGGCGTGACCTTGCAAGATATTCAGCAGCATTTGCGGCATCCGGTGCAGGCGAATCTGCCCAGTGATGGCCCGGCCGTGACCTATGCCGCTAACAAGGGTATTCCCGTGGTGCAAAGCCATCCGCAAAGCTGGGTAGCGCAAAGCTTCCTTAAGCTGGCGGCCTGGGTAGCGGGCGATACTGTCGAGACGATATCGCAAGGACCGGCCGGGGCGGCGCTGCCAACCTTGGCTGAGCCAAAGCCGGTCAAGGCTAAGTGGCGGCTTGGTTTACGCAAGTCGGGCAGCTAAGCAACAATGTGTAGATGTGGATCACGGCCCATAGCCGAGTAGTGAGCGATCAGGAGCTAACGATATGCCGCGCTTTCGGATGCGACCATCCAACGGTCATCAAGATGTTCAACCAGATGCTCCGGCGGCATTGCCGCCATTGTTGAAGCGCGCTGCCCAGCAGCCCGAGGTGAGCAGCATCACCGAAGAGCAGCGCGCGCTCGTCGGCCGGGTGCAGGAGCGTCTGCTCAAGCAGATCGAGGCCCGCTTCGAGCAGGAGGTGCGCGATACGGAGCGCCTTCAGCGGCATATTGCCAACGCGGTTAATGCCGTGCTGGAAGAAGATAACTCGGTCATTCCTGAGCGTGAGCGTATGCGGCTGCAGCGGATGGTTCAGGCCGAGGTGATTGGCCTCGGCCCGTTGGAAGAGCTGCTGGCCGACGAGTCGATCAGCGAAATCATGGTCAACGGTCCGCACGAGGTTTTTGTGGAGCGCGAAGGCGTGCTGCAAGAGTCCTCGATGCGCTTCAACGACGATGGGCATGTCCGCCGGGTGATCGACCGCATTGTTGCGCCGCTTGGTCGCCGGATCAGTGAGTCGACCCCGATGGTGGATGCGCGCCTGCCCGACGGCTCGCGGGTCAACATCGTGATCCCGCCGATCGCGCTCAACGGTCCGACCATCACGATCCGTAAATTTGCATCCACCCCACTGACCGCCGAAGATTTTGTCCGCAATGGCGCGGTCTCCCCGGAGGCAATGGAGTTCTTGCAGGCTTGCGTGAAGGGCCGCATGAACGTTGTCGTTACCGGTGGTACCGGTGCGGGCAAGACGACCCTGCTCAACGTGTTGTCGAGCTTTATTCCCGACAATGAGCGGATTGTGACCATCGAAAACGCGGCCGAGCTGCAGCTCCAGCAGCGCCATGTCGTCACGCTCGAGTCGCGGCCAGCCAATATCGAAGGCAAAAACGAGATCACCATTCGGGATCTGGTGGTTAACTCGCTGCGTATGCGGCCCAACCGCGTAGTGGTGGGCGAGTGCCGCAGCGGTGAAACCCTGGACATGCTTCAGGCGATGAACACCGGTCACGACGGGTCGATGACCACGATCCACGCCAACAACCCGCGGGACGCCATTGGACGTTTGGAAACGATGGTGCTGATGTCGGGCATGGATCTGCCGGTGCGCGCGATCCGTGAGCAAATCTCCTCCGCCATCAACGTTATCGTGCATGTGGACCGGTTTATGGATGGTTCGCGTCGGGTCAGCAAGATCTGTGAAGTAACCGGCATGGAAGGTGACGTAGTCACGATGTCGGACATTTTTGTTTTCCGGCAGGAAGGCATGGACGGCAGCCGGGTGAAGGGCCGTATGATGCCCACCGGTATTCGACCGCGTCTGCTCGATCAGCTGAAGCGCTTTGATATTAATCTGCCGGTGACAACCTTTGGCTTCATGCCGGTAGGCCGCTAAGAGCATCGGCCGGCGCGGAGGCCCGTGCGGGTCAGTACAATCTCGCGCCGAGGGGAGCAGGAACTATGGACATGATGTATGTCGGGGCGGCGGTTTTAGCTGGTTTAGCTATCTTCTTGTCGATCCTGGGCTTGAATAGCCTGATCACAGCCAGCTCCGAGGTCGACGATCGCCTGGACGCGTACGCGACGATGAACACGATGTTCAACGCGAGCCTGGATGACCAGGCTCGCCTTGGCGAGCGCGTCAACTCGTATCTTAACGAGCGCGGCTTTACCGGCAGCATCGCAGCGGCGTTAGCGCGGGCTGATGTCAAGCTGACCGTGCTTGAATATATGCTGATCAAGCTGGCGCTACTGCTCACGCCCTTGATCCTGCTCTGGCTCTTCACCGGCCAGCTGATCGGCGGCCTGTTCCTGGGTGCCGTCTTTTTCTTTGTCCCGGACCTTTGGCTGCGCCAACGGGAAGCGAAGCGCAGTGCGGATTTTGCCCAGCAGTTGCCGGATACCTTGGCCTTGATCGTGAGTGGTTTGCGGGCCGGCTTTAGCTTACAGCAGTCGCTGCTGAACGTGGCCAAGGAAGCGCCCGAGCCCACCGCGACTGAATTCAAGCGGCTGGGCCAGGAGGTACAGCTGGGCGTGGCACTGCACGAGGCACTGGATGGCCTGGTGCGCCGCATCAAGAGCCCCGATCTGGACATGATCGTGAGCGTCTTCAAGATTCACAGTCGGGTCGGTGGCAATTTATCGCAGGTGCTGGAAACGGTTAGTACCACGATTCGGGAGCGGGTACGGCTTCGGCGTGAGGTGCAGGTGATCACCGCACAACAGCGCTACGCCAGCTATGTGCTGGGCGCGATGCCGCCGATCCTGGGGTTGATTCTGCTGAGCATCAATCCTCAATACATGTTGGAGATGTTCCAGTGGAATGTCTTTTTGTGCATTCCAATTGGCGCTACGGTGATGACGGTGCTCGGATTTCTGGCCATTCGCAAGATTGTTGATATCAAAATCTAATCCCGCTGCCGGCGTCCAGATCGGCGACGTACGTAGGACCGACCTATGATGATCATTATCGCTTCTGTGCTGGTTTCCATAAGCGTGCTGCTGTTCTTTGTTGGACTTGCATACATGCGTACCAGCGGCGAGATGCAACAACGCATGGAGCTTTACGGCGGTAGCTTTCAGGGTACCATCGAGGAGCGAGAGCTGCAGCAGCCGTTCTCGCAGCGCGTGCTGCGGCCGCTGATGCGTCGTATGCTCGGCTTGTTTGCCTGGATCTTGCCGAACAACCGCATCGCGGGCCTGCAACAGCGGCTCACGATGGCGGGCAATCCCGGCGGGATCACGACCGCTGATTTTATCGGCATCAAAGGCTGGACCACCATTATCATGGGCGCCGTCTTTGCGCTGTATGTGTATCTCGGCGGCGGTGAGATGACCGTGGTCACCTGGCTGATCGGCCTGGTGTTTGTTTTTATTGGGTTTCGGCTGCCGGACATCTGGCTATCTCGGCAAATCGCCACTCGCCAGCTGGAGCTAACCAACTCGATGCCCGATGCGCTCGATATGATGACGATCGCGGTGGAGGCGGGCCTGAGCTTTGAGCAGTCGCTCGGCGAGATTGTAACGCGCTGGGACAACGACCTGGCTAAAGAGTTTCGCCGCGTGCTCTACGAAGTGGGTGTTGGCATGTCGCGGCGTGAAGCGCTTGAGCATCTGAGTGAGCGCACGGCGGTGCCCGATATTGTCTCCTTTGTGACAGCCATTAACCATTCAGAAGAGCTCGGCACGAGCTTAGCCCGCGTGCTGAACGTCCAATCGCAGGAGATGCGCATTCGCCGACGCCAACGTGCACAAGAAGCAGCCAACAAAGTGCCGATCAAAATCTTGTTTCCGATGGTCTTTCTGATTTTTCCAGCAATGTTCGCCGTTATCCTCGGTCCGGCGGTCCCACGAATTTTCAGGGCGCTCGGTGGCGTTATCGGAGGATAAGCTTTAGGCTTGGTCGCCAAGCATCACGGAGCGCTGCATGCCTTCTTACGGTCAACTATCTCCCGAAGAGTTATATACACAAGGGCTACAACAATTTAACCGCGCGGATTGGCGTGGCGCAATAGCATCGTTTACTCAGCTACAAGCAATCAGCGATCAATATCCCGACGTCGACGCGCTGCTGGCGGATGCGCAGCTGAAGCTGCAGTTCGAAGGCGCCGCTCAACCAGGCGCGCTGCCGCCACCACGTCGGTCGTTGTTGGTGCCGTTGCTGGCGGTCTTCGCCCTGTTGTCGGTTGCCGGGGGAGCGTTTGGCTTTTATTACGTGTACGCCTCGCCGCCGCCGCCGGTTGTGGCGCTCGCTACCAGCACGCCCACTCCGTCGCCACCGCCTACCGCGAACCCGCGCCCGGTTGTGCCCACAACCGCGCCGACGCCGGAGCCGACTGAGGCGCCCATTATTCCGGCCACGGTGCTGATCACCACCGAAGGTACCTTTGTGAATACGCCCGCCAACATCGAATTTATTATCGATGCATCCGGCAGTATGTTGGCGAAAATTCAAGGCACGGAGACCGAGCGCTGGCAGGTGGCGCAAGCAGCGCTGGCCAGCCTGATCAACTCCGATACCATCTCCGACCAGGCCTACACGGTTGTGCGCACCTATGGTCGGCGGCGTGGTAATGATTGTTCGGATCTGGAAGTTGCTCAGGGCTTGAGCCGGTATAACAAAGAAAGCTTGCTCAACATCATCTCCACGATCAAGCCGGCAGTGGGCGGGACAACACCCCTGGGCGCGTCGCTGCGGCTCGCGGCAGAGGATCTGCAAGCAGCCGAAGGCAGCACCGTGGTGATCCTGGTAACGGATGGGCTTGAGTCGTGCAACGGCGATCCGGTTGCCGAAGCGGCAAACTTTGTGGCGGGCACGGACCAACGCAAAGTGCATGTGATCGGCTTTGCACTTAACGATCCAGCCGCCAGCGCCAATCTGCAGCAGATTGCCGAGCAAGGCAACGGGTTATACTTTGATGCCAACAACGCGGCGCAGCTGGTGGAAGCTTTGCGGCAAACGATCATTTTGAGCTATCAGATTTTGGATAGCGAAAACAATCAGGTCGCTTCGGGAACTGTAGGCGGGGAGCAGTTCCAATTGCCGCCGGGCGACTACACGCTCAAAATGAACGCCAATCCGCCGCTGGAGCGAGAGTTTACGGTCAAGAACGGCGATAACCTGGTGGTGTCGCTGCGGCAAGGCTTCGGTGGGTTAGTCGCCACTGTTCAATCGACGCAAGACGACTAAGCGCGGCTACGGAGTGTATGACGGCTGGTGTGCTGCCAGCCGTTGTTTTGTTTAACCATGTGTTTGTGGCGCTGTGGCTAGCGCAATCACTCCGGTGCTGCGCAGCACAGCACAGCTTCGCCAGCTCCCTGCCTGTTTCCGGTTCATGCCCCAGCCGGCCATTGACCTCCAGGCATTTTTTGATAGGCCTATTTTCCTGTAGCCAGCCATCAATCGTGGTATGATGGCATGAGGCTATGTACCAATGTGCATCGGCCCAAACGAGCTCGGGTTGTTGTGAGCAGAACAAGGAGGGAGCCGGCGTATGCGTAACTTATTGCCGCTCATGCCCTACCTGCGTCGCCATCGGCTGCTGATCGGGATCGGGGTATTGGTCGCGGCACTGAGCGCTGGTTTTAGCACCATTCCCCCCTATTTGCTGGGCCAGGCGGTGGAAGAATTGAATGCAGGCGGCGTGACCACAAGCCTGCTGTTACGGTACAGCGGCCTGATTTTGGCGGCTGCGGTAATGGATAGTATCTTTAAGTTTGGTATGCGTCGGCTGGTAGGCGGCTCCTCCTACGCGATTGAGTATGAGCTGCGCAACGATCTGTTCGGTCAATTTCTGCGCCTTGACCAGGGCTTTTATGGCTCCAACCATACCGGCGATCTGATGGCGCGCATGACCAACGACTTGAGCGCGGTGCGCCAGCTTTTAGGGCCGGGCGTGACCTCCATCGTCAGCTCGGGGCTGACCTTTTTGTTTGTGGGCGTTTTGATGCTGCGGATGGATCTGCAGCTGGGTCTGCTCGCACTCATCTTGCTGCCGCTGATCAGCGCAACCTTTGTGATCCTGGGCGAGCGGCTGCGGGATCGTTTCCGGCTGGTGCAAGATCAGTTTGGCCACATTTCAACGCGGGCCCAGGAAAATTTTAGCGGCATTCGTACAATCAAAGCGTATGCGCAGGAGGAGGCCGAGCTCAACGTTTTTGGCGAGGCGAACCGGGAATACCAAAAGCTCAACCTCAGCTATGTGTTGTTGTCGGCGCTGGTATGGCCTTTGATGACGCTGCTGCTGACGTTGACGGTGGCGCTGGTGTTGATCGTAGGTGGCCAGGCGGTGGCCACCGGGCGCTTGTCGCTGGGCGATTTTGTGCGCTTCAACGCGTATCTGGGACTGCTGACCTGGCCAATGATTGCCCTGGGCTGGACGGTCAACCTCCTGCAGCAGGGCAGCGCGTCAATGGCGCGCATCGCGGAAGTGCTGCATCGGCCGCCGACCATTGCAACCGGCCGCGAAGTGCAGCCCCGCGGCAAGGTGGTCGGTGCGGTCGAGTTTCGCAACGTTGGCGTACGCTACGGCGATACCTGGGTGCTGCGCAACGTTTCGTTGCTGATTCCGACCGGCTCGACTACCGCGGTTGTGGGCGCGACCGGGGCCGGCAAGACGACGCTGACGAACTTAATTGCCCGCGTGCAGGACCCGACCGAGGGCCAGGTGTTGGTGGACGGGCTCGATGTGCGCGAATGGCCGCTGGAAACGCTGCGCAGCGGCATCGGCTACGTGCCGCAGGATACATTTCTGTTTTCGGTGCCGCTGCATGAGAACGTGACCTTTGGCCGGCCGGATGCCGACGACGCGGCTGTGGATGAAGCGCTGCTGGTTTCGCAGCTGGTGAACGACGTGCCGCAATTCCCGAGTGGCCTGCGCACCATGATCGGCGAACGGGGTGTGACATTGTCAGGCGGGCAAAAGCAGCGGGCCGCAATCGCGCGGGCGGTATTGCGGGAAGCTGCCATCACGGTGTTGGACGACGCCATGTCCAGCGTCGATACCCATACCGCCGCCGAAATTTTGCGCAATTTACGCAAGGTGATGCAAGGGCGCACCAGTATCTTGATTGCCCAACGGATTGCCACGGTGAAAGATGCGGATCAGATCGTGGTGCTGCATAACGGCGCGATTGTGGAACGCGGAACACACGCCGAGCTGGTTCAACTGAACGGGCGCTATGCCGGAATGTACAAGCGGGAGTTGCTGCAGGCCGAGCTGGAGGAGACCGAGCAATAAGGCTGGGCAGTGGGCAGCTTGGAGCATTGAGGGCAAGCGCGTCAGCTGGTTGTGGATTGAATCGCTGACGGGAGCGTTCATGGCCGTTCAATTTGATGAAAACGAAGCGCTGGGCAAAGCTTACGATGCGCGCCTGATGCGCCGGCTTTGGACCTTTGTCGATCCATACCGGGGCCGGGTCTTGCTTGCCCTGGCCTTGCTGGTGGGCGAGTCGTTGGCCGCGATCGCGCCGCCGTATCTGCTACAACAAGCGATCGACGGACCATTGACCGAGGGCCGGCCAAGCGGAGTATGGCTCTACTTTTGGCTGTTTGTGCTGGCCGCCATCGCCAGCTTCGGCTTCCGCTATGCGCAGGCCTTTGTGATGCAGACGGTGGGCCAGCAGGTCATGGTTGATCTGCGGAAGCGCATCTTCGGCCATATTCAGCGCATGAGCCTCGGCTTTTTTGACCGCAATCCCGTCGGCAGCCTGATGACGCGCTTGACCAACGATGTGGATGCGCTGAACGAGTTTTTGACGCAGGCGATGGTGTCATTGTTTACGGATATCGCCGTGTTGGGCGCAATCATCGTGACGATGTTTGTGCTCGACTGGCGGCTGGCGCTAATCAGCATGACGGTGCTGCCGCTGGTGGCGCTGGCGACCATCATCTTTCAACAGTTTATGCGGCGGGCGTACCGGGAGATTCGCAAGCGGCTGGCCAGGATCAACGCGTATCTCAACGAGCACATCAGCGGCGTGCTGGTGTTGCAGCTGTTCAACCGCGAGCAGCGAGCGCTGGAGCGCTTCGACGAGCTCAATCAGTCGTACCGAGCGGCCAACATTCAGTCGCTGGTGGCGTTTTCGCTCTTTTTTCCGACCATCGGCTTTTTGGCGGCGCTGGCCACCGCGTTGCTGCTCTACTGGGGTGGGCGGGGCGTACTGGCCGGCTGGGCTACGCTCGGCATGCTGGTGGCATTTGTGCAGTACACCGAGCGCGCGTTTCAGCCGATCCGCAACCTGGCCGAAAAGTACAATCTGCTGCAAGCGGCGATGGTATCGGCCGAGCGCGTTTTTGGCATTCTGGACACGCCCGAAGAGGTCAAGGATCGGCCCGAGCCGGTTCGGCTGCCGGACCATGTCAAAGGCGAGGTCGAGTTTCGCAACGTAGTCTTTGGCTACAATCCAGACGAGCCGGTGCTGCGCAATGTGTCGTTCACCATTCCGGCCGGCCAAGCGGTGGCGGTAGTGGGCGCGACGGGCGCAGGCAAAACCTCGCTGATCTCGCTGCTGGCGCGCTTCTACGATATCCAGCAGGGCAGTATTTTGCTGGACGGCATCGATATCCGGGATGTAGCGCAGGCTGACCTACGGCGGCACGTAGCCGCCGTGCCGCAGGACCCGGTCTGCTTTTCGGGCACAATCTCGTCCAATATCCGGCTGCACGCCGAGCATATCAGCGATACCGATATCCGGCGGGCCGCCGAAATTGCGAATGCCGCGCCGTTTATCGAACGGCTGCCGGGACAGTACGAGTATGAGGTGCGCGAGCGAGGCGCGAACTTATCAGTGGGGCAGCGGCAACTGCTGGCCTTTTCGCGGGCGATCGCGTTCAATCCCGAGGTGCTGCTGGTTCTCGACGAGGCGACCTCAAGTGTGGACACCGAGACCGAGGCGCTGATCCAGACCAGCCTGGAACGCTTGATCGAAGGCCGCACCAGCATTGTGATCGCGCATCGGCTATCGACGATTCGCCACGTGGACCGGATTATCGTACTGCACAAGGGCCAGGTGGTGGAAGACGGCTCGCACGAGGAATTACTGGCGCAGCGGGGCTACTACGCGCGGCTGTACCAACTGCAGTATGTTGAGCAGCAGGGCACGATTGAGGCGGTGGAGTAGCCGGGCGCTGCGCCACCTGGAAGAGTGTTTGGGACGGCAAAGATGCCGTCGCTGCTTATTTTTGACGGATACGGCTTTGGGGTACCTGGAAGGTGTAGGTCTCGCCGTGGCTCAGGTAGCGGACGCGATCTTCCAGGCCAGCCTCCCGCACGGAGCGCTGAAAATCGGACAAAGGCGACTTGAAAACGGTGTAATCGTTGTAGTGGATCGGGATAGCCAGGGTGGGATTGATGATCCTGATCGCTTCCACACCCTGCTTGTCGTCCATGGTGACCAGAATGCCCAGGGCGCGCGTACCGCCGAGGTGCAGCAGGGCTAGGTCGATGTTGGGATAGCGCTTCGGAATCTGTTTGAGCTTGCGGTGGATCAGCGTATCGCCGGTGATATAGAGCCGCAGCAATGGAGCGCCGTTGGTTGTCTCGAAGTCGAGCACGCTGCCCATGACCGGCGGCAAGAGCCGGGAGATGATGCCGGGACCGTGTTCGCCCGGCATCGACGTGACGCGCAGCCGGACCGAGCCCTTGACGAATGTTTGGGATTCCCAGGTGTTGACGGGATAGGTTGCCTGGAAGCCCTGCTTGGTGAGCGCGGCCGCTGCGTGCTTGGTCGTGACAATGGGCAGCCATTTGTCGAGCTTTTGTTCGGCCACCCGATCAAAATGATCCTCGTGGTAGTGGGACAGGACGACAAGATCGACCGGTGGTAGCTCTTCGATATCAAGGGCCGGATCGGTGAGGCGCTTGGAGCGCAGGCCATAGCCCAGCCGCACGCGCTCATGGCGATGCAAAAAGTTCGGATCGGTCAGGATCGTGAAGCCGCCGTACCGGATCAACGTTGTGGCCGTGCCGATGAAGAAGATCGAGCCGAGCTTCAGATCCGGTTTGCCACGCGAAGTCGACAGAATAAGCTCACGCGCTTTGGGCATAGTGCATCCTTTCCACGGGCACCAGGTGCGCAGGAAGTGTGCCAGAGCCGAGGCGGGTACCCGCTTGCGGGTGAAGCCCCCGGCTACACAGCGGGCGTCCACTGCGGAAGGCAAGGCCCCCTGCGCGCCACCAGCCTCCCCGCCGCACCCGGCTTCTGTGTGGCGGGGAGGGAGCGGAGCAGGGGTGAGGGCTTGGCGTGTCCCGTCAGGGCTGCGTCGACTTGGCCTCGGACGTCGTTGTAGCGTCGGTAACTGCCGCAATCACCGGTATCTGCTCGGCAATGGTTGGCGCTTGCTCGTCCTTGCGCTTTTCGGCCCGAATGTCTGGCAGCGCATCAGCCGTGATAAAGCCTTTGCGTGCGGCGTGCTCGGCCGCGGCGACGGTATCGGCCACCAGCACCATCTCGACGCCGGTATCGCGAATTTCCTCGATGATCTTGTTCACGGATGTCTCACGCTCTGCGACCGACACATCACGGATATAGATCGCCCGGATGCGGTCGGGATACTCACGCAAAACCTCGCGATAAATTTCCGGATCTTCCTGGCCACTGTCGCCAATCAACACAAACGGCAGATCGGCGTGCGTGTCGAGAATGGTGCGGATCTGCTTAAGCTTGTGCTCGTGATGGTCGGACTTAATCAGTCGATCTTGTTCCAGGCCGACATCGCGCAGAAACAACGGGCCGATTGGAATGCCGTTGATGTTCAGGAAATCGATCAACAGGTCGTACAGGTTCCACGGACTGCTGGACACATAAAAGATCGGATTGTAGCCAGCGCCATCGCCGCCTTTGCGCAGCGCCTGATAAAACGCCGCCACTCCTTCGAACGGCAGCCGGGTGTGCGGATTATTCAGCACGACGATGCGGGCCATGGTTAGCGGATCGGTCGCTCCGGTAAGCACAATCGTGTCGTCGATGTCGCTGATCACGCCAAACTCGGACTTGGGCGGCGGCACCAGCACGTGCCCGACAACACGCTCGCGCCCCTGCGACGCCGGCTTGGGCTCGATCAACGTGAGCTGAATTTCGTGCCAAACACGCTTGAGCTGCAGGGGCGCAGCGGGCTCGACGACGATATCGAAGTAGCCTTCGTGGTCGGTCTTGGCCTCAAACTGCTGGTCGCCAAAGCGGACAAGCAACCGTGCGCCCGGGATTTCGTCGCTGTCGAAGCGCCGGTACATGTTGAGCAAATTTTGCCACATGCTGTCGGCATCAGTGGCGCTCGTAATGCCCTTGTATTCCAGCACTCGTCCTTTGAGAAACAAGCGCTCGGGCGTGCCATGGCCGCGATACGGCTGAATTTGAACAGGATCCAGCCAGCCACTGCGGACCTTTACCCCAAACTTGATGAGGTCAAAGCGTTTTTCAATGCTGCTGGCGATTTTGGTAAAGCTGTCGAGCCACTCACTCATGCGGCACTGCTCCTTGCGGGTGAAACCACACTGCCTGGCCTTGCCGTAGTTATAGCTTACCGCAGGCCACAGGTGGAAGCGAAATGGACATGTTAGGCAGCCTGACGTGGCCGCAACATCATACGGATGCCATATTTTGGGCGCAGGGTAACGGTGGGTTCCGGCACCACCGGATGCTGCGGCACAAGCCTGAAATCATAGCGCTGGGCAAGCGTGGCCAGCAGCAGCTGCGCCTCCATCAGGGCGAAGCTATTGCCAATACAGATGCGAGGGCCGCCGCCAAAGGGAAAGTACGCAAAGCGCGGTCGTTGCTCGGCGCCGTTCCCAAAGCGCTCAGGAACAAATGCGTTCGGCTTATCCCAGAATTCAGGATGGCGGTGTGTCACATATTGGGACATCACGACCGGCGATTTCGCCGGAATATGATAGCCCTGAATATGGTCGTCCACCATGGTCTGCCGCGCAACGGCCCAGGCCGGGGGGTAGAGCCGCAAAACCTCGTCAACCACCATGCGGGTGTAGGGCAAGCGCGGAAGATCGTCCAGGCCCGGCGTCCGTCCACCCAGCACGCCGGCCAGCTCGTCATGCAGATGCTGCTCGATCTCGGGGTGATGAGCGAGCAGGTACCAGGCCCAGGGCAGGGTAACGGCAGTTGTCTCGTGACCGGCCAGGATAATCGTTTTTACCTCGTCGCGCAGCTGCTCGCTGCTCATGCCGACGCCGGTCTCTTCATCGCGGGCGGCCAGCAACATCGACAGCAGGTCGCCGCGATCATCCGGGCCATGCGCTGCGCTCCGGCGGCGCTCCGCGATGATCCCATCGACCAGCGTATCGATGGTTTGCCGCGCGCGCAGGAAGCGGCGATTATGGGGCGTTGGAATGCGCTCGGGCAACGCCAACGGCTGCAGCGACCGATAATTAATATGATCCAGCGCAACTGTGACGGCCGCGCCGACTTTGTCGGCTGCGCCACTGATATCGACACTGAAGAGGGCGCGTCCAACAATTTGCAGCGTGAGGCGCATCATTTCGTTTGCAACATCCAGGGGCTGACCATGCGCCACCCGCGGCTGCCACTGCTCCGCCAATGTTTCGGCCGCGCCGGTCATCATGGTGGCCAGACTTTCGAGGCGCTGGCGATGAAAGGCGGGCTGTGCCAGGCGGCGCTGCTTGCGCCAAAAGTCGCCCTCACTGGTTACCAAGCCATTGCCGACCAGCATTTTGATGTTTTGGATAAACATCCCCTTGGGATACTGCTTGCTCTTCAGCACGCGCTCGATGTCGTCGGGATGGCTGATCAAAAACCAGACGAACGAGCCCAACCCGCGAAAGCGCACGACGTCACCGTAGCGCGCGCACATCTCGGGGTAGAAGTGCAGGGGATCGCGCCGCAGATCGGGCAAATTGCCAAAGATAAAGTTGCCCGGCGGGCCGGGCGCTCGCCGTTGGGATGGTTGCCGTGTAGCGATGCTCATCGGTTACTCCACTGTTGCATCAGCACCTGGGCTGGGCATCCACCTGCTCGCCTCCACGACTGGTGGTAAGCCCATATTTGCTGGCTTATACACGTACGAGGGAGCCCACTGCAAAGGCGAAGCCACGAATTTTGGTTTGCCGGTGCTGTTTCCAAATGGAGACCGCGGATGCTGCACGAAGGCTCTCCGTTGCTGGCGCGCCAACGCCATGCATTACGTTAGCTTGTGCAGGGCGTCGGCTGAAGATCACAAGCCCTCGACAACGATCATGCGTGAACGGGTGGTTTGCTGGCGCATCTGCTTGGGACCGGCGTATTCCGCGGATGACCACCACGCTTTGGCCTGCTCGACGCTGGGAAATTCGAGCACAACCAGGCGCTGGGGTTGCCAATCGCCTTCGAGTACCGTGAGCTCTCCACCCCGCACGATGTACTTGCCGCCGTGAGCCGCCACAATTGGCGGTGCGAGCTCGCGGTAGGCGGCGTAGCCTTCGGGATCGGTAACCTCGATCTCAACGATCACATATGCTGGCATAAACCCTCTCCTCATGTGAAGCACCGCTGCACTGTGCCAATGGTGTGCAGGGCGCAGCGATTCCGTCGTAGCATTGTTCCAATCAGTTTGGCGGCAAAAGCCGGCTGGCGGGGATGATTTCCTTGGCTTGGCTGGGGCTGGACCAGGCCAAGCGGGCGACAGCGCCGCTGCTCTGCTCATAGTATTCGAGCTTGATGGTGTACTTCTGGCCAGCAGTGAGGGTGATCTGACCCTGGTTCTCGCGGGCGGCGTGGCTGGTCCAGTCGTTGACCACCTGCTGGCCGTTGACCCACAGCCGCGCGCCGTCGTCGTTGGTGGTGTAGAAGGTGTAGGTTTCGGTGTAGCGCGGCACGACATAGCCCTGCCAGCGCACCGAGAAGCTGTCCACGCCGATGCTCGCGTTGGGCGACCCACTGCCCCAGTTGAAGTTGACGGTCGGGTCGGTCCGCGTCAGCTTGAGGCTGGTAAAGTCCATGTTGTCGTAGTAGCGTCCGGTCAAGCCGTTAGCCGGGTAAAGCCGGCTGGCGGGGATGATTTCCTTGGCTTGGCTGGGGCTGGACCAGGCCAAGCGGGCGACAGCGCCGCTGCTCTGCTCATAGTATTCGAGCTTGATGGTGTACTTCTGGCCAGCAGTGAGGGTGATCTGACCCTGGTTCTCGCGGGCGGCGTGGCTGGTCCAGTCGTTGACCACCTGCTGGCCGTTGACCCACAGCCGCGCGCCGTCGTCGTTGGTGGTGTAGAAGGTGTAGGTTTCGGTGTAGCGCGGCACGACATAGCCCTGCCAGCGCACCGAGAAGCTGTCCACGCCGATGCTCTCGCTGGGCGACCCACTGCCCCAGTTGAAGTTGACGGTGGGGTCGGTCCGCGTTAGCTTGAGGCTGGTAAAGTCCATGTTGTCGTAGTAGCGTCCGGTCAAGCCGGTGCCGGTACCAATCGCCGTGTACCTGGCGGTGTAGGTGGCGGCAGACGACGGGGTGATAATCTTGTGCGCGGCAGCACCTCCATCGGACCAACCAGCAAATACGTAGGTGCGGTCCAAAGTATCGGTCTGGGCAGGGGCGTTGACGTTGAGGGGGTAGCCCTCCCACGACGTCAGCGTGGTCGGCGCGGTCAGCTTCGTTCCATTCACCTCAAGCTTCAAGCCTGTTGGGTTTGTTGCAAACGCAACGTCAACCTGCTTCGGCAGCAAGTCTTGCTTGACGACACTCGATAAGCCCTTCGAGTCCGTGGCTGTAAGCTGAATCTCAAGATAGCTGTTCTTGGTTGCCGCTAGATCTTCCGGTCCCGGTGCCGTGAATGTAACGTTGTTGCCGATTGTTGGCCCGAGAAAGGGATGGGTGTGGGTATCATGATGCAGCAGCACCGTCCAGCTCAGGCTCGAGTCCGGCAGGGTGCCATCCTGGGCGTCGCTCGCGCTGCCTTGCAACGTGATTGTTTGACCGGCACGGAAGCGCGTGCTTGCCGTTGGAGCGGTAATCGTCGGCGTCGGGGGCGTGTTGCCTACATTAATGCGGACGGTCGCCGCAGCAGTCGTACCTTGGTCGTCGCGCACCCGCAGCGTTGCGGTGAAAGTGCCCCCACTTGCATAGGTATGCGTGGTCTTGGCGCTGGCGACCCTGGCCGAACCGTCTCCAAAATCCCACTCATAGGTCAGCGGATCACCATCGGGATCGCTGCTGCCGCTGCCATCGAACGAGACGGTCAATGGAGCGGGACCAGTGGTTGGATTGGCGGCGGCAACCGCAACGGGTGCACGATTATCCGTCCCGGTGTAGGCAATGCGCCGCACCTCTCCGCCGTTCGCATAGGTAGTGTAATAGAGCGCTTTGGTGGTGGTGTGGGGCCCAAAGATCATCGTGACGGCGCTGCTCGATCCCAGGCCGGTCACGAACTCAGCCGCCGTGTAGCCGCCGCCGGCTTTGGCCGCGAGCTTAAAGATTTTGCCGCAGACGTAGTCGCCGTACAGGTAGGTGTTGTCGTAATCCGCAGGCCAGACTCCGTTCGGCACGAATGCGCCACCCGTAATCGACTCACACCCCGCGTTGTGACCATAGGTGTAGCTTGGGTTAGTCATGCCCGCGGGTGGCGTACCACAATTGCTCGTCGAGCCGTTAACACACAAGCCTTCCCGTACGTTCCAGCCATAGTCCGCGCCCGCCTGTCCGAGATTGATCTCCTCCCACAAATTTTGCCCGACATCGTTGACGAAAAAGCGGGTGCCGGCACTGTTGGGATCGAACGCCATGCGGAAAGGATTGCGCAGGCCCCAGGCAAACGTTTCTTGGCACTTCTTGCCCGTGTCAGTGCGGCCAGTCGTATTGCAGCGAGCGCTATCTGTGCCTTGAAACGGATTGGTTGAAGGAATCGCGCCGTCTTTGGTGATGCGCAGAATCTTGCCCAGAAGGATATGCTGATCGCGGGCCGCGTCGTTGTTGCCCGCGCACTGCGTTTTATCCAGGTAATCGCAGCCGCCATCGCCAATGCTGATGTAAAGCAAGCCATCTTTGCCGAAGTGGAGGTCGCCGGCGTTATGGATGCCACTGGGCGATGGAATGTTATCCACCAGCACCCGTTCGGTTGCGGGATCCACACTATTGTTGTCGGACAGGGTGAAGCGCGAAACACGGTTGACGGGGCTCTTGGTTGTGTTGTACTCACACACCCCGAATTTGTTGAAGGTGTAGTACAAATAAATGTACCGCGTAGTGGCGAACGCCGGATCAACCGCGACGCCGAGAATGCCACGCTCCCGACCGTTGCAAAGCTTGCCGGTAAGATCGAGCGCGGCCGGTGTGAGCAGAACTCCCTGCTTATGCACATGGAGCACGCCGGTTTGCGATGAAATCAGCAGACGGCCATCCGGAGTGAAGGCAAGCGCGGTCGGATAAGGAACTGTCGCTACGAGCGTGTCGGCGAAGTCAGGGGGTAACGTCGCTGCTCCAAGGGCCGGCGTGCTGCGCCACAAGATGGAAAACAACACGCTCAGGATAACCAAAGCGAACGTGGGCAGTAGTACGCGCCGTCGCATCCGTGCTTCCTCCTAAACCAGAGTTTGTTTTGGTTAGGCCGAACGTGGCAGGAATATGATTTGAGGTAAAAAGGTGTGATGCATGATACTGCTTCGGCGAGGCGGAAGCAAGCTCCTTGGTAAACTGGTTGCAGTACCTGTACGTGAGCGGGTTTTTTGTGTCGCGGCTGCGGTGCAAAGCGCTCGCTTCCCGCAGCGTACCCTTGGCTTCATGACGGGAAGCGTCAGAGCTGGGTCGTGGTTGGTTTCAGCGTGTCTAGCGTGATCAGGGCGGCGACGTACCTGTCCCTCATCAGTGCTTGGGCCTCGGGACACATTTTGTGCCAGCTTCGCTCCAGCTTAGCCCGGGCCCAAGCCGTACCTCGTCGATGGAGCCAGGGGAGGGTATCGCTGTGCAATCAGGTAGGGCCCTGCATTATGGCATGAGGAGTGCTGTAATGCTGCTCAATGCGGCGGAAGGAGGCCTGCGATGTCAACAATTGTCGGTTGGTTTGCAAGTGTGAGTCAAGCGCGACAGGCAATGCTGGATCTGCTCACCAGCGGCATCCCGCGGCAGAATATCAGTGTTGTTATTGGCACTGCCAACAGTGAGCGGACGCAATCAGCTGGTGTTGAGCCGCAGACTGGTACCGCAGAGGATAATGACGCAGAGGAGCGCATTCGGCCTAGCGACTTCGTCCACTCGCTCGCCGACGCTACCACGCTGACGCTCCCCGACATTGGCCCCGTGGTTGCCGGCGGCCACCTCGTCACCGCGCTCACCGAACATAACAGTGGGACGGCCAATGGCGGCCTTGGTAGCGCCCTGATGCACATTGGTGTACCCGAGGATCAAGCTCGAACGTATGTGGCTGAGCTACGTCGTGGCGGCGGGCTGGTTGCCGTTCGCTCTGACGACGCTTGGGAATCGATTGTGCATGGCGTATTCCGCCATAGCGCCAACCCGTGGTTGCGCGAACAGGAGGAGCGGGGCGGTCCCACCCCAGCGCGCGAGTTGGAGTCCGAGGGCGACGCTGGGCCGATCAGTACGTCGATTGGCGCGTTGACGAGTGGGCTGGTGCCTGGCAGCTGGGGTGCAACTGATGCTGTCTTCGAAGACCAGGCCCGCCATACCGTTGATGACCAGCACGGGCGCGAACCGAGCTTGTAGCCGCTGCGAAACGGGTATGCCGGATCGGCGCAAGCGCCTTCACGGGGAACGGGACTCCTGCAGCGAGGCAAGTTCGCTGTGCTCCTTCATCTTGGTTTTGGCCAGACTCTACCAGCAGCCTGCGGAGGCTGATCAATCGATGTCGCGAAGGTCCGGTCGTCGTACGTGTGGCATGAGGATTCCGCAGTGCCTTGGGCGCCACCATTCCGACGGTCGCTTGGCATCTACCACCCGGAATACCAGAAGCCTACGCAGCTAAATGGAAGGGCAGCCATCACCCCAAGGATGCCTGCCATCACGAGTTGTCCGCTTTTTCCTCCTTCTTGAGGCAAGCGCCCACCGATTAGACCGCCGATCAAGGCTGCCGGAGTTACAAGCAGCAGCACAGCCCCAAGGATAAGTAACTGAGCGCCCAGGCCTAAAGCGGGAGGATTGCCCATTAAGGCCGGAAAGATGACGAACCCAATTCCCAACGTGGCGCAAAGACCGGCCAGCCAGCCAACCAGGGCAAACTGCAAGGACGAGCGAATGGTCATACGCAACTGTTCCTTTGGGGTAATATTCCTGCTCCCATAATCGCGATGAACGGGAAACGGCCATGTCGCAAGGACGTTTCTGAGCGCCTGGGGATGCTCCGCCTACGCCGGGAAGATCTCTTCGCTCGCTGAGCATAACACGTAGCACCTGGGACAACGCGGTAGGTGTACAGCCCCTCGTCACAACCAGCGGCTCGTTCAAAGCGCGCCCAGGCATACGCCGGCCTTGCGCCACATGCCGTTCAGTTACCAGTTCGTCACCGAGCCATCGCGGCGGCGCCAATGTGGCGCTTCCCAAAATTGCCAAGTATGTGACTGAGCGAGCTGTTCATCAAACTCCACGCCCAGCCCGGGCGTGTCGGGCACAACAAAAACATTGTTCAGCAAACGCGGCTGCACCGGAAAAAGCAGGTCCGCATCATTGAGCCCGGATTGGCCGTAGTACAGATTCTCACTCTGCGTCACCCGCACTTCCTGCCAAGCAAAGTTTGGAACGGCGGCGGCAAATTGAATGGTGGCGGCCGTACAGATTGGCCCGAGCGGATTGTGCGGCATCAGATCGATGTAGTGCGCCTCTGCCCAGCCGGCTACTTTCATTGCCTCTGTAAAACCTCCCACATTGCAGATGTCCAGGCGCGCAAAGTCGGTTAAGTGGCGCTCGATGTACGGCAGGAACTGCCATTTACTGCAGAACTCTTCGCCCACGGCGAAAGGAACCTGCGTGAGCCGTCGCAGAGCGGCATAAGCTTCGGGCGTTTCGTCGCGAATCGGCTCTTCCAGAAAGTCGAGCGTACCCGTGGGTAGCCGCTGGCAGAACGAGGCGGTTTCGGCGATGGATAAGCGATGGTGATAGTCAATCCCAAGGGTCAGTTCGCCACCGAGCGCCTCACGTACTTTGACCAGCCACTTTGCTGTGTACCCAATGCTTTCGCGCGGCTCCCATATGTCGGGCGTGTCCAATGGAGCGGGCGACAACGGCATGGCTCGAATCACGCGCCAGCCATGCGACCACAAGAGCTGGACGCTTTCCAGCAGGTGCTCCCCGGTGCTGCCCCCGGCCGTGGCAAAGCACGGAATCGTGTCGCGGTGCTTCCCACCCAGCAATTGGTACACCGGTACTCCAAGTGTCTTGCCGACGATATCGTGCAATGCGATGTCGATGGCGCTCTGCGCTGCCAGAAGGACCCGTCCCCCCTCGAAGTACTGGCTGCGATACAGCTCTTGCCAGATGCGGCCGCGTTGCCGTGGATCTTTGCCGATCAGGAACTCGCGAAAATGCTTAAGCGCCCCCATCACCGCAAGCTCACGTCCACTTAGCCCGGACTCACCCAACCCGTAGACACCTTCATCCGTCTCCACCTTAACGACCAACTGGTTGCGATTGCCGACCCACATCGGGTAGGACTTGATGTCGCTGATCTGCATATTCCTCATCCTGATGCTGCTCGCCGAGGATATGATCGGCTTTGCCACAATGAAAGAAAGCGCTATGCTTCGAGGACTTGCTGCCGCCAACGCCGGCCGATGCGCGGCGCTGTGCAAGATCGAATGGTCTACGAACGTTGTGGGCGGAACTACGGAAGATATTAGGGCTGGCCACTGGCATCACCGCTCACTCAAGGCCGGCCGCCTCGCTGCGGGCGTAGAACCCTGTCAATGTCCGTCATGAAGGGACTTTGCATCGGCCATCAGCACGCCGCTGAGCGCATCGTTCATGTGCGCCAGCATTAACAGTCGCGCCTGAGCCGCGTTCCGATCCCGCAGTGCTTCGGCAATCAGCAGGTGATAACGCACAGCCCGTGCGGTCATACCCGGTTCATGCGACGTAACCCTGCGGCTCACCAAGAACAAATCCTGTAAACTTTCCATGATCTGATACAGAACGGGGTTCCTGGCAATCTGCGTAATGCGGCGATGAAACTGCAGGTCCGGCTCGACAAAGTCCGAGCCTTGCCTGGCCTCTTCCTCCATGGTTTTCGCCAGCTGTTCAATTTCGGCCAGCTCCTCGTCCGTACCACGCTCAGCCGCGAGCGCGGCCAGCTCGGGCTCCAAAATGCGGCGGGCCTCAGCCAAGGCAACGATCTCCTCCTGCGAAATCCGGTGAAAGTGGGCGTTAAGCTCGGCGGACGCGCGGGAACCTGTGACGAAGACGCCACGACCGTGTTCGATCTTTACCAGTCCAATCGACTGGAGCGAGCGTAGCGCCTCACGTACTGAGGCAGTACTAACTCCCATCTCGGCTGCAAGTTTTGTTATGCTGGGCAAGCGGGTACCCGGCAGCCATTCGCCCCGGCGGATACGATGCTTGATCTCTTCGGACACGACGTCAAAGACGTGCGTGCCAAGCTCAGCGTCTTGAACGTGCTGCGAACCGGGTGTTGTTAGCAGCTCTTGCTTGTAGTTCATACAATTTCAACCAGTCGTGTAGGCTGCTATTGCACATGACGCATCCACAACCTCTGCGCTATTCGAATGTAAGTTCCCAGATTGCCGTGCCATCACCATACTCCAATACGTACAGCCGGTTTTCGATCATCACCGCATCGATTGGATTTTTGAACTGGCGCGTCATCACCGTTGTAACGGACTCGTAGTTATTACCTTGCTTGCGCAACTGAAGATGCAGCAAATCCCGGCCCTGATCACTCAGGCTGCCCCCTGCAGCACCCCAACTTAAGATAAAAGCGCTTAAGCCGTCCGCTGTCGATTGGAGATCCGCTGGCATTTTCGAATGGGCGGGAAACACCAGGCCGAGCGGGGAGCGGTGCGGCGTGAAGCTGTAGAGGGGCTTCCCCTCTGCGGCGGCATTCTGCTCCTTTCCAGCGTCGTCAATGTATAGCGCGGCGGCTGGTCCTAGATTCGCTACGGGGCTGACAAATGCCGCTGGAGGTTTCGGAAAGCTAGGATCGTTGTGATAGGTTTTGGCTTGGACTGCTGCAAAGTCTGACGATAGGCGCTTGTCTTGGTTGCTGTCGTAGTCCGCAAACTGCTGCGGGTTGTCGTGCTCCCCGAAGCGCCATGGAAAGCCATAGTGTTGTCCCGGCCGTATCCAGTTAAGTTCATCCGGATAGTCAGCGTCGGGACCATTATCCACTGCGAACAAATCTCCATTTGGTGCGAATTCCAGGTCGTATGCGTTGCGCGTCCCCTCAGCAAAAATCATTCCTGTAGCACGCAGGGCAGCTTCGTCATTTGGCAACGTTAAGTCTTGTTCGTCGGCCGGAAGGCGAAATATTTTGGCGGTGAGAGCTACCTCGCGCGTCTCTGGGAAGGCGCCATCGTTGCTTTGCACTTCGCCATGATCGGTACGTGATCCGCTGCTGACGATTACCCATTTACCATCCGTGCTGACGACGATCCCATTGAAGAGATGGTCAAAGTAGGTGTTACTCATGGGGTATGGTGCAGTTGACGCGAAATCTACCCACGCAAAGTCTCCATTACTCCCAGCCTGGCCTTTGCGAATCAGGGCCTGTGTTTCGTTTGGGCCGACTTTCTGGTTAGCCACGATGAACAATGTTCCGTCTGGCGCAAACGCCATACCCGACGGCGTCGCCTTCCCCACGATCTCGTTCGTGGCGGCGCGCTTAACCAAGCGCGCAGTTGTTAAGTCAACCTGATACAAGCCACTCTTCAGGTTGAGCATGTACACCTGTCCGTCAACGGGGTTGCGGGCCAGCTTGATGCTCTCGCCGGGTAC